>DATMBY010000266.1:0-8353 GCA_035558995.1 Solirubrobacterales bacterium
CGCTCCAGTTCAGCGTCTTCGCCGGGCCGGCGGCGTAGAGGACGGCGACGCGAACAGTGTCGGCGCCGTGCTCGGCGACGAGCTCGTCGGGATTGACGACGTTCCCCAGGTGCTTGCTCATCTTGCGGCCGTCGGCGATCACCATCTCGTGGAAGAGGCAGCCGGCGAAGGGCTCCCCCTCCCCCATGAAGGCGAAGGGCCCGATGTCCCGCAGGGCCTTGGTCACGACCCGCTGGTCGAAGACGAAGCCGCCGCTGTCGTTGCCGGCGACGAGGCGCTCGGAGGGCAGCCACTCCTGCAGCTCGGGGTGGGTGAACATCTGCTCGGCCCGGCCCTCGGGCGGGACCGCGGCCGGGACCCAGAGCCAGAGCGCGTCGAAGTGGCAGTCGAGGGTGTCGGTCTCGCGCTTGGCGGCGCCGCCGCACTTCGGGCACTCGACGTCGACGAAGTCGGGGCGCTCGGCCAGCGGGTTCCCCTCGCCGGTCGGCCTGAGGTCGCGCGGCAGCACCACCGGCAGGTCCTCCTCGGGCACCGGCACCGCTCCGCACTCCTCGCAGAGGACGATCGGGGTCGGGCAGCCCCAGGCGCGCTGGCGCGAGATCGAGAAGTCGTTGGCGCGGTAGCGGGTGGCCTCGCGGGCGTCCGGCAGGGGCTCTCCGGCGGGCGCCTCCTCCCCCTCCTCGACGGGCCCAGGCACGACGACCCGGTCCAGGCGCTCGGCTATCTCCCGGTCGGCGTCGTCGACGGCCGGGATGCCCAGCGCGGCGGTGGGGCCGTAGCGAGCGTCGACGATCGGCGAGACGACGACCGGCAGCTCCTCGCCGCCGGGGTCGGCGATCGAGGCGCCGGTGTCGACCAGCGGGACCGAGCGGGCGTCGCGGGCGCTGCGCTCCCAGCCGCCCGAGCGCATCTGCTCGAGCTGCTCCCGCGCCGCCGGGTCGGTGACCCAGGCGTCGAGCGCCGGGTGCCGCGGCGAGAGCAGGACGAAGCTGGCGAGCGAAGCCGCCCGCCGGTGCGGGGTGAAGACGGTGAGCGCGCCGCCGTCGCCCTCGAGGTCGAGCTCGACGCCGTCGGCGCGGCCGAGGATGTAGCGCTGGGTGGCCAGCGAGAGGTCGTCCCACTTGCCGCTCTCGGCGAGCTGCTCGGTGTTGCGGTCGTTCTCCTCCAGGTAGGGGGTGATCCGCAGGAACCAGGTCGGGCGCCGGATCAGCCGCACCTCGTTGTGGCAGCGCCAGCAGCGCCCGTCCTCGACCTGGATCGAGGCGAGGGTGGTCTGGCAGGTGTCGCACCAGTCGACAGTGGCGTCGGCGCGGTAGATCAGGTCGTGCTCGAGCAGGGTGAGGAAGAGCCACTGGGACCAGCGGTACTGGCCCTCGTCGGAGCTGTAGAAGACGCGGTCGTAGTCGAAGGAGAAGCCGAGCCGCTTCATCTGCCCCAGCATCCGCTCGCCGCACTGCTCGACCCACTCGGCGGGGGTCGTCTCGCGCTCGATCGCCGCCAGCTCGGCCGGGAGGCCGAAGGCGTCGAAGCCGAAGCCGAAGAGGACCGCGTCGCCGCGGCCGCGGCGGAAGCGGGCGTAGGAGTCCCCGATCGAGTAGTCGCGGACGTGCCCCATGTGCAGGTTGCCCGAGGTGAACGGGCTCGAGGGCTTGACGTAGACCCGCTCCTGCCCCTCGGCCGGCCGCGGCGCCTCGAAGTCCCCGCGCCGCTCCCACGCCTGCTGCCTGGCGGCCTCGATCGCCTGCGGGTCGAAGTTTTTCCTGCTCTCGCTCATACCTCAATGATGCCTGAGGCGTCCAGAGCCCAGCGAATCAGTCAAACGCCCACAGCTTGTTCCCGAGGAAATTGAAGGGCATGGCGACGGCGACGGCGATCGCCTGGGCGGGGAGCTCGCCCATGTCCGCAGAGAGGAGCAATTCGAGCGCGACCAGGTTGACGCCGAGCGAGGCGAGGCTGACGACGAAGAAGCGGGCGGCCTGGAAGTGCGCCGGGTTCTCGCCCGGGCCGAAGGTCCAATGGCGGTTCCAGAAGAAGTTGTTGCTGACCGCGACGAGGAAGGCGCCGACGGCGGCGGCGAGGTGGTGCACGTCGAAGACGCCGGCCAAGAGTGCGAAGACCGCGAGGTTGATCAGGTACCCGGAACCGCCGACGATCCCGAATTTGGCCAGCTGCCACCAGCTCGCCGGGCGGCGGGAGGCGGCGCGGATGCGAATCGCAAGTTCGGTGGCGGGGGACATCGAGAACGGGTCAGATTAGCGACATGAGCAGGCGTTAACGGAGATCTGCGTAGTGTTCCCGGCCGTGCGAACGAGGACTGCAACCCTGGCCGCCGTGGCGCTGGCCGCCGTCGGCGTGGCGCTCGCCCTCGTCTTCGGCGGCTCCGAGACCTCGAACACCGCCAAGGCCGAAAGTTCCGCCGTGCCCGGCGCGCCTGGGGTGGAAATCGTCTCCCCCCGCAACGGCGCCCGCCAGGTCAACCGGGCCGTCGTCGTCAAGGTCCTCGTCGAAAACTTCCAGCTGGCGCCGGGTGAGCTGGGCGGCGAACCGCAACTCGGCGAGGGGCACCTCCGCTTCAGCCTCAAGCGGGTTCCCGACTGCGTCCTCCCGAAGAAGCTCGCAGACGCGATCAAGAGCCCCGTCGGCAAGGGCCGCCTGGCCGGCAAATCCTTCGACTACGCCAAGTACGCCGGCCCCAACGGCGTCCTCGCCGAGCGGATCGGCTCCGCCGGCAGCTACTCCCCCGCGACCCGGCCGGAGATCTTCTACCACGCCCTCCAGCCCGGCTTCTACCGCCTCGTCGTCAACCTCGCCCAGAACAGCGGCACGACGACCCAGTTCCACGACGTCACCAACTTCCAGATCCTCCCCCGCCCCGGCCACGGCCCCAAACCCTGTTCCGACGGCAGGGTCCCCAGCGCCAAGGCCGCGGCGCGGCTGGAATAGACGGTCAATGGTTTTGTCTCGTATTCGGAGACAAAGCGACACCTTTCCTAATACTTCACTTTGTATAGTGGGTAGGTGCGTACCTACCGCCGTTTGATGGGGTTCCTGCGTCCCTACCGGACGCAGCTTTGGGGTTCGCTGGTCTTCGCCTGGGCGGCGATGGGGATGACGGTGCTGATCCCGTGGCTGATCGGCGAAGCGGTCAACGCGGTCAAGGAGGGGAACAAGCCGGACCTGCTGCCGCTGGCGCTGGCGATCGTCGGCGCCGGGATCCTGCGGCTGGGGCTGACGGTGGTGCGGCGGGTGGTCGCCGGCAAGGTCTCGCTGGCGGTTGAATTCGACCTGCGCCAGCAGTTCTACGCCCACCTGCAGCGGCTCGACCTCGGCTTCTTCGACGGGCAGCAGACGGGGCAGCTGATGTCGCGGGCGACCGTCGACCTGCAGTCGATCCGCTTCTTCCTCGGCTACGGGCTGATCTTCATCACCCAGAACCTGCTGACGATCACCCTGGCGGCAGTGGTGATGATCGCGATCAACCCGGTGCTGGCGCTGGTGGCCCTGATCCCGGCCCCGTTGGTGATCCTCGCCGCGACGAAATACAGCCAGATCTCCCGCCCGGCCCAGCAGGAGGTGCAGCAGCGGGTCGCCGAACTGACCGCCGAGGCGGAGGAGAACGTCTCCGGGATCCGCATCGTCAAGGCCTTCGCCCGCGAGGAACACCAGCTCCACCGCTTCCAGCGCGCCGTCGCGCGCGTCTTCGACCAGAGCATCTACACGACCCGCGTCCAGGCCACCTTCTCACCCTTGATTGGACTGCTGCCGCAGATCGGGATCGCGCTGGTGCTGCTGGTCGGCGGCCGCGAGGTGATCGACGGCAACCTCAGCCTCGGCGCCTTCGTCGCCTTCTACACCTACGTCGCGATGCTCGCCGGGCCGATGCGCTCCCTCGGCATGGCGCTGGGGATGGCCCAGCGGGCCGTCGCCAGCGGCAACCGCATGTTCGAAATCCTCGACCGCGAACCGGCGATCCAGAGCCCGCCTGGCGCGCCGGCGCTGCCGGTCGGCGGCGGCGCCGTCGAGCTGCGCGACGTCACCCTCCAATACGGCGGCCGACGGGACGAAAACGGTCCTATACGGACCGAAATCGGCCCGTCGGCGGGGGTTTTGGCGGCACCGGCGCTCACCGGCGTCGACCTCGCCGTCGAGGCCGGGAGGACGGTGGCGCTGGTGGGACCGTCGGGCTCCGGGAAGACGAGCCTGGTCGGGCTGATCGCGCGGCTCTACGACCCGAGCGAGGGGACAGTCCGGGTCGACGGCGTCGACGTGCGCGACGTCGACGTCGAGTCGCTGCGCTCGCAGATCGCCTTCGTCGCCGACGACAGCTTCCTCTTCACCGCCTCGGTCGCCGAGAACATCGCCTACGCCCACCAGAACGCCTCGCTCGATCAGATCGAAGCCGCCGCCCGCCGCGCCCAGGCCGACGCCTTCATCCGCGAGCTGCCCGAGGGCTACGAGACCCGGGTCGGCGAGCGCGGCCTCACCCTCTCCGGCGGCCAGCGCCAGCGGGTCGCGATCGCCCGCGCCCTGCTCGCCGACCCGCGCATCCTCATCCTCGACGACGCCACCTCCTCGGTCGACGCAACCACCGAGGCGGCGATCAAAGCCGGGCTGCGCGAGGCGATGACCGGGCGGACGACCTTCATCATCGCCCACCGCCTCTCCACCGTCTCGCTCGCCGACGAGATCGTGGTGATGGACAGCGGCTCGATCGTCGACCGCGGCACCCACGAGGAGCTGCTGGCGGGATGCGGCTTCTACCGCGAGATCGCCGAGCACGGCCTCGCCGACTCGGTCTTCCTCCAGCACGACCTCGAGGAGCGCGAGGAGGTGGCGCGCCTGTGAACGACGGGGGCGGCAGGATCGGCAACATCGGCCGGCTCTTCGCCGACCTCTGGCGCCTGGTCCGCGGCGAGGACCAGCGGGCGCGCAAGGTGCGCTGGATGATCGGCCTGCTGGGGCCCTACCGGCGGCGCGTGATCCTGATGTTCACCGCCCTGCTGCTGGAGACCGCCGCCGCCCTCGCCCCTCCCTACCTCCTCGGCAAGGCGATCGACAGCGGCATCAGCGCCGGCGACGTCTCCACGCTCGACTGGATCGTCGCCGCCTTCGTCTTCGCCACCGTCCTCTACGCCGTCGCCACCTACTGGGAGACCTACCTCGTCGGCTGGATCGGGACGCGGGCGCTGCAGGACCTGCGCGAGCGCATCTTCACCCACCTGCAGTCGATGTCGATCGGCTTCTTCACCCGCCGCAGCCCCGGCGTCCTGATCTCGCGGATGACCAACGACGTCGAAGCGCTGAACCAGCTGGTCACCAACGGCCTGGTGACGATCTTCTCCAGCACCCTGACCCTGGTCGGGATCGTCGTGATCATGCTCTTCCTCGACGTCAAGCTGGCGCTGATCACCTTCGTCACCTTCCCGCTGCTGGCGGTGGCGAGCGTGGTCTTCCGGATCGTCTCCGCCGGCACCTACCGCGCCACCCGCGAGCGCATCGCCGCGGTCACCGCCTACCTGCAGGAGACGCTCAGCGGCGTGCGGGTGGTGCGCAGCTTCGGCCAGGAGCCGCGCCACGTGGCGGCGATGACCGACCTCAACGAACAGAACCGCGACGTCAACATGAAGACCGTCTACCTCAACGCCTCCTACTTCCCGGCGGTCGAACTGCTGGCGGCGGTGGGCACCGCGGTGATCCTGCTCTACGGCGGCGGCCAGGCGATCGACGGGGCGCTCGAAGTCGGCGTCGTCGTCGCCTTCGTCGGCTACCTGACCCGCTTCTTCGAACCGATCCAGGAACTCTCCCAGCTCTACACGACCTATCAGCAGGGGATGGCGGCGCTCGACAAGATCTTCGATCTGCTCGACACGCCGCCCGACATGGTCGACGCGCCGGGCGCGATCGACCCGGGAACGCTGCGCGGCGAGATCGAGCTCGACGGCGTCTGGTTCTCCTACGCGGATCAGACCGCGGCCGAGACCGACTCCGACGACGATCTCTGGGCCCTGCGCGACGTCGACCTGCACGTGCCGCCGGGACAGACCCTGGCGCTGGTCGGCGCCACCGGCGCCGGCAAGTCGACCTTCGCCAAGCTGGTCGCCCGCTTCTACGACCCGCAGAAGGGGATCGTCCGCGTCGACGGCCATGACCTTCGCGGCGTGCAGCAGCGGGCGCTGCGGCGCCAGCTCGGAATCGTCCCGCAGGAGGGCTTCCTCTTCAGCGGCAGCGTCCGCGAAAACGTCGCCTTCGGCCGGCCCGAGGCATCCGAGGAGGAGATCGAAGCGGCGATCGCCGCCGTCGACGCCACCGACTTCGTCACCCGCCTCCCCCAAGGCCTCGACACCGAAGTAGGCGAGCGGGGCATCCAGCTCTCGGCCGGCCAGCGCCAGCTCCTCGCCTTCGCCCGCGCCCTCCTCGCCGAGCCCCGCATCCTCATCCTCGACGAGGCCACCTCCAACGTCGACGTCCGCACCGAGAAAACCATCGAGCGCGGCCTCGAGCGCCTCCTCCACGGCCGCACCGCCATCGTCATCGCCCACCGCCTCTCCACGATCCGCCGAGCCGGCAAGATCGTCGTCCTCGAAAACGGCCAGATCGCCGAGCAGGGGAGCCACGACGAGCTGATCCACGCGGGCGGGCCGTACAGCAAGTTGTACGGGACGTGGGCTGACTCTTCGGCGGCGTAGGGGAGTCGGGTGGGGGTCGTTCGGAGCACCTCCGTCGGGCCCCCACCGGCCCGTCCTCCCCATCCGGGTCTCCGAAGTTTGGTGCCCTATAGGGGCCCAAAATTCGGCGAGGTTGATCAGCCCGGGCCTACCCCGCCGGATTCCCCACCGGTTTCCGGCGCCGGTTCGGGTGCTTCGGGGCCGCCGCCGGCGCCGCCGGTTTCGGGCGCTACTTCTTCTTCGGGCACATATTCTTCTTCGGGCGCCGGTTCTTCGTCTTCGGGTTCGACTTCGACCCCGCCTTCGGATTCTTCGCCTTCGAATTCTTCGCCGCCGGGAGTCGCCGTGCCGCTGCCGGCGGGGGTCGGGGTGCCGGGGTCGTCGCTGCAGTCTTCGAAGCCGTAGATCGCCGCCTGGGACTGGAAGCTTTCGAGAGCCGCAGCGGCTTCGCCGCCTTTTTCTTCGACCCCGGCGACGTCTTCGCGTTCGGCCGCCAGTTTCAGTTCGCCCTCCACCTTGCCCAGCTCTTCGGCGGCTTCGCTGAATTTGGCGTAGTCGCCGCTATCGCCTTCGGGCGTCCCCAGTTCCTGCAGGCGTTCGACCATCCCGAGGTAGAGGTTGGAGATTTTTTCGCTGTCGCCGGTCGCCGAGGCTTCTTCGGTTTCCGAGGCGCTGAGGGCGCCGACGGCGGCGTTCACCTCGGCGCAGATCCCGTCGCCCTCCTTGATCAGCTCCTCTTTGGTCAGGGCGGTCGCTTCTTCGACCGTGGGCGCCGTCGTCGTTTCGGTTTCGTCGCCGCCCCCGCCGCCGCAGCCGGCAACCAGGAGCGCCGCCAAGGCGAGGAGCATGAGAAGGATCGTCTTATGACTGGGGATCCGCATGGGCGCGAAGCTAGCAGAGCGATTAGACGCTTTTGCAGGGCGTTACGAGCGTGGCGGTCTACTGCGGCCCAGGGGCTCGAACCCCGACTTCCTCGTCCAGAGCGAGGCGTGCTGCCATTACACCAGGCCGCAACGGCACTCCCTCAGAATAAGGGACTCAGCTGAAGGGAGTTCGCTCGGCGATCATCTGCCGGGCTTCGGCGAGTTCCTCGGAGCGGCCGACGCTGAGGCAGCCGGCGACGCGGTCGCCCTGCAGGTACCAGACCGAGAATTCGCCGCCCTCGCGGTCTCCGCGCCAGACCTCGCGGTCCCACTCGTAGGCGGGGCCGACGTACTCGATCCCCGCCCAGTCGGCGAGGTCGCTGAAGAAGTAAGGCACGACCTCGTAATCGGCATCGGCGCCGAGCATGTTGGCGGCGGCGTGGATTCCCTGCTGCATCGCCACGTCCCAGTGCTCGACGTGGATGCGGCGGCCGTGGAGAACGCTGTCATACGAGCAGCAGTCGCCCGCGGCGTAAACGCCGGGGACGGAGGTCTCGAGCTTTGCGTCGCAGACGATGCCGCCGTCGCCGACCTCGATCCCGGCTCGCTGCGCCAGCATCGCGTCGGGCCGCACCCCGGCGCCGACGACGACCGCCTCGCACTCGATCGCGAGGCCGCTCTCGGTGACGACGGCCCTGACCCGGCCGTCGCCCTCGAAGGCGCTCAGGGTCTCGCCGCCGTGGAAGGTGACACCGTGCTCTTCGAGCTGCCCCTGGAACCAGCGCCCCGCGTCATCGCCGAAGGTCCGCGAGAGGGGGACGTCCT
>DATMBY010000267.1:0-2489 GCA_035558995.1 Solirubrobacterales bacterium
TGCTCGAGGTGACGGTGGCGACGCCGCTGGTGAAGGTCAGCGCCGTGGCGGTGCCGAAGTTGACCACGGTCCCGGCGCTGTTGACCACGGTCGGTTTGGTGCCTCCGGGGGCCGCGTTGGCGCCGGAGAAGACGAGCGAGTGCGAGCCGGTGTAGCTGGTCACCGTGCTACCCGCTTCGTCCTTGGCGGTGATCGTGAGGTTGCTCGAGCCGCCGGCGGTGATGCTCGTCGGGCTCGCCGAGATCGTGAAGGTGGTTGCCGCGCCGATCGTGACTTTGGCGGTTTTGCCGCTGCTCGTCGCCTGCCAGGTCCGCCACAGCGCGGTCACCACGTAGGTGTGTTCGCCGACCGGGACGGAGCTGTCGGTGCAGGTCGTGACCGCCGTCGGCGCTGCCTGTTCGGGGCAGCTGCCGGCCGCTTTGCCGCCGTCGCGGGTGACGTAGTAGGTGACCGTGCCTTCCCCGGGCGCCGTCATCGCGCTCCAGGTCAGCGCGACCGTCCCGCCGGCGGCCGGGGTCGCGGCGGTGATCGTCGGCGCGGTCAGTTTCGAGACCGCGGCCGAGGCGTTCCCGGTTCCGTTGGCGGTGAAGTAGGAGACGGCGCTGGCGACCAGCGCGAGCAGCACCGCGACGAGAATCGAGCCGGCGACGCCGCTGATCCGCACCCGCTTCATCCGCGCGCCTCGCCGCGGAAGTCGAGGTGGACGGTCGCACCCTGGCAGGGATTCTGGTCGATCGGCAGTTCTCGCATCGCCAGGGTCGGCGCCGTTGCGGTCGCGGTCGGCAGGCTGGCGGTGCCGCCGGCGGGGACGGTCAGCGGCGCCGCCGGGCCGAGGCTGGAGGGGGTGACTTCGAAGTTGGGGTCGGCGGGGCAGGCCGAGGGCTCCGGCGCCACCGAGACGGTCAAGCTCGTGACTTCGATCGGCGCCGGGTTCGGGTTGGTGATCCGCACCGGCAGTGATTGGGCGGGCGCGCCGGGCATCAGCTCGTCGAGGGAGCCCGACAATGGTTCGACCGAGAATTCCTTCGGCTCGCGCAGCGCCCAGCGGTAGCGGGCCACCTGCCCGCTGAGGCCACGGCGGTTCAGCGCCCGGACGGCGAAGGAGTGTTCAGCGGGCTCGAGCCCGCGAAGAAGGTACGGCGACGCGCATTCGTCCCAAGCGCCCCCGTCGAGCCGGCATTCGAAGCGACGCCAGCGATCCGGCGACGGTCCGCCTGGCCCTGGGCCGGGGCTACCGCCTTTCGATTCGGGCGCTGCGACGTGGAACCGGAGCTGGGAATCGGGATCGACGCCCCCATTGGGCGGAACTTCGATGAAGCGGGGCCGCGGCGGTCCCTGGCCTTGCTTCTGCTGTGGCTGCTTGGACTTCTTCCCGAGCGGGCGAGCCTGCTCGGAGATGGAGGCCGCATAGGCGACGCCGCCGAGGCAGGAGACAGCGGCGGCCAGGGCAACGAGTGCCCTGGCCGCGCGCTTGCGTCCAATGTCGCGCCGCCCCGTCATCGGGTCCTGGCGAGATCGCCTAGTTGCTGGAGAGGGCGAGGGTCAGTTCAGCGCCCTGGCAGGCGTTCTGGTTGACGCCCGTGTCGTTCATCGTCAGCGTGCCTTTCGGCGTCACTGCCTGCCCGTTTCCGGAGGGGAAGGTTGCGTTGACCGCGACTGCCGGCATCGTGAAGTCGGGGTTGCCACCGCTGATGGTGACGCTGCAGGTCGAGTGGCCGGCGTCGACCGTGATCCCGGTCAGGGTGATGGTGCCGACCCGCTGGGCGCCGCTCGACGGGTTGTCGACCGTGAAGGAGACCTGCTGGGAGGCTCCGGGGTAGAGGTTGCCGGCGACCGTCCCTTTCAGGGTGACGGCGGAGCTGGTCCCGACTTTGGCGGTGGCGGTGCCCGAGCCGGTGCTCGTGAAGTACGCGTAGGCGACGGCGGCAACGGCGACGGCGGCTACGCAAGCGAGCGCGACGAGCGTTCGCTTGTTGCGGATGAGGTGCATGGCGATCTCTTTCGGTTTAGGGCGAGCGCTGACGACGCTCCGGACTGTCCTTATCGACAATCTGTCCAGCCGCCTTAAGCCGGCCCCCTCGAACGGCCGAATGCAGGGGTTTCTCGCCCCGCGAGGATCAAAAAAAGCGGGGGCGACACGATCGCACCGCCCCCGCTCACCAGCCGCCTGCCTACATCTGCTCCCGGATCAGTGGCGGGCGAACGGATCGACGTAGAGGTCGTCGACCAGGTACTCGCTCTTCGGGTCCTTCGCAGTGAAGGTGATGCGGGCAACGCGTTCGTCTTCGTCACCGGTCTCGAGCTTCAGCGAGGGCGTCGGCACCCATGCTTCGACGTCGTCGGAATGGACGTCGTTGTTCCTCGCCTTGACCACCTTGTGGGTGTTTTCGTAGCTGACGGTGACGCGGAGCTTGCCACCTTTGTCGCCGACGTTCCGCATCATGAAGCGGAAGTTCGGCGTGGTTTCGTCGACGCAGAACGGCGGGCTG
>DATMBY010000268.1:0-2205 GCA_035558995.1 Solirubrobacterales bacterium
CGAGCGGGAGGTCGCCCATCACCACGTCGGCGCCCTCGCGGTGGGAGCGCTCGTGCTCCTCCAGCAGGCGCGGGTCCGCCCGCATGTCGTCGTCGAGGAAGAGGATCAGCTCGCCGCCCGCGGCCGCGGCGCCGGCGTTGACCGCCGCCGCCCGACCCCGGTTCGGCTGCTCGAGCACGCGCAGCGGGAAGCTCGTCTCCAGTCCCCGCAGGGCATCCGCGGTGCCGTCGCTGGAGCCGTCGACTGCGACCACCACCTCGAAGTCGGAGCAGGTCTGCCCGGCGAGGGCGGTGACGCTGCGGACGACGGTCTGGCGCCGCTGGTAGGTCGGGATGACGACGCTGAAGCGGGTCAATCCGCTGCTCCGAAGCGCTCCTCGGGGGGCGGAGGCGAGGGGGCGAGGCGGCGAACCAGCGAGGGCGCCGCCGCGGCGAGGCCGGCCAGGGCGCGGGTCCGCAGGCCGAGGTCGCGCGAGCGCGCCAGCCGCCCCAGCTCCTGCCGCGACGAGCCGCCGCCCTGCAGCGCCGCCTCGATCGCCCCGCGCGCGACCTGCTCGCGGTAGACGCCGAGCCAGCGCTCCAGCGCCGGCCGCTCATCGGTCCGCAGGTTCGGGTTCGCGCCCGCCTTCTCCAGCAGCGCCACCCGCTCGCGCAGGCTCGCCAGCCGGCTCGAGGCGAGGCTGCCGCCGTGGAGGACGTAGTCGTAGAGCGGCTCCTCGACCATCCCCACGGTCGAGCCGGCGAGGATCATCCGCAGCCAGCAGTCCCAGTCGTAGGCGATCCGCATCTCCGGGTCGAAGCCGCCGGCCTCGCGCAGGGCGGAGAGCCGCACCGCCGGCCAGCCGGTCGGGAAGCAGCGCTCGAAGATCGCCAGCCGCTGGTCGCCGCGGGGGAAGGGGTTGTGCTCGAGGAAGGTCCCCTTCGTCGCCCCGTCGACGACGAAGCTGGCGTCGGTGGCGATCAGGTCGAGCTCGGGCCGCTCCCCGGCCAGGGCGGCGATCGCCTCCAGCCGCCGCGCCTCGTAGGCGTCGTCGGCGTCGAGGATCGCCATGAACTCGCTCCGCGCCGCCTCGGCGCCGGTGTTGCGGGCGGCGGCGCCGCCGCCGTTCTCGCGCCGCATGAGGGAGACCCGGTCGCCATAGGGGGCGAGGGCGGCGGCGAGGTCGTCGCGGGAGCCGTCGTCGACGACGATCACCTCCTCGGCCGGGCGCGTCTGCGCCAGCGCCGAGTCGACCGCGGCGCCGATCGTCGCGGCGGCTTCGTAGGCGGTGATGACGATCGCGAAGCTGGGGGCGCTCATCCGGGCAGCCGCCAGACGTGGGGCAGGACGACGCTCCCTTCCAGCCCGGCCGCCGCGGTCGGCCGCTCGCCGACCAGCCCCGGCTCGACGTCGAAGAAGGCCGCCGCCTGCAGCCCGTCCTGGATCTGCCGCTTGGCCTTGACGATGACGTCGATCCGGTAGCGGCCGGGGACGAGGGGGAGGGCAGGGACCTCGCACTCGATCCGCGGGCCGAGCCCCGGGTCGCGGACGTCGGCCGGTGCCGACATCTCGCTGTCCAGGGTGCAGATCGGCTGGCCGAGGCTGTTGGCGATCGTCAGCTGGCACTCCATCGAGGGCAGCTCCTCGGTCACCTCGACGGCGATCGTGGCCGGCTGCCCGGCGACGATCGCGTTCGCCTGGCCGGAGGGGCCGCTGATCTCCAGCCGCCGCACCAGGGTCTCGTCGTAGGCGCGGCTGTCGCGGTCGGTGCGCTCGAGCAGGTCGGTCGCGGCCGAGCGCTCCAGCGTCCGCAGGTAGGTGTCGATCGCCTCGCCGATCGGGGCGTCGGTGATCACCTCCCCGCGTTCGAGCAGGACGCCGCGGCTGCATAGCGCCTGGATGATCGCCAGGTTGTGGGAGACGAAGACGACGGTGCGGCCCTCTTTCGCCACCTCGTTCATCTTCCCCAGCGACTTGCGCTGGAAGGCGGCGTCGCCGACCGCGAGCACCTCGTCGACGAGGAGGATCTCGGGCTCGAGGTGGGCGGCGACGGCGAAGGCGAGGCGGACCGACATGCCGCTCGAGTAGCGCTTGACGGGCGTGTCGAGGAAGCGGGAGATCTCGGCGAACTCGACGATTTCGTCGAAGCGGAGGCTGATCTCGGACCGCCGCATCCCGAGGATCGAACCGTTGAGGTAGATGTTCTCGCGGCCGGTCAGCTCGGGG
>DATMBY010000269.1:0-8165 GCA_035558995.1 Solirubrobacterales bacterium
TCGCCGTCGCGCGGCTGGCCGACGCTGCCGGGGTTGAGCAGCCATTCCCCCTCGGCGATCTCGACCTCACTGCCGTCGCTCGCCTGCGCCCCCTGCGCGTAGCCGCGCCGCACCCCCGGCGCCCGCATGAAGAAGAGGGCGATGTGGGAGTGGCCTATCAGGCCGACCCGCTCCTCCTGGGCGTCGAGGCCGGCTTCGGCCTGGTCGGTGGAGAGCACGTACTCCCAGACCGGGTCGCGGGGGGAGGCGTGGGAGAGGCCGACGCCGTTCTGCGAGGCGGTCGGCTCCAGGGTCGCCAGGAACTCGACGGTCTCCTCGCTGACCTGCTCGCGGCTCCAGGCGACGGCGGCCGCCGCCGCCTCCGAGAAGGTCGAGATGTCGAGCGCTCCCAGCAGGGCGAGGTCGTGGTTGCCGACCAGGCAGAGGCTGAACCGCTCGCGGGCGAGGGCCACGCAGGCGTTGGGGTCGGCGCCGTAGCCGACGAGGTCGCCGAGGCACCAGATCTGGTCGACCTCCGCCTCGTCCACCGCCGCGAGAACGGCCTCGAGGGCCTGCCGGTTGGCGTGGATGTCGCTGAAGACGGCTGCGCGCAAGCGGGCAGCGTACCCCGCCGCAGGCCCGGTCCATACGATTGACCCGTGACCCCCACCAATTCAGTCGCCGCGCTGCGGGGTGCGGTCGAGGCCGCCGCGCGGGCTCTGCGCGACGGCGAGCCGACCGGCCCCCGCCCGACTTTGGAGCGCCCGCCGAAGCCCGATCTCGGCGACTACAGCTCCAACGCGGCAATGCTGCTCGCCGGCGCCCTCGGCGACAACCCGCGCGCGGTGGCCGAGCGGCTGCGGGGCGAGCTGGAGGGCGATCCCGGCCTCGCACCCGAGCTGGAGCGGATCGAGGTCGCCGGCCCCGGCTTCGTCAACTTCTTCCTCGCCGACTCCTGGTATCTGCGGGCCCTGGGCGACCTGCTGGCCGCCGGGGAGGACGTCGGGCCGAGCCCGACCGACAGCCCCGAGCGGGTCCTGGTCGAGTTCGTCTCCGCCAACCCGACCGGCCCGATCCACGTCGGCACCGGCCGCAACGCCGCCTACGGCGACTCGCTGGCCCGCCTGCTGCAGGCCGCCGGCCACGAGGTGGAGCGCGAGTACTACGTCAACGACGCCGGCAGCCAGATCGGCCGCTTCGCCGACTCCCTGGCGGCGAGGATGCGCGGGGAGGAGCCGCCCGAGGACGGCTACGCCGGCGAGTACGTCGGCGAGATCGCTGCCCGGCTGCAGGCCGAGGGGGTCAACCCGTCTGACCGGGAGACGCTCGAAAAGCGGGGGATCGAGGAGGTGCTGAAGGAAGTCGCGGGTTCGCTAGAGCGCTTCGGCGTCCACTTCGACAACTGGTTCTCCGAGCGCAGCCTCTACGCCAAGGGCGAGGTCGACGAAGCGCTCGCCGAGCTGGAGAAGCGGGGCCACACCTACCGCCACGAGGACGCGCTGTGGCTGCGGACGACCGACTTCGGCGACGACAAGGACCGGGTCCTGATCCGCTCCAACGGCGAGGCCACCTACCTGACGCCGGACATCGCCTACCACTGGGACAAGCTCCAGCGCGGGTTCGAGCGCCTGGTCGACGTCCTCGGCGCCGATCACCACGGCTACGTGGCACGCGTGAGGGCGGCGATCGAGGCCCTCGGGGCCGACCCCGAGCGCTTCGAGGCGCTGACCATGAACCTCGTCCACATCGTCGAAGGCGGCGAGCGGGTGCAGATGTCGAAGCGGACCGGTGACTTCGTCACCCTCGACGAGCTGGTCGCCGACATCGGCGTCGACGCCACCCGCTGGTTCATGCTCTGGCGCAGCCACGAGACCACCGTCGACCTCGACCTCGAGCTGGCCCGCAGCCAGTCGAGCGAGAACCCGGTCTACTACGTGCAGTACGCCCACGCCCGCATCGCCAGCATCCTGCGCAAGGCGGGGGAGGAGGGCTCGGCCGAGCCCTCAGTGGGCGAGCGGGCGCCGCTGGAGGAGAGCGAGAAGGTGCTGGTCAAGCGTCTGCTCGAGTTCCCCGAGGAGGTGCGGGCGGCCGCCGCCCGCCGCGCTCCCCACCGGATCTGCGCCTACTCGACCGCCGTCGCCGCAGACTTCCACGCCTTCTACCGCGACTGCCAGGTGGTCGGCGCCGAGGGCGAGGGAGTCGAAGCCTCGCGGCTGGCGCTCTGCCTGACGGCGAAGCGGACGATCGCGGCGGCGCTCGGCCTGCTGGGGATCTCCGCGCCCGAGCGGATGTGATGCTGCGGGGCCGCGCCAGGCTCCCGCTGCTGGCGGAGATCGCCGGCCCGGCGCCCGGGTCGGCGGCGTGGTCGCTGCGGCGCGGCGACTTCGAGCGCCTCGGCGAGGCGCTGCCGCAGCTGGATGGGCACCGGGTGGTGCTGGTGGCGGGGGAGGGCGGCGCGCCGGCGGTCGCGGCGGTCGGCCTCGCCGCGGCCGCGAGCGCCTCGGGCCGGCGCACGGTTCTGGTCGATTGCGGCCTCGCCCAGTCGCAGCTGGCGGCGCAGATCGGCCTCGCTCCAGCCCCCGGCCTGCACGAGTACCTGCGCTGGGAGGCCGAGCCGGCCGACGTCCTGCAGCCGATCGTCCTCTCCGGCCCGGCCGCCGCCGGGCTCGCCGACCCGCTCGTCTGCGTCAGCGCCGGCCGGCCGGCGACAAAGCCCGGCACCCTGCTCGGGCTACAGAGCTTCTCCCACATGGTCGGCAAGCTGCGGGAGGCCTACGAGCTCGTCCTCCTGCTCGCCCCGCCCGTCCTCGGCGAACCTGGCCCATGCCTCGCGGTCGCCGCGCAGGCCGACGCGGCGGTGGCGGGCCTGCGCGAGGGGGAGGCGAAGGGCGGCGATCGGCGGGAGCTGCGCGCGGCGATCCGCCGCCTGCCGCCGACCGCGATCGGCTCGATCGCGATCACAGGCGCGGCCTGGGTTCAGAGGTCGTAGCGGGCGAGGTCGGCGTCGAGCCGCTCGGAGTCGCGCTCGCTGGGAGCCGCCGGCCGCACCCCGCCGTCGCCCCCGTCCGACCCGCCGCCGGCGCGGCGCCAGCGCAGCACCCCGATCGCCAGCGCCGCCGCCGCGACCAGCAGGGCGAGGATCGGGACCACGTAGGCGGAGAGGCTGAAGCCGGAATCGGGCGGCAGCGCCAAGACCTCGTTTCCGTACTCGGCGACCAGCGCGTCCTTGATCTCTCCTTCGGACTTGCCTTCGTCGATCAGGTTGTTGATGAAGACCCGCTCGCGCTGGGCCTGCGGCGATTCGGCCAGCTGCAGCAGGGTGCCGCAGACGGGGCACATCACCTGCTTTTCGACTTCGGTCAGCGAGGCCTGCTCGGCGGCGCCGGCGACCGGGGCCACCAGCGCCAGCGCCAGCGCCAGCGCGACCAGGAGCGCGGCGCGGGCCCTCACGACTTCCCTTCCGGCAGCAGCGGCGCCACCGAGCTTTCCAGCGTCTGCTCGTCCACCGGCCCCGGCACGTGCAGGCGCAGCCTGCCCCGCGGGTCGACGAGGAAGGTCTCGGGCACCCCGCTGGTGCCGTAGTCATGGGCGGCGCCTCCGTCGCCGTCGCGCAGCTGCGGGTAGGAGAGGCCGAATTCGCGGACGAAGTCCTGCCCGTCGCCGCTGAGGTCGCGGGTGTCGATCCCGAGCACCGCGAACCCGGGCCCGCCGTGTTCGCGCTGGAACTGCTCCAGCGCCGGGGCCTCGGCCCGGCACGGTTCGCACCAGGAGGCCCAGAAGTTGACCAGCACCCAGCGGCCGCGGTAGGCGGTCAGCGACCCGCTCCCGTCCCCTTCCAGCCGCGGCAGCGCCGAGGTCGGCACCGGGTCCCCGATCTCCAGCCCCGAGGACCCCTTGATGACCAGCCCGAAGACGAGCAGGCCGACGACGGCCAGCACGCCCAGGACCGCGATGACAGAGCGAAAGCTCACAGACGCCGAAGACTAGATCCCAGCGCCTCCCGGCAGCCCGCCCACGCCGTAGAATCAACCCGCACGCGGACGTAGCTCAGTTGGTAGAGCGCAAGCTTCCCAAGCTTGAGGTCGCGGGTTCGACCCCCGTCGTCCGCTTCGACTCCCTCCTTGATTTAACGCCGCATCCGTGGTCCATTAGGACGGACAGCCGCTCTGAGATGAGGAGGAACCATGTATGCACGGGTTGCACGTTGGGAGGGCTCGAGCGCGGAGGCGCTGGACGCCGCCGCCGCCGGGATCCGCGAGAGGGCCGAGTCGGGACCCCCGGAGGGCCTGCCGGCGAAGAAGCTGATCCTGCTTCAAGACAAGGAGAGCGGCCGCTCGATGGCGATCACCCTGTTCGAGACCGAGGACGACTACCGAGAGGGAGACGAGACGCTGAACTCGATGAGCCCGCCGGGCGAGGGCATGGGCCAGCGGGTTGGCGTCGACAGATACGAGGTCGCGATCGAACTGGAGTCTTGAGCTGGGCGAGCGCAGCCTAGGCTGTGGCTAGGCCATCGCCCAGGCCACTCGCCTGCTCTCCGCTTGCCTTGGTTTCGGCGACGATGCCCGGCAGCCGATAGAAGTCCTCGGTGGCGCCGCGGACCTGGCGCTCGCGCACCAGTTTGACCAGACGGACAGCCACACCCCGTCGTCCGCTTCGACTCAATCCTCGAGGTCGCGCCCGTACAGCCGCTGCTTCGCCCCCAGCAGCTCGCTGTCGGCGATCGCCATCAGGACTTCGGCGTCGCGGTCGACGGCGGTGCCGATGCCGAAGGAGGTGCTGATCCTGCCTTCGCCGAGGGCGGCGAGGCGGACTTCCTCGGCGATGCGGGTGGCGGCAACGTGGGCCTCGTCGTTGTCGGTCCCCGGCATCAGGATCGCGAACTCGTCGCCGCCGATGCGGAAGCAGTCGTCGGCGACGCGGGAGCCCTCGAGGATCTTCGCGACCTGGCGGAGGACCTGGTCGCCGGCGGGGTGGCCGAGGCGGTCGTTGACGGCCTTGAAGCCGTCGAGGTCGAGGAGGCAGAGGGAGACAGGGCCGAGGCGGGCGGCGCGGGCCAGCTCGACCGGCAGGCGCTCCTCGAAGGCGCGGCGGTTGAGCAGGCCGGTGAGGGCGTCGCGGCGGCTTTCGCGGGACTCGGCCTCGTAGAGGTTGGCGTGGGAGAGGTGGGCGGCGATCAGGTCGCTCAGCATTTCGAGGGTCTCGACGTCGCCCTCGCCGAAGTGGTTGGCCTCGGGTGAGTAGACCTTCAGCACGCCGATCGTCTCGTCCTGGTGGGATAGCGGCACGCACAGCATCGAGCCCGCGTTGACGCGGCGGCAGGCGGCGGCGTCGACCCGCGGGTCCTGGCTCGTGTCGTCGCTCCGCAGCACCTTCCCCTCGCGCACGCAGAGGCCGGAGAGGCTCGCGGTTGCCTTCAGTCGCATCCCCAGGTAAGGCGTCGCCTCACCGGCGGCGACCGAGTAGACCATCTCCTCGTCCTCCAGCAGCTCGATCAAGCCGGCGCTGGCGCGGGTCAGCTTCTGCGCCCGCTCGGCGATCAGCTGCATGATCGCTTCGGGATCGAGGTCGCTGGCGGCGATCTCCGTCTGGGTCTGGATGATCGCCCGCAGCTGGTCGGCCGTGCGCTCGCTTGCCATGCTCGTCAATCGACAGGATGCAGCGCCCGATTGAATCGCGGGCGCGGCGCCTCGGCCACCGCCAGCTAGGCCATCGCCCAGGCACGCCTCGCTTCTTCGACCGGTTCTTCGCTGTCTTCGCCCTCGACGCTCTCTTCCGCCGTCTCGGCTGCGGGGCTCGCCGCGGATCCGGGCAGGCGGTAGAAGTGCTCGGTCGCGCCGCGCACCTGGCGCTCCCGCACCAGCTCGATCAGGCCCGATTTCGCCAGCTCGGTGACGTGGTAGTTGGTGTTGCTGAGGGGAATCTGCAGCTCGCGGCTGAGGTCGCTGGGGGAGAGGACCCGGCCGCCGTCGATCCCGAGAATTTCGAGGATCGAGACGCGCAGGGGGTGGGCGGTCGCCCGCGCGAGCTGCTCCCAGTTGACAGGAAGGGAGGCCTGCGGGCTGCCGCCGTTTTGGCGATTTTCCGGGGCTTTTCCGTTGGAATCGCCGTTTACAGAGATGGAGTGGGGGGAATGTCGGTTCTGGGTTGGCATACGCCGATATTACCCAAAATTGTTGATTCAACTCATCGATTTCGGGTAGTCTTTTTGTCGAGGATGCTTCTTGGGAGGAGAAATCCAATGCAGAACGTCGCTGCGCGGACCGTGTGGTTGAGCTGCCTTTGCCTGTTTCTGATGCTGGCCTCCGCCCCCGCGGCGCTCGCCGACACGGACGACATCATCGCCCCGAGCGACGTCACCCATCCCGAAGTCGATTCGGGCTGGCAGGCAGGGACCTGCAAAGCCGATCCCTGCTCGATCGCCACTCCCGAGCTCTTCTTCGAAACCGCGGGAGCCCATCCCAACTTCGGGTTCACCCAGTTCATCATCAAGCACGGCCCTCCGCCGGGCGAAGCTCCGGTCGGCGAACTGAAGACTGTTCGCGTCGACCTCCCCGTCGGCCTCAGCGTCAACCCGGGCGCGACCCCGCGCTGCAAACGCTCGGAGTTCGAAGCCGACACCTGCCCGCCGGGATCGAAAGTCGGGGAAAGCTTCGTCACCGCAGCCGGACCGCTCGGTCCGATCGCCCCGAGCCCGGGCGTCACCCAGGTCCCCGTCTACAACGTGCAGCCGGAACAGGGGGAGGCCGCCCGCTTCGGCCTCAAGCTCGCCGGCAACGAAGTCTTCCTCGAAGGCGACGTCGACTGGGCCGGTGACTTCCACGAGGGCTTCACGATCCACGTCCCGGAGGCGCTGCCGGAAGAGCTTGGCGCGCTCCTGGGGCTGCTCTCCGGCCAGAAAGGCTTGATCCTCAAAAACCGCCTCGTCTTCAACGGCCGCGCCGGCGACGAGACGTTCCTGACGACCCCGACCACCTGCTTCGGTCCGGCCTACGCTGACGACTGGGTGGAGGGCGAGCAGCCGGGCGGCCCTTCCGGCTCGATCTACTCGACCTTCCTCCGCGCCGACTCGGTCGAGGAACCCGACCCGAACTTCCCCAACGGCTCCTCTTTCTTCGAGTCGCCGATCCCGCCGCTGAGCGAAACCAGCGGTCCGGGAACCTCGCCGAAAGACTGCGACTCGATTCCGTATCAGCCGACGCTCGATCTCGATCCCGGCACCGCGAACGTGAACTCGCCGGCAGCGGCCACGGTCGACGTCGATGTCCCCCACCTGAAAGAAGCCGGCGGACAGGACAGTTCCCATACGCGGCGCGCCACGGTGACGCTGCCGCAGGGCATGGGTCTCAACCCCTCCGCTGCCAACGGGCTGCAGACCTGCACCGACGCCCAGTTCGGCAAGGGAAGCCGAAACCCGGTCGCCTGCCCGCCGCAGTCGATCGTCGGTCAGGCGAGGATCGAATCGCCGCCGCTGGTCGACCAGACGCACCCGCAGCCAGAAGAAGTACTCGAAGGCGATGTCTATGCCGGCAAGCAACTGAGCCGTGACCCGGCTTCCGGGGACGAGTACCGGATCTTCATCGACGCCAAGACCGATCGCTACGGGATCGATGTGCGATTGGTCGGCAACGTGCGCGCCGACCCGGTCACCGGCCAGCTGACCACCACGATCGCCGAAACCCCGCAGGTGCCGTTCACCTCCTTCGACCTCACCTTCGACGGCGGCGCCCGGGCGGTGCTGAACAGCCCGCCGACCTGCGGCCCTAACAAAGGCAACGCGGTGATGACGCCCTGGTCCGGGAACCCGCCGGCGACCCCGAGCAGCAGCTTCACCCTCAGCAGCAACCCGGCCGGTGGCAAATGCCCGAAAACGCTGGCGGAGCGGCCGTTCGGCCCGAGCTTTGCGGCGGGACCGGCGAGCTCGAAGGCCGGCGCCTTCAGCCCGGTCTCTATCCAGATCTCCCGGCCCGACGGCCAGCAGGAGCTGAAGGGCACCGAAGTCCTCCTGCCGCCCGGGATGACCGGCAAGCTGCGCGGCATCCCCTACTGCCCGGAGAACGCGCTCGCCGCTGCCGCCACCAGGTCCGGCGACGAGGAGAAAGGGGCCTCGAGCTGCCCCGCCGCAAGCCAGGTCGGCACCGCCGCGGTTGCCGCCGGCACCGGGCCCTCGCCCCTCAACATCGGCG
>DATMBY010000270.1:0-3642 GCA_035558995.1 Solirubrobacterales bacterium
AAGTGGCGGAGGACCGTCTGCACCGAGACCCCCGCCCGCCTGGCCACCTCGGTGAGGGTGATTTCGTCATAGAAGAGTTCCTCGAAAGCGACCTCGACCGCTTCCAGGATCTTCCTTCGGGTCGCCTCGGCGGCCTCGGCCCGAGCTTTCATCCGGTACGGACGCTTTGCCTTCCCCCTGGCGCCGCTCATGGCGACACGGTATCCGTTGCCGTCGCCCTCAGCCGTAGTTCCGGCCGTAGCCCCACGGGGCCGCGATCGAGAGCTTCCAATCCCCTTCGACCCTCCGCAGGACCAGAACCGCGTCGGCGATCTGCTCGAAGTCCTGCCAGGGCCGCTCGCCGCTGCGGATTCGCCAGCGCTGGTGGATCAGGACAACTTCCCCGGCGTTGACCGAACTGCTCAGCTCGACCCGGATCTCGGTCCGCCTGCGGACCATCTGGGCAAGTACGCCGCGGATCTGCTCGCGGCCGTGGATCGCCGTCGCATCGGGCGTGATCAGGCACCCGTCGCGAGCGAAGCATGAGGCGGCGGCGTCGAGGTCTCCCGCGTTCAGGGCCTGCGCGAACCGAGGGCAGACCAATGTTGAGCTTCGGGGAAGGAGGGTTGCGCTTCTCACTTTCACGTGAGCAAGATTAACGTGAAATAGCGGGTCGATGCAAGCTCGCCGAGGAGAGGAGCTGGAGATGAGGAGAGGAATTGCAGTCGCCGGCGCGGTACTGCTGGCTGGAATCGCCTGTGTGGGCTTCGCGGCCGCCAGCGGCAGCGGTCCGAAGCCGGTGGTGGTGCGAGCCGGAAACATGGTTCTCGAAATCAACGGGGACATCACGCCGAAGGCCCTGCCCTCACGTCGCCTCGCGCCGATAGGCATCTGGGGCAGCGGCAAGCTGGCGACGGTCGACGGCTCTCACCCTCCCGCGCTCGAAGAAGCGGTCTTCGACGCCGACAAGGACGTCTTCGTCAGCGTCAAGGGCCTGCCGGCCTGCTCGATCGGGCAGCTTGAAGCGCGGCCGACCGAGAAGGCCGAAGCCGTCTGCGGCAAGGCGATCCTCGGCCGCGGCGCCGCCACCGTCGAGGTTGCCTTCCCCGAACAGAAGCCGATCGTCTCCACCGGGCCGCTGGTCCTCTTCAACGGCGGAGAACGGAATGGCGTCGTCAAGGTGCTTACCCACGCCTACGTCGACGTCCCCGCGCCGACCGCGGTCGTCGCCACCGTCGAGGTAAGCCGTGTCGCCAAAGAGGGCCTCGGCTTGCACATCGAGGTCGAGGTTCCGAAGATCGCCGGCGGCGCCGGTTCGGTCGTCGGCGCGAGGTTCAGCATGCGTCGCGTCTACACCTCCAAGGGCAAGCGTCACAGCGTCATCGCGGCTCGCTGCCCGGACGGGCACATCCTCGGCCGCGGGTCCTTCACCTACAGCGACGGGAGCGTGCTGTCCGGGGGGATCGTGCGCCCCTGCGCCGCACGGAACTAGGCGGCGACGGCCAGGTCCTGCTGCAGCTGCTCGACTTCGGCGACCACCGTCGCCAGGATCTCCTCCAGCTGCTGGGACTGCTCGGGTGAGAGCTGGAGGCGGCCGTCGCGGTAGAGCTCGGCGGCGCGGGCGACGGGCAGTTCGGCCTCGAGCACGCGGCCGCCGAGGGCGCCGAGGACTTTGCGGGTCTCGGCCTGGGCCCAGACCGCTCCGAACATCCCGGTCGAGGCGCCGATCACGGCCGAGGGGGTGCCGGTGAGGGCGCTCCGGCCGGCCGGGCGGGAGGCCCAGTCGAGGGCGTTCTTCAGCACGCCGGGGATCGAGTGGTTGTACTCGGGGGTGGCGACGAGGACGGCGTCGGCCTCGCGCATCGCCTCGCGCAGCTCCGCCACCGCGGCCGGCGTCTCCAGCTGCTCGAGGTCGGCGTCGTAGGGCGGGATCTCCGCCAGGCGCTCGAACTCGACGAGCTCGACCCCGGCGGGAAGCCGCTCGGCGGCCTCCCGTATCAGGGCGTGGTTGTAGGAGTCCCGGCGCAGGCTTCCGGTGATGCCGAGGACCCGCATCGCTATGACTCCTCGCGGACGAGCTCCAGCTCGACCTGGATCGTCACCGCGTACTCGAGGACCTCGCCGCCGCTCGGCAGCTGCGCCTGCCAGTCGAGGCCGAAGTCTCGCCGGTCGACGGTCGACTCGATCGAGAGCCCGACCCGCTCTTTGCTCGCGAGGTCGCCCCCGAGGTGGGCGAAGCGGCCGCTGGCCTCGACCCTGCGGGTCTCGGCGCGGATCTCGAGGTCGCCGGCGATGCGGGCGCTGCCGTCCACGCCGACGCTCAGCTCGCTCGAGGTGAAGCGGAGCCGCGGGAAGCGCTGGGTGTCGAAGAACTCGGGGGAGAGGAGGTGGCCCTTCAGCATCTCCTCGTCGATCGCGATGCTCTCGACCTCGACCGTGCCCTCGAGCCGCGGCTGCTCGCCGCCGGTGAGGCGCGCCTCGTAGCGGTCGAAGCCGCTGCGGAAGGTGGTGACGCCGTTGTGGGTGACGGCAAAGCCGACCGAGGAGTGGACGGGGTCCACGGCCCAGGTGCCCGCCGGAATCTGCTGCTGGGTGATCGTCTCTGCGCTCATGATCTCTTCTTTCCCTAGGTGGTTGATGCTGAAACCTTTGACGTGGAAACAATCGTAGCAGAGATGATTTGCTTGTCAACTATTGTCCGATCAACCTTCTTGTGAGAAGATGTCGGCATGGCTGAGACGACCACGGCAGTTGCCGAGACCAACGGCAAAGGGGCCGACTTCGATCCCCATCGCGAGGCCTGGATCGCGATCGCGCAGACGCACGCGGCCGTGACCGGGCGCCTGCAGGAGGTCCTCACCGCCGCCGAGCTGCCGCCGCTGCCCTGGTTCGAGGTCCTGGCGACGCTCGATCGCGCCCCCGAGCAGCGGCTGAAGATGGGGGACCTCGCCGAGGCGCTGGTGATCACCCGCGGCGGCCTGACCAAGCTCGTCGACCGCCTGATCAAGGCCGGACTGCTGGAGCGGACCTTCTGCGAGACCGATCGCCGGGTCAGCTACGCGACGCTGTTGCCGGCCGGGACCGAGCTGCTGGAGGAGATGCGGCCGCTGGTGCGGGCCGAGCTCGCCTCCGCCTTCAGCGCCAACCTCAGCGTCGAGCAGGCCGAAGAGTTGCGCACGATGCTGGAGCAGGTCCGCAGCTCCGCTTGCGGCACCAGCTAGGCGCCTTAGTCGACTACTGGTTTGCCAAGGCGCCTAGGCGAGCGCCGCTGCGGCCCGCTCTTTGGCGGACTCGACGATCGCCAACACGGCGGCCTCCTCGCCCTCCCGCAGCAGCACGATCGGGTCGGGGTCGCCGTTGACGATCCCCTCGAAGAACTCCTTGCGGTCCTGGTAGGTCGGCAGCGTCCCCTTCGCCCAGCCGCGGGCGTCGTTGAGGATCACCGCCAGCCGCGCGTACTCCTCGCCGAACAGCTCGGAGATCTCGCGCTTCATCCGCTTCGCCAGGGCGGGCGAGGCGCCGGCGGTCGAGATCGCGATCGCCAGCGGCCCGGTGCGGACGATCGCCGGCAGGATGAAGTTGCAGAGCGGCGGCACGTCGACGATGTTGACCAGCATCGCCCGCTGCTCGGCGTCGTCGAAGATGCCGATGTTGACCTCGGAG
>DATMBY010000271.1:0-2041 GCA_035558995.1 Solirubrobacterales bacterium
GGGCGAGCCGGCCGTCGAACGGAATCAGGTCGCGGCGGTCGGAGGTACGGAACGAGCGCCCGGTCAGGGCGAAGTAGAGCGCCTCGAGCAGATTCGTCTTGCCGGCGCCGTTGGGGCCGATCAGGCTCACCACCCCGGGCCGCAGCTGCACCCGGACGCCGCTCAGACTTCGCGACGGGTCGGCGTCGACGACGGTGACCAGCACCGGATGGCCTAGACGTTGAGCCGGATCGGCATCACCAGGTAGCGGAACTCGTCTCCCTCCACCGGTTCCAGCAGCCCCGGCCGCAATGGCGAGATCAAGCGCAGGAGGATCTCGTCGCCGGCGACGCTTTCGATCCCTTCCTTGAGGAACTCGGGGTTGAACCCGATCTCCAGCTCCTCGCCCTCGAAGGCCGCCGGCATCGTCTCCCGCGCATCTCCCACCTCGGGCGTCTCCGCCGCAACCGTCAGCTCGCCCGAGCGGAACGAAAGCCGCAGCGGCGCGTTCCGCTGCGCCAGCTGGCTGACCCGGCGGGTGACTTCGAGCAGATCGGTGCGCGGCAGCCGCACGTCGTGCTCGTAGGACTCCGGCAGGAGCTGTCGAAAGTTGGGGAACTGGCCGTCGATCAGCCTCGTCGAGAGGAGGATCGCCCCTGCCTGGAAAACGGCCTGGTTCGGCAGCAGCGAGATCGAGGCCTCGCCAGCCCCCTCGGAGGAGAGGATGCGGCCGAGCTCGCGCAGCGCCCGCGCCGGGATGTTCGCCTCGAGCTCGCCGCCGAGGTCCGCCTCGAGCTCGGTTCGCTTCACCGCCAGTCGGTAGGAGTCGGTCGCGACCATCGTCATCTCCCTGCCGCTGGCGGAGACGAAGACTCCCGTCAGCACCGGGCGCATGTCGTCGCGTGAGGCGGCGCGGGCGACCAGGTCGATGCTCTCCTGCAGCGCCGCGGCGGGGATCTTCAGCCCCGGGGTCTCCTCCGGCTGAGGCAGCTTCGGGAAGTCCTCGGCGGCCAGGACCCGCAGGTGGAAGCTGGAGCCGCCGCTGCGGATCTCGACGTCGTGCTCGGCCTCGCGCGACTCGATCTCCACGGTCGGATCGGCAAGCGAGCGGGCGATCTCGGCGAAGAGGCGGCCGGGGAGGAGGACCGAGCCCTCGCTCTCGACCTCCGCCTCCAGCGTCGTCTCCAGCCCGAGGTCGAGATCGGTGGCGGCGAGGGTGACGCGCCCGCCCTGCGCGGAGAGGAGGACGCCGGAGAGCGCCTGGGTCGCGGCGCGGGTGGAAACCGCCCTGGAGACGATCGAGAGCTTGGAGACGAGGTCTTCGCGTTTGGTCGTGAGCTTCAAGTGATGATTGCCTTACTTGAGTTGGGTTAGGTCCTGTTGAAAAAGCTCTTGTCGCGGGTGATTCGGCGTTGCGCTGCGGTTTGGTGGCTGTGGAAAGGCCTGTGGGGGGCTGGGGATTCTTACAGCGCGGGCGGCTGTCAGCGCTCTTCGCCCACAGGGTTGTGGATAGCTCCCCGCAACTCCCGGACCTTCTCTGCCAGCTCGGCGTCCTCGTCCAGGCTCGCTTCGACCCGGCGCAGGGAGTTGATCACGGTCGTGTGGTCGCGGCCGCCGTAGAGGCGACCGATCTGCGGGAGCGAGAGGTCGGTGAGGTCGCGGGTGAGGAAGATCGCCACCTGCCGCGCCCGCAGGGGGGTGGCGGCGCGGCTGGAGCCGACAAGCTCGGCGCGGGAGACACCGAAGCGTTCGGCGACGCGCTGTTGGATCTCCTCGACCGAAGTGGGCTGCTGGGCGCGGACCCCGGGGATCACTTCGGCGATCAGCTCGGAGCTGAGCGGCCGGGCCATCAGCGAGGCGTGGGCAAGGACGCGGGTGAGAGCGCCATGCAGCTGCCGCACGTTGGCGTCAATCCGGTTCGCCAGCTCGGCCAGGGCGCCGTCGTCGGCGATCTCGACTCCCGCCTCCTCTACTAGCCGTCGCAGCACGGTCAGCCGGGTGGCGAGGTTGGGAGGCTCGACCGGGACCGTCAGGCCCCACTCGAACCGGTCGCGCAGGCGCG
>DATMBY010000272.1:0-5924 GCA_035558995.1 Solirubrobacterales bacterium
GGTGCGGACGATCGCCGGCAGGATGAAGTTGCAGAGCGGCGGCACGTCGACGATGTTGACCAGCATCGCCCGCTGCTCGGCGTCGTCGAAGATGCCGATGTTGACCTCGGAGTCGTCGGTGCAGGCGATCACCATGAAGACCCCCTCGAGGTCCTCCGGCCCGCCGTAGGCCCGCTTCTCCCACTGAATCGAACCCTCCTGCGCGAGGCGCTCCAGCTCGGGGTGGGCGACCGGAGCGATGAGGGTGACGTCGCCCCCGCAGGCCAGCAGCCCCTCGACCTTCTCGAGGCCGATGTCGCCGCCGCCGACGACCAGGCACCTGCGCCCGGTCAGTTTCAGGCAGGCGATGTAGAAGGGCGTCTCCAGCATGTCCCGCACGCAGGACTGGTCGCAGATCCCTTTGCGGTACTGGCAGACGCACTCCTTGCCGGCGTAGGCCTGGGCGGGCATAAGCGACAGGTTAGTGATCCGCCCTAGCTGCCCCGGACGCGAAGCGGAGGAGGCGGCGACTGATCAGAGGGACTCGAGGGTCACACGAAGACCCTCGTCGAGGTCCATCTCGGCGCGCCAGCCGAGCTCCCGCTCGGCGCGGCCGGCGTCGATCGTGATCCGCTGCACCTCGCCGGTGCGGGCGGGGGCGAACTCGGGCTCGAAGCTCTCGCTGCCGGAGAGCCGCTTCAGCGCCTCGATCAGCTCCAGTACGTTCGTCTCGACCCCGGTGCCGATGTTGACCGGACCGGTCGCCTCGGAGTCCCCGGCCGCGAGTGCGGCGGAGACGACGTCGCCGACATATATGTAGTCGCGGGTCTGGGCGCCGTCGCCGAATACCGTCGGCCGGCCGCCGTTCTTCAGCAGGCCGCAGAAGATCGCGATCACCCCGGCCTCGCCGAGCGGGTCCTGGCGCGGGCCGTAGACGTTGCCGAGCCGCAGCGAGACCCCGGAGAGACCGTAGAGGCGCTCGTAGAGGGAGACGTAGCCCTCGGCCGCGAACTTGCTCTGGCCATAGGCCGAGAGCGGCGCGATCGGTGCGTCCTCGGGCAGCGGCAGCTGCTGGCCCTGACCCTCGCCGTAGATCGCCCCGCCGGTGGAGATAGAGACGACGCGCCGGGCGCCGGAAGCGCGGGCCGCCTCGAGCACGTTGGCGGTCCCGCCGACGTTGATGCCGGCGTCGAAGCAGGGGTCGGCGAGGGACTTGCGGACGTCGATCTGGGCGGCGAGGTGGAAGATCGCCTCCGGCCGCTTCTCCTGCGCCAGCCGGCTCAGCGCCTCGCCGTCGCGGATGTCGGCTTCGACCAGCTCGGCCCCGTTCTCCAGGCCCGGCTCGAGGTTGCCGATGCGGCCGGTGGAAAGGTCGTCGACCACCGTCACCGCGTCGCCGCGGGCGAGCAGAGCGTCGACCAAGTTCGAGCCGATGAAGCCGGCGCCGCCGGTTACGAGACACCTCATGGAGCGGTGATCCTAAGCGGATCGCGCGGGGCCGGGAAGGAGATCGGACGGATGGATGCCCGCTTGCGCAGCCGAGGGGCCCTGCTACCCTCGCCGCCCCATGAGACTGATCGTCACCGAGAAGAACAACAGCGCCAAGAAGATCGCCGAAGCCCTCAGCAAGGGCTCCAACAGCGAGGACAAAACCTTCAAAGTCCCCTTCTACGCCTGGACCGACGCCGAAGGCAACGAGCAGATGACGGTCGGCCTCAAGGGCCACGTGCTCGGCCCCGCCTTCCCCGAGGGCTACTCGAACTGGCAGAAGACCGACCTGCACGACCTGATCGACGCCGACCTGATCAAGGAGCCGACGGACAAAAACGTCGTCAAAGCGATCAAGAAACTGGCCAAAGAGGCGGACGAGCTGGTGATCGCCACCGACTTCGACCGCGAGGGCGAGCTGATCGGGCTCGAGGCCCTGGAGGAGATGCTCGACGCCAACCCCGCGCTGGGCTCGCGCGAGGGCACCGCCGACGGCACCCTGCGGATCCAGCGCGCCCGCTACTCGGCGCTGACCAAGGAAGAGATCGAGCGCGCCTTCTCCAACCTCGACACGCTCTCCTACCCGCTCGCCAATGCCGGCGCCGCCCGCCAGGACATCGACCTGCTCTGGGGCGCGACCCTGACCCGCGCCGTCTCCCTCGCCAGCCGCCGCTTCGGCTCCAACTTCCTCTCCGTCGGACGGGTGCAGAGCCCGACCCTGGGACTGATCGTCGAGCGCGAGATGGAACGCCGCGCCCACGTCGCGAAACCGTTCTGGGAACTGTTCGCCAAGTTCCAGCACCCCGACGGCAGCTTCGAGACCCACCACACCGTTGACAAGTTCTGGGAGAAGGCCGAGGCCGACGCGGCGCTCGCCGGCACCTCCAACCCCGGCACCGTCAAAGCGGTCACGGCGCGGAAAAACACCCGCAAGCCGCCGACGCCCTACAACACCACCGCCTTCAGCACCGACGCCTCCAGCCGCCTCGGCATCACCCCCGCCAGCGCGATGCGGATCGCCGAGGACCTCTACATGGACGGCTTCATCTCCTACCCGCGCACTGACAACACGGTCTACCCGTCCTCGCTGCCGGTCCGCGAGCTCGTCACCTCGCTGGTGCGGATCAAGGAGTTCTCCGCCGCCTCCGGCCTGCTCGACGGTGAGCTGAAACCGACCCGCGGGAAAAAAGAGACGACCGACCACCCGCCGATCTACCCGACCCAGGCGGTCCACCCGGGCGCCCTCGAGGGTCCGAAGAAACGGGTCTACGAACTCGTCGTCCGCCGCTTCCTCGCCACCTTCAGCCCGCCGATGATCACCGAGTCCACGCGCGCCGACATCGAGGCCGGCGACCAGACCTACTTCGTCCGCGGCTCGGTCGTCGTCGACCCCGGCTACGCCGGCATCTACACCTACGCCCGCTCGGCCGACGAGGAGATCCCGAAACTCCAAGAGGGCCAGACCCTGCAGCTGGAGGGCGACCCCTGGATCGTCGACAAGGAGACCCAGCCGCCCGGCCGCATCTCGCAGGCGAAACTGATCGAGATGATGGAGGAGCGCGGGCTCGGCACCAAAGCCACCCGCGCCGACATCATCCAGAAGCTTTTCGATCGTGGCTACGTCTACGGCAACCCGCCGATCCCGACCGAGACCGGGATCGCCCTCTACGAGGCGTTCAAGAACTACGTGCCGGCGATGGCGACGCCGGAGATGACGGCGACGCTGGAGGCGGAGATGGACCGGATCGCCGCCGGCGAGATGACCAAGGGCGCGGTCGTCGGCGAGAGCCGCGACCTCCTGCACAAGACCTGGGACGAAATCGACGGCGCCCGCGAAGACCTGGCGAAAGTGATCTGGAAAGGGATGGACGAGGATCGCATCCTCGGCCCCTGCAAGGTCTGCGAAGAAGCCGGCCGCACCAAGGAGGACGGCTCGCCGAACATGCTGCGGATCATCCGCGCGAAAAAGTCAGGAAAAAGGTTTGTGGGATGCAGCGGTTGGGTCCTCGACGATCCCGACTCCTGCGACCAGACCTTCCCGCTGCCCCAGCGCGGCGACGTCTTCCGGCTCGAGGAGCGCTGCTCGATCTGCGACCGCACCCCGCGGCTCAAAGTCCAGCCCTTCCGCGGCCGGCCCTGGAACCTCTGCCTCAACGACGACTGCGAGTCGATGCAGGAGATGAAGAAACGGCGGGCCGAGCGCGAAGCTGCCAAAGCCGCGAAAGCGGCGATGGAGAAGAAGGCGCCGCCGAAGGGCGACGAGGACGCCGCGCCGAAGAAAGCCAAAGTCAAAGCCTCGAAAGCCGACACCGCCACCCGCGGTCGCAAACGCGCCAAAGCCGGCGCGAAAAGCTGAGGCCGCCGCCGTTGTTCGTCTCCCTCGAGGGGATCGACGGGTCAGGCAAGAGCACCCAGGCGCGCCTGCTGGTCGAGGCGCTCGGAGAGGACACGGTGGCGATCCGCGAGCCGGGCGGCACCGACGCCGCCGAGCGGATCCGCCAGCTCCTGGCCGACCCCGGCGTCTCCTTGGAGCCCCTGGCGGAGCTGATGCTCTTCCTCGCCGCCCGGGCGGAGGTCACCGAGCGGGTGATCCGGCCGGCGCTGGAGGCGGGGCGGCACGTCGTCGCCGACCGCTTCTCCGATTCGAGCGTCGCCTACCAGGGCGCCGCCCGCGGGCTCGGGGTCGGCGAGGTGATCGGGCTCTGCGAGGCGGCGACCGACGGCCTCTGGCCCGACCTGACCGTGCTGCTGCGGCTCGACCCCGAGACCGGCCTCGGCCGCGCCGAGGGCGACGACCGCTTCGAGCAGGAGGGGCTCGGCCTGCAGCGGGCGGTCGCCGAGGCCTACGAGGAGATCGCCGTGATCGCCTCCGACCGGGTTGCAGTCGTCGACGCCGGCGGCAGCGTCGAGGAGGTCCACCAGCGGGTGATGGAGGCTGTCAATGGCCGACTCGCCGCTGCTTGAGGCGACCGAGCACCAGGCGCGGGCTCGGGTGGCGCTGAACGCGGCGCTCGCCGAGCCTTCGCACGCCTACCTCTTCCGCGGTCCGCGCGGGTCGGGCAGGCGGGCCGCCGCTCGCTCCTTCGCGGCCGAGATCCTCGCCGACGGGGCCGCCGACCCCGAGGATGCGCGGCGGCGGGCGCTGCTCGACCCCTCGCCCCATCCCGACCTCGTCTGGCTCGCGCCGGCCGGAGCCCAGCACATGGTCGAGGAGGTGCGCGAGCGGGTGATCCGGGCCTCCGCCTACCGGCCCTTCGAAGGCGGCAGGCGCGTGTTCGTGATCGAGGCCGCCGAGGCGATGCGGGACGAGAGCCAGAACGCGCTGCTGAAGACGCTCGAGGAGCCGCCCGGGTTCGTCCACCTGATCCTCCTCAGTTCTGACGGCGAGGGCCTGCTGGAGACCGTCGCCTCCCGCTGCCAAACCGTCGAGTTCGCGCCCCTGCCGGCGGAGGTCCTGGAACGCGAGCTCGGCGACGGGACGAAAGTACCCTTATATGGAGGGGAATCGTCCCGTCGGCCTGAGGAGGTTGCCGCTGCGGCTCGGCTCGCCGCCGGCGACCTCGAGCGGGGGCTGCTGCTGCTGGGCGACCGCGGGCGGGAGCTACGGGCGGAGGCCGAGAGCTGCGTCGGCGCCGCGATCGCCGGCGAGTCCGCCGGGGCGCCCTGGAAGGCGCTGCTCGATCGCGCCCAGGCCGCTGGCGAGGACGTCGAAGCGGCGACCCGGGAAGCGCTGGAGGAGGAAGCGAAGGCCGGCGTCAAACGGAGCGCCAAAGAGATCGGCGACGGGGCCAAACGAGCCGGCCGCCGCCGCCGCACCGAGATCCTCGAGCTCGGCTTCGAACTCTGCGCCACCTGGTTGCGCGACCTCGCCGCCGTCGCTGCGGGCGCCGAGGAGGTCGTCTTCAACCGCGACCGGCTCGAGCAGCTGCGGGGGCAGGCGACGGCGGTTGAAGCGACCGCTGCCCGCCAGGGCGCCGCCCTGGTCCAGGAGACCCGCCGCGGCCTCGAACTGAACGTCAGCGAGGAGCTGGCGCTAGAGGCCTTGTTCTTTCGACTCGAGAGCCTGCTCGGCGGCTGAGCCGTTGCCGTTCGCCGGCCGCTCGGCGGAGCCCCTGCGCGCCTGTTCGATCGCCCGCTCCTGGGCCAGCCGGGTGATCTGGGCCGCCTGGCGGGACATGATCACGCTGAAGTTGAGCGCCAGGCCGAGCAGCAGCAGCAGGACGATCGAGAAGAGCGCGACGTTGGTGTCGCGGACGCCCATCACGTCGGAGGCGAATTCGAGCAGCCCCGGGAAGGCGGCCCCGGCGAGCATCCCGAGGCCGGCGACGAACCAGACGACGCTGTAGCGCTCCTGCAGGCGGTTTCGCCGGATGAGCTCCAGGATCAAGCCCATGAAGATGATGGCGATCGCCGCCGCCAGGATCCGCGTCTGCGACGTCAGGTGGACCTTCGGGTCC
>DATMBY010000273.1:0-12699 GCA_035558995.1 Solirubrobacterales bacterium
TACCTCGACGACGTCTACTGGGCCGAGGAGGGGCGCAGCTCGATCGACGCCACGGTGATCGCCGCCGCGGCGATGCTCCTCGCCCTGCTCGGCTTCACCCCGTTCACGATCGAAGACGGCTCGATCGAGTCGATCCTCGGCACCGCGGTCAGCGCCCTCGTCGTCTTCCTCCTCGTTGCCCTCTGCTTCGCCAAGGGGCGGATCCTGCACGGAACGATCGGCTTCTTCGTCTTCCCGATCGCCCTCTACGGTGCCTGCCGGCTCGGCAAGCCGGGCTCGGCCTGGGCGCGGCGACGTTACGGGGAGCGGCACCCGAAGAAGCAGGAGCGCTCCGAGGAGCGCTTCCCTCCCGACCGCCGCACCGAGCGCTTCAAGAACGCCTTCCGCGACGTCGTCGGCGGCAAGCCGAGCGAGGGGCTGGCAGCGGCAAAAGAGGAGGCCTTCGCGGCAACGCGGGAGGCGAGCGAAGAAGTGCGCCAGCGGGCCGAACGGGTCGCCCACCCCGGCGACGACGGCGACTGAGGCTCAGCCGAGCAGCACCGGATTGCCGTGGTAGCCGACCCTTGCCAGCGACCGCTCTTCGCCGCCCGGCCACGACGTCAGCCGGACCTCTGCCATCTCGCCGGCGGGCTCCATCCGCAGCCAGGCGAGCGGGGAGGCATGAGTGGCTGCCTCGCCGGCCCCAGCGACCACCAGCTCGAACCGACGGCGTTCGTCATCTGGCAGGTACTGCATGACGATCGAGTGGAAGACAACCGTCGCGACCCCCTCCTCGGATTCCGCGATCCGCTCCTCGACCCAGGCGGCGGCGGGAGCCTCCTCGACTTCGACCGGCACCTCTCTCGCCGCTGCCAGTGCCCCCCGCAGACGCCGTACGCGGGCGTCTTGATCGGGCCAGACGAACGACTGCAGCGTCAGGCGGCCCTCCTCGCTGACGGGGTCGATCGGATCGGGGTCGCACCCCCGCCGCTCGACCACCTCGATCGGCCGCGGAGCCGGCGCCTCACCGCTCAACTCGAACACGATCCGCACCGGCGAATCTCGGTCCCCCCAGCTGAAACCGTCGGCGTCGTAGCGGTACCGGTCCCAGCGAAGGTTCAGCCCGGCGCTGGCGCCTACCTCGAGCAGGCGCAGGGGCAGATCGGTGCTCTCGGACACGGCGAGGAACCCTGGCAACAGCGCTGCGCAGCGGCCGACTTCATTCGTCTGCACCGGCTGGTCGAGCAGAAGCCGGATCGCCTCGGCATCATCGATGAGCGCCTGCCGAAACGTCGGCCACTGCAGATCCGGCAGCTCGCCTTCTAGCACGCGCCTGTGCGCCGCGCCCATCAGGCGCAGCGCCAGCATCGAGTTGGCTGGGTCGCCCTCGTGACCGCGAAGGACCAGGGCCACAGGTCCTCCCGCTTCGGCGTCGGCTGCGGCGCGCTCGAGCAGATCGGCATACAGCGGCGAGCCGAGCCGGGCGCAGTGGCCGGCCTGGATGCGCAGCAGCGAAGCAAAATCTCGATCCACTTGCCCGGCGGCCTCAACCATCGCTCAACCTTAGCCTCGAAAACGAGTGCCTAGACTCGCTCCGAGCATGCGCCGCCGAGCTCTCATCCCGATCCTGATCGCCCTCCTCGCCGTCGGCGGGGGCGCGATCGCAACGGCCGCGACGATTCAGGAAGACGGGCTGGTGGTCAGCTTCGACGCCGACTTCGCCCCCCACAACCTGCCCCGCGAGAAGCCGGCGCCGGTCTCGGTGAAGGTGGCGGGCAAGGTGAGGGCCGCCGACGGAAGCCACCCGCCGGCGCTGCGCTGGCTCGAAATCATGATCAACCGCAACGGCCGGCTCAACTCAAAGGGGCTGCCCACCTGCTCCGCGTCGAACCTGCAGTCGACCAGCACCGCGACCGCGCTGGACCGCTGCCGCTCCGGCCTTGTCGGCAAGGGGAGCTTCCACGCGGTGGTCTCGCTGGGAAGGGAGATCCCGACCGGCGGGAAGATCCTCGCCTTCAACAGCCGCCGCGCCGGCAGGCAGGCGCTGGTCCTCCACCTCTTCGCCGGCACCCCCGTCCGCTTCACGCTGGTGGTGCCGCTGACGATCGGGAACCTGAAGCAGGGCGCGTTTGGGACGATTCTGCGGGCGAAGATTCCGAAGCTCGCGAGCGGGCTCGGCTCGGTGACCGAAATCGACCTGACGATCGGGCGCCGCTACTCCTACAAGGGCGAGCGCCGCAGCTACGTCTCGGCCGCCTGTGAGGCCCCTCCGAATCTTCCGGGCGGCGTCTTCAACTTCGCCCGCGCCCGCTTCCGCTTCGAAGGCCACCAGACGATCAACCCGCCGGCCCTGATCCAGGAATGTTCGGTCAGGTAGCGACCTAGCCAGGCTCTCTAGAGCCCAAGGCCGCCGACGCCGCCCTCGTCCCAGCCGAGATGGTGGGCGAGCTCGTGGCGCAGCGTCTGCTCAACCTGGCGCGCGAGCGACTGGGGGTCGTGGCCGAAGTCGCGTTCGAGCGTGTCCCGGTAGATCACGATCCGGTCCTCGTAGCGCTCCGCCGCGAGGCCGTCGCCGAAGTACTCGCCGTAGGCATGGCGCTCGGCGCCCAGGTCGGAGACGACTACCGCGACCCGCTCCAGCAGCCGCTGGAATTCGTCCGGCAGGGCGTCGATGGCGTCCGCCACCAAGGCTTCGAAGCTGTCCGGCCCTGTCTGATTCACTGCCGCTCACGTTAACCAGCAACTGATCTGGAGCCACCACATGAGCAAGAAGCTGCGCACCTTCTACTCCCTTTTCGCCCTGATGGCGATCGCCGCCGGGGGAGTCGTCTGGTCCGGCTGCGGCAGCAGCAGCGACGACGAAAGCGGCACGATCCAGGAGAAGGCCGAAAAGCAGGTCGAAAAGGGCACGAAGAAGGCCGAAGAAGCGGTCGACGAAGGCGTCGAAAAATCCAAGAAGGGCCTCGAAGAAGCCCGCGAAGAAGTCGAAAAGGGCGCCGACGGCAAGACCAAGAAGCGATTCGAAAAGGCCCAGGAAGAAGCCGAAAAGGGAATCGAAGAAGGCCAGGCCAAGGCCGAAAAGGGCCTCGAAGAAGCCAAGGAACAGGCGGAAAAGTACCTGCCCTAGGAACCGCTGCGGGAGTGGAGGTCCCCGGTCGCCTCGATCGCGTCGCCGAGGATCTCCACCGATCGCCGCAGCTGCTCGTCGGAGATCGTGAACGGCGGCGCCAGGCAGAGGATGTCGTCGAGCAGCCCGCGGGTGAGAAGGCCCCGGTCGCGAGCCTCGGCGGAGGCCCGGCGGCCGCGTTCGGCCTCGACCGGCCAGCGCTGCCGGCTCTCCTTGTCGCAGACCAGCTCGACCCCGATCATCAGCCCGGCCTGGCGCACCTCCCCCACTTCCGGATGCTCGCGAAGGGGCGCGATCAGCTCGGCGAGCGTGTCGCTCGCGGCTTGGATGCGCTCGAGGAAGCCCTCGCTCTCGATCGCGTCGATGTTGGCGAGGGCGACGGCGCAGGCGACCGGGTGGCCGGAATGCGTGAAGCCGTGCATCAGGTAGCCGGGGCGCCGGGCGGGGTCGCGCAGCTCGTCCCACAGCTCGTCTGAGACCACGACTCCCCCGAGGGGGACGTAGCCGCTGGTAACGCCCTTGGCGAAGGTGAGGAGGTCGGGAGCGACGCTCTCGTGGTCGCACCCGAACCAGGTGCCGGTGCGGCCGAACCCGGTGATCACCTCGTCGGCGATCAACAGCACCTCGTGGCGGTCGCAGATCTCCCGCAGCCGCGACAGGTAGCCGGACGGCGGCACGATCACCCCGCCGGAGCCGAAGACCGGCTCGACGATCACCGCGGCCACCCGCTCCCCGCCCAGCTCCTCGATCTTCTCCTCCAGCGCCCTGCCCTGGCAGACCGGGCAGCTGTCGGGGTCGCAGGGAACGCCGGCGGGGCAGCGGTAGGTGTAGGGCGCCGGTACCTCGACCACATCGCGGGCGGCGACGCCGAATTCGGCGTGGTAGGGGCTCAGCCGCGTCGCCGTGGTGGTGACGCCGGCAAGGCCGTGGTAGCCGCGGTCGTGGGCGAGGACGACCGACTTGCCGGGCCTGCCCCGGCGCACCCAGTGGCGGCGGGCGAGCTTGATCGCGGTCTCGTTCGCCTCGCTGCCGCCGCTGGCGAAGAAGACGCCGCTGAGGCCCGGCGGGGCCAGCTCGGCGACCCGGCCCGCCAGCTCGATCGCCGGCGGCGAGGAGACGCCGCCAAAGGTGGCGGCGTAGGGCAGGATCTCCATCTGCTTGTGGGCGGCGCGGACGAGGTCCTCGCGGCCGTGGCCGAGATTGACCGTCCAGAGGCCGGCAGAGCCGTCGATCAGCCGCCGGCCGTCCTCGGCGACGAGTTCGCACCCCTCGCCGCGGACGATCACCAGCGGCCCGGCCTCGGGCAGCCGGGAGTGGTCGGTTAGAGGATGGATCAGGTGACCCAGATCCCCTGCGAGATGATCTGGAGTGGACAAGAGCCCATCCACACTATTAGAGGTTGGACAGGTTGTCTAGGGCGCTTCGTCGGCCGAACGGCGGCCGAGCGGGCTGCGCGGCGCGTCCCCGGGCGGCACCGAGCAGATCGAGTACCAGTGCAGGAGCGCGAGCTGGTGAGCGGCTTTGTCGATCTCCTCGCGGCTGGCCGAGACGTCGAAGCTCGAGAGGATCGACTCGATCATGTTGTAGGCGGCGCGGACGCCGAATTCGAGGTCGATGTCCTCCCTGATCAGGCCGGCGTCTTCGTCGGCGGCGTGCACCGCCATGATCCAGCCCAGCATCGCGTCGTCAGCCGCTTTGTTCGCCTCCTCCCAGCCGCTGCCGCGGAGGTTGCGGGCGACTGCGACGATCGGGCGGAGGTCGGCGTTTTTCACCCGCCAGTCGAGCGCCTCCCGCACCATCTCCTGGATCAGCTCGAAGGAAGTCTGCCCGGAGCGGGCGTTTTCGCGCAGCCGCTGCGCGATCCGCGCGTACCCGGTCATGTAGTCGCTGATGATCGCGGCGAGGATGTCCTGCTTGTCGTCGAAGTTGTTATAGACGGTGGCCCTGGCGACCTGGGCCGCGCGAGCGATGTCCCCCATCGAGGTCTCCGAAAAACCGCGGCGGGCGAACAGGCGGCGGCTCGCCTCGATGATCTTCGTCCTCGCCCGAGGCTCCCCGCGCCGCGGCCGGGTCACTTTTGGCCCTGCTTCCGACGATTGGTCAACTGGTTCACACCAGCGAGCCTATCCAATGGGTGTGACACGAAAGCCCCTAGTGCACTTCTTCGGGAAGTTCATACCAACGCTTGCGATCGCCGATCCGGGAGCGCAGCTTCCAGCCCCGCGTCTTGGGGACCTTGTCCAGTTCCTCCCGCAACCGCGCCAGCCGGTTCGCCACCTGCTCCCCGGCGTCGAATCCGGGCAGCGCGAGTGCGAACTGTGCGGTCCGCTCGGCGACCATGCCCATCGTCCGCCACAGCCCCCAGTCCCCCGCGGCGAGGGAGGCGATGTAGGCGGAATCGATCTCGCTCTCTCCGCAGCCGAGGTGGTGGTCGGCGAAGATCGCGCAGAGGTCGAGGTAGTCCTTGTCATTCGTTTCCACCACCTGCAACTTCAACACGGTGAGGTCCGCGAGCGACAGGGTCCGCGAGGGAAAGTCGAGGCGCTGGCGGAAGTCGATCCGGTGACAGAGGTGCGCCTCGTCGACGAAGACGTCGACCTGACGCCGGTTCGCCTCGTCCCAGAAGAGCAGCCGCCGGTGCCCGTGCAGAGTGTTGAACTCACGGTCGGCGGCGTACCCGAGCGAGCCCAAAAGGGCGATTACCTCCTTTGCCGCCGAGCCCCTGGCCGCGAGGTCGATGTCGGCGTACTCCCGCCGCAGCGGCGGCCGGCGGCTGCTCGGGCAGCGCAGGGCGACCGCCACACCGCCGAGCAGGCGCAGCGGCAGGCCCTGCTGCGAGGCGCTCTCGGCGATCCGATCACCCTCGGCGACTGCGTCCGCCAGCGGTTGCAAGCTCGTCTGGCCTACTCCGGAGGGATCTCCGCCGCCAGCTTGTCGACGTCGACGCCCTGGCGGCGCCGGGCCGTCCGGGCGACGAAGAACGTCACCAGCGCCGCGATCAGCACAACGGCGCAGTCGCGCAAGAAGTGGCCCTTGTCTTCGATCCCCAGCGCGGGGTAGTGCATGTAGATGAAGAACAGCCCCGTCATCAGGGCGATCGTCACCGCCCCCGACAAGGCCACCACGGGAACCCCGAAGATTCGCCGGGTGGTGGCCGAGGCGCGCCACACGTCCGGGCGGCGATAGGGAAGCAGGACAGCGGATAGGGAGAGCAGGATCATCGTCACCAGCTGCAGCAACACCGCCTCGTAGAGGAATTTGTTGAAGCCTTCGTTGTTGCTCACGGCCCAGTAGAGAGCGGCGAGGCCGAGGACGACGACGAGAGCGATCGCGTAGTTCGGGGCATGCGTCCGAGGCGAGACCTCCGCGAACTTGGATGGCAGCAGACCGTCGAGCGCCCAGGCGAAGAAGCTGCGCACGATGATCGCGATCTGCGGCAGCATCAGCAGCGGATAGGCAACCGCGAAGGTGATCAGCAGCCACCAGGAGAACAGGGTGCTGCCCCCGGCGATGGAGGTGAGGAAGGTGTAGTACGGGGGCGCCCCGGCGAAGGGGTAGCTTTCCGAGTAGCCGAGGGCGTTGATCGCGACGAAGAAGTCGTGGCCGAACCTCCAGAAGAAGACCACGCCCAGGATCACGGCAATCGCGATGTGGACGAAAGTCGCGAGGCTCATGATCTTCACCTGCGTGGTGTCTTTCGCCCGGCGGACCTCGCCGGAGATGTAGATCGAGAGCCAGCCGTAGATCGAGAGGCCGGCGATCGCCGCCATCGTCGGCCAGGTCTGGTCGAGGCTGAAGGCCGGCGAGGGATCGATCCCTTCTTTCTTGGCGGTGGCGATGATCCCGTTGTAGGAATCGCCTTCGCCGGTCACCGGCCCGGCGAACTGGTTGAAGCTGTGGACGAAGCCGGCATGGCTCTTGAAGAGCAGGAAGACGAAGACGGTCCCGAGGCCGATCATGGTCACCGCCCAGAGGCCGTTCATGATCCTCGTCGTCCAGCGCCATCCCCCGGCCAGGAGCGCAGCGGACCCGAGGATCACGGCGGCGCCGACTCCGAACTGCCACCACTTGTCCGTGGCGAGGGTTTCACCGGCCGTGACCAGGGAGTGATGGTCACCCACGAGGCCGACAGCGGTCAGTGAGGGCGCCAGAGCGATGAGGACGAACGATTGCGCGACGAAGGCGATCACCAGGATCACGCCGGAGACCCAGAAGAACGAAGAGATCACACCCAGCAACGGGTGCGTGACCCGGCCGACGAGGACGTAGTCGCCGCCGCTGCGCGGGATCGCCGAGGTGAAGAGGCCGTAACAGAGGCAGAGCACGAGCGCGAGGACGAAGGCCATCGCGAACCCGAGCCAGATCGACCCCCCCGGGAAGAAGGCGAGCGGGAGGATGAAGGCGGCGGTGGCGATCAGGATCGCCGTCGGCTGCGCCGCCATGTTGAAGACGAAGGTCGAGAACGGCGAGACTTCCCGGACCAGGCCCGTGGCTTTTCGCGCGTAGGCCCCCGGCGGGTTAGCCGGCGCCGATGGACGCTCCCCCAACTCAGCCATCTATCTCCCCTCTTCTCCCTTGTGTTGGTTCATCCCGAGACCAGGTACTGATTGACCACACGGTCAGGTTCCAGATGCACGAGGCAACCATCCAGGTGACCGCTACCGTAGTCGGAACCCGGGTTGATTGCCACCGTTCGACCGATTTTCGTCACACCCTTGCTCTCGTGGATGTGACCGTGAAGGCTCAGCAGGGGTTCCTTCTCCTCGATGATCTGCCGCACCGCGGGGCTGCCGGTCGGAACCTCGTGCGGGCGCCCGCCCTTCATCACGTAGCGGAGCTCCTCGTCGACCTCGTAGGCGGTGTCGAGGCTGCTCTCGTAGGGCGGGACGTGGATGTTGAAGATCGCCCGCTCGGGTTCCTCGAGCTGGTCGGCGAGCCGCTTCAGGCGCCGGTAGATCTCCTCCTCGTCGAGCTCGCGCGGGGTCTCCCACGGGGTCCGGTTCGAGTAGCCGAAGGAGAGCATCTCGTGCGGGCCCAGCTGCTCCACCCGCTCGTCGCAGGCGACGACGGTGCTGCCTGAAGCGAGGACCGCGTCGATCGACCAGGGGTCGTCGTTGCCGGGAATGACGTAGGCGCGGGTCCCGGTGCCGCCGAGGCGTTCGTCGGCGAACCTGACCCAGAGGCGCAGCTCCTCGAGCAGCGCCTCCTCGAAGGCCTCCTCCAGCTGCGAGGAATCCTCCGCCAGCGCCCGCGCCTCGGCGGGATCGACGATCAGCGGATACAACCCGTTGGTCGAGATCGACCTCTGCATCTCGTCCAGCTCCTCCGCCGTGCGGGCGACCCGCTGCTCGCCGATCACCCGAGCCGCGTAGGAGCCGTCCCCTTCGCGGACGATCGGGACCAGCGCCTTGCCGGTCAGGTCGCCCCCCATCACCAGCGCGTCGGCCGGGTAGTGGGCGGCGGCGTTGACGAACTTCTTCCAGCAGACCCTTGAGCCGTGGACGTCCCCCGCGTAGAAGAGACGCGTGATCGACTGCTTCTGGCGGCGCTTGAACATCTATCCCCTCTTCTCCCTTCCCACAGGGATGATGCGGGATCGATCCGACGATCAGCGATACCGACCCTAGCCGGTACTGGTCACGCTGTCTAGTTTTTAGAGAGACCGAGCTCCCGGCGGAGGAGGCGCTCGGCCGCGGCGGGGTCCTCCGTGGCCAGCAGGCCCGCCGCCGCCAGGACGTAGGCGCGGTCGACCCGCACCGCCGGCTCCTCCGGCGCCAGCGATCGCGGCGCCCGCCGCCCCAGCACCCGCCACAGGATCGCCTCGCCGTCCTCCCGGTGAGCGAAAACCCCGCCGGTACCCAGGAACAGGGCCACCTCCCGCAGGTCGGGTCCGTCGCGGACCAGCGTCGGCGGGCCCTTCTCCCCGCGGGCGAGCAGCATCGACCCGCAGTGCCGTCGCAACGCCTGGGCGCCGCAACCGATCGCGAGCAGCGCCTCCAGCTTCTCCCCCCGCTCGTCCTCCGGCAGCCACTTCGGGTTCTCACTTCTAATCGAGACACCCTGTCTGATCGCGGCTGCCTCCTCCCCGGCCTCGGCCTCGATCCAGCCCCTGTCGGCGGCCAGGACCCCCGCCGCGCCGGCCCGCAGCCCGAGATCCCCCTCGACCGTCCGCAGCGCCAGCGGCGGCGGCAGCAGCGGGTCCTCGATGCCGGGGGCGGCGACCTCGGCGCTGCGGCTGGAGTGGACGTCGGTGGTGGCGCCCCCGACGTCGAGGACGACGACGTCGTCGAGCAGGCGGGCGGCTTCAAATACGGCCTCCGGGGTTGGCAGCCTCACCATCCGCTCGAACTCGGGGCTGGCGCTGAGCCCCTTGCCGCCGATCACGTGCTCGAGGAACACCCGCAGCATCGCCTCCCGCGCGGATTCCACCTCCAGGCGCCCCAGCTCCGGCATCACGTTGCCCGCGACGACGGGCTCGGTGCCGGCGGCACGCAGGCTCGCTGCGACCTCCTCGGCCACCTCCGCGTTACAGGCGACGACCGCGTGGCCGCCGACGCCACGCTCCCCGAGCCGGCGGGCGTTCTCCAGCACCAGCTCCGCCTGGCCGCCGTCGGTGCCGCCGGCGAAGAGGACTATCTCGGGGCGGGCCGCCTGCAGCCGGTCCAGCTCCTCCTCCCCCAGCGCACCCGAGAGCACGGCCTCGACCCTGGCGCCGGCGTTGAGTGCGGCCTGCTTGGCCGCCGCCGCGGTGAGGTCGGCGACCAGGCCGACCGCGGCAACCCTGAGCCCGCCGCCGGCGCTCGAGACCGCGAGGCGATGATGGATCGCACCCGCGCCCGCGCCCGCGGAGGAGAGGGCCGCTTGCAAGGCGTCCTCGTAGCCCTCCATCAGGTCGGTGCCGATGCTGGTCGGGGCCTCGCCGGCGCCGGCCAGCCGCCCTTCGCCGGGATCGACCAGCCGGACCTTGGTGTAGGTGCTGCCGAAGTCGGCGAGGGCGACGAGTGCCACCGTCAGGCGACGAGGGCGCCGCGCCGGCGGTCGATCAGGGCGTCGACCAGGCCGTCGATCGTCCCCGGCGTCTCGATCCCCGTCTCGTTGAGGTCGGCGCGGACGTCGATCGGGATCTCCGAGCCCTCGACGTCCTCGTTGAGCACGCCCCCCATGAACACGGGCACCCCGGCCGATCCGGTGCCCCGCAGGTCCTCCATCAGCCGCCGGCCGAAGGAGCGGGCGACGCCGTTGTGGGTGGTGATGACGACCGCGTCGGCGTCGGTCTCGATCACCGCCTTGACGATGTCCTCGGGGTCGCGGTTAATGCCGAAGTCGATCACCTCCGCCCCCACGGCCGCGAGCGTCGAGGCGAGCAGGAACTCGGCGAACTCGTGCACGTCGGTGGAGGTGACGAGCACCTTCATCCCCCGGATCGCCTCCTCTTCGCGCCGGCCCTGCAGCTCGACCAGCAGCCGCTCCCGCTCTTCCATCGTGCCCCGGACCAGGTCGGTTTCGAGAACCGGGCGGCGGCCGCGTGGGAACTCCGGGTCGGGCTCGCCGGCGCCGAAGAGCTCCTCGCAGCGGGTGGAGCCGAGCCGTTTCAGCACCAGCAGCAGCTGGGCGGGGTCGCGGACGTCGATGCCCGCGGCGTCGAGCCCTTTGATCGCGGCGTCGAAGAAGGCACGCCCGCCGCGGACCAGGCGGTCGCGCATCGCCTCGATCTGGGCCCAGTCGACCACCGGCTCGACCATCGGCACGTAGTCCTCGAGCCGGCGGTTGATCGCCTGCACGGTCGCCACCTCCTGCCAGGAGGGGATCCGCTCGGTCTCGGTCACCGGGACCGCGATCGGGGCGCCGCCGAGGCGGTAGCGATGGTCGACCATCTTCATGAAGAGGACGTCGGTGTTCAGCACCGCCATGTTGGAATCGAAATCCGCCGTGTTGCCGATCGTGTCCCCCTGGACGAAGCCGGCCGGGACCTTGTCGAGGTTGGCGGCGTGAAGGGCCAGGGTCACCGCCGACTTGATCACGGGGTTCTGGGTCAGCCCTCCCCAGGAGCAGGAGTAGGCGGCGCCGATCAACTCCTCGCTGATGTAGCGCTCGACCATCGCCCAGCCGACGTAGTTGGCGTAGTCGTGGAAGACGCCGGGGTAGCCGTCCTCGAGGTAGGAGTCGAAGCAGACGCCCTCCTCGCGGAAGGCGGCCAGGGCACCGGCGCCTTTCAGCACCGCCATCGTCTGGCTGACGTCGTCGCTCCAGTAGGGCCAGCGCCAGGAGTACTGCGAGAGGACGCCGATGTGGGTGATCCCCACCCGCAGCGCGTCGAGCGCGTTTTCGACCGAGCCGGGCCCGCCGATCATGTTGTCGGCCGCCTCCGGCTGGATCGGGACGGTGTGGGTCAGCTCCCACCAGTCCTCGTCGTCCCAGAGCGCCGGCCCGGTCTCCTGCGGCGCCTCGGCCCGCTTGTCCTTCGGCAACCCCATCCGCCGCTCGGCGATCAGGTTGAACCGGTCCGGGGGGCGGACGCCGCGGGAGAGCGCGTCTTCGTAGATCAGCCCCAGCGCCTCGCGGGTGTCGTCCCAGGTCGCGAGGCCGAGGTTCATGCAGGTGCAGGAGAAGGCCTCGCGCCGGGCGCGTTCGCGCCACTCGCGCTCGGAGCCGACCCCTTTCTCTTCGCAGAAGAGCGAGGGCGAGCGTTCCAGGCCGGCGGCGAGCGCGCGCCCCTCCTCCACTGCTTCCCGCCCGTCCGGCAGGTCGGACGGGAGCAGCGCGCTCAGGTCGACGTCGAGATCAGCCATCTTCCCTCCTCCAGGTCATCCGTCGAGGATCCAGCCTCCGCTTACCTCCAGCACCTGCCCGGTCGTGTATCCGCCGCCGTCGGAGGCAAGGTAGAGCACGGTTTCGGCGATCTCCTCCGGCCTGCCCATCCGGCCCAGCGGCGTCATCGCCAGCGCTTCGTCGATGTGCTCCTTCGGGATCTCCCAGTCGTCCTCCCAGTTGGCCGCGATCGGGCCGGGGGCGACGGCGTTGACGCGGATCTCCGGCGCCAGGTCCCGCGCCAGGGCCGAGGTGAAGGCGCGGACGCCGCCCTTGGCGGCGCAGTAGGTGACCGCGACCGAGTTGACGACGTTCTCCCGGTCGATCCCGTTGCCGTAGGAGCCGGAGAAGTTGACGATCGCGCCGTTGCCGGTCCGCTTCAGGTGCGGAACGGCGGCCTGGCAGACGCGGAAGGTGCCGAGCAGGTCGACGTCGAGGAGGGCGGCGAAGGCGCCGCCATCGGAGTCGACGAAGCGGACGGCGTCGGCGGGGTCGATGCGGCCGGCGGTGTTGACGACGACGTCGATGCGGCCGTAGCGCTCGGCGGCCTCGGCGACGAAGCGATCGACCGACTCGCGGTCGGTCACCTCGAGCTGGGCGACGTGGCCGGCGGACCCGGATGCTTCGATGTCCCCCAGAGCGGCCCTGGCCGAATCCTCCGAGGCGCGGTACCCGAGGGCGACGCTCGCGCCCTCGCGCCCGAGGGCCAGTGCCACCGCGCCACCGAGAGCCCCTCCGGCACCGGTGACCAGCGCGACCTTCCCCTCGAACCGTTGGCCGTCGTT
>DATMBY010000274.1:0-10811 GCA_035558995.1 Solirubrobacterales bacterium
GGCGCCGCTTTCGCCGACCTGCTGGCCGAGCGCGCCGACGCGGTCGAGGCGGCGACCGGGCGGCGGCCGGAGATCGCCGGGGCGCTGACCCGCAGCGAGGGGGAATTCGAGGCGATCCTCGCCGGCTCCGACCTCGTCGTCGAGCTGATGGGGGGGACCGACGCCTCGCGCGACTACGTTCTGCAGGCGCTGCGCGCGGGCAAGCCGGTCGTCACCGCGAACAAGCAGCTGCTCGCCCAGCACGGCGATGAGCTCTTCGCGGTCGCCCGGGAGGCCGGGGTGCAGCTGCGCTTCGAGGCCGCGGTGGCGGCGGTGATCCCGATCGTGCGGACGATCCAGGAGAGCTTCGGCGTCACCGAGATCGCCAAGGTCTTCGGGATCGTCAACGGCACCACCAACTTCATCCTCAGCGAGATGGCCGCCACCGGCGCCGGCTACGCGGAGGTGCTGGCGCGGGCGCAGGAGCTGGGCTACGCCGAGGCCGACCCCTCCGACGACGTCGGCGGCGCCGACGCGGCGGCGAAGATGGCGATCCTCGCCCGCCTTGCCTTCCACACCCCGGTCACCCTCTCCGAGGTCCCGTTCGAGGGGATCGAGGGGATCCAGCCCGACGACCTCGCCTATGCCAAGGAGCTGGGCCTCTCGCTGAAGCTGCTCGGGGTCGCCGAACGGCGCGAGGGCGGCATCAGCGTCCGCGTCTTCCCCTGCTTCCTCTACCCGGGCCACCCGCTGGCCCCGATCGAGGGGCCGTTCAACGCGGTCATGGTCGAGGCGCCGGCGATCACCGAGGTGACGATGTCGGGTCCGGGCGCAGGCGGGTTGCAGACTGCCTCGGCGGTGCTCGGAGACGTCGTCTCGATCCTCGCCGGCGACGCGCCGGTGCACGAGACCCGGGTCGAGCTGCCGATCGTCGCCGACGTCGATTCCTCCTTCTACCTTCACCTCGAGGTCGCCGACCGTCCCGGCGTGCTCGCGCGGGTGGCGACGGTGCTGGGCGAGCACGGGATCTCGGTCAAGAGCTTCGTCCAGCGGGGCAGCGGCTCCGAGGCGCGGCTGGTGATGGTGATCCACCAGTGCCTGGAGTCGAAGTTCGCCGCCGCGGTCGAGGAGCTGGCGGGGCTCGAGGACCTGCGCTCGCCGCCGCGCAGCATCAGGGTCATCGAGGAGGAGTACTGATGGCGGCGGGACTTATCGACCGCTACCGCGACCGGCTCTCGCTCGAGCCGGGGGACCCGGTGGTGACGCTGAACGAGGGGGCGACGCCGCTGATCGAGGCGCCGAGGCTTTCGGAGCGGATCGAAGCGAGGGCCTATTTCAAATTCGAGGGGCTGAACCCGACCGGGTCGTTTAAGGACCGGGGAATGACGGTGGCGGTCTCGCGGGCGAAGGGGCGGGGGGCGGAGGCGATCATCTGCGCTTCGACCGGCAACACCGCCGCCAGCTGTGCCGCCTACGCGGCCCGAGCCGGGCTCCGCGGTGCGGTGATCGTGCCCGAGGGCAAGATCGCGATCGGCAAGCTCGCCCAGGCGCTGATGCACGGCGCCCGCGTCGTCGCCCTGCGGGGGAACTTCGACGACGCCCTGCGGATCGTCCGCGAGCTCTCCCAGAAGCACCCGATCGAGCTCGTCAACTCGGTCAACCCGCACCGGATCGAAGGCCAGAAGACCGCTGCCTTCGAGGTGGTCGAGGACCTCGGGAAGATGCCCGGCGCTTTAGCTATCCCAGTGGGGAACGCAGGCAACGTCACCGCTTACTGGCGTGGGTTCAACGAGCAGGCTCAGTTGGGTGACCTCCAGCTCGACAAGCTGGAGGTCACTGATCTGAGCCAGTTGCCAGTCCTCTACGGCTTCCAGGCGGAGGGCGCGGCGCCGCTGGTCCGCGGCGAGCCGGTCGAGCGGCCCGAGACCGTGGCCTCGGCGATCCGGATCGGCAACCCGGCGCGCTGGGAGGAGGCGATGGCCGCCTTCACCGCCTCCCGCGGCCGCGTCGCCGCCGTCTCCGACGAGCAGATCCTCAATGCCTACCGCTGGCTCGCCGACAACGAAGGCGTCTTCTGCGAGCCCGCCAGCGCCGCCTCGGTCGCCGGGCTCCTGGCCCACGGCCTCCCGGTCGTCGAGGGCGCCGCCCGCCCCGAGACCGTCGTCTGCGTCCTCACCGGCCACGGCCTCAAGGACCCCGACACCGCCCTCTCGAAAGCCCCCTCGGTGATCAACTGCGACAACGACCTCAGCGCCGTCGAGCGCGCCGTGTTCGACTAGGTTCGGACCGGTGACCGCACGCCACCGGCTCGTCCGCGTCCCCGCCTCCTCGGCCAACCTCGGGCCCGGCTACGACGCGATGGCGGCGGCGATGGCGCTGCACCTGGAGCTGGAGGTGGAGGAGAGCGGCGAGTTCTCCTTCGACCCGGGCGGCCTCGAGGTCTCGACCGGGCGCGACAACCTGATCGTGCGGTCCTTCGAGAGCCTGCGGTCGGCTGACGGGATCGCTTTCCGGCTGTGCAGCGAGATCCCGCTGGCGCGGGGGCTGGGGTCGAGCGCGGCGGCGATCGTCGCCGGCCTCTACGCGGCCGATCACCTCTACGAGCTGGCGCTCTCGAAAGAGGAGATGCTGGCGCGGGCGACCGAGATCGAGGGGCACCCCGACAACGTCGCCGCGGCGATCTACGGCGGCTTCGTCGTCTGCGCGGGCGGGGAGGAGGGGCGGACCGCGGCGCGCTTCGATCCACCCGAGGGGCTGGAGGGGATCGTCGTGATCCCGCCCGAGGAGGTCTCGACCGAGCGGGCGCGGGAGGCGATCCCGGCGGAGGTGCCGCTCGCCGACGCCGTCGCCAACGTCTCCGCCGCGGCGACGCTGGTCCTCGGCCTGCGCAGCGCCGACCTCGACCTGCTCGCCCGCGGCCTCCGCGACTCGATCCACCAGAACCGCCGCCGCGAGCTCTATCCGCGCTCGATGGAGGTCGTCGACTCGGCGCGGGAGTTGGGGGCACTGGGAGCGACGATCTCCGGCGCCGGCCCCACCGTCCTCGTCTGGACCACCTGGCAGGAGGCCGGACAGGTGACCGCGGCGCTGGAAGACCGCTGCGCCGGCTGGGCCGAGGTGCGGCGGCTTCCCTTCAGCCCGCTCGGCGCCGACGTGCCGGAGCTGTAGGCGATGGACTGGGTGATTCGCATCGGCCTCGTCGAGCTCGCGCTCGGCGGCCTGCTCGGCTGGGCGATGGTGATCCGCGGCGAGCGGCCCGAGTGGCTGCGGCGGATCGGCGTCGTCGCGCCGCAGCGGATCCGCCAGGTCCACCTCGACTACGTGATGATGGGCCTGATCCTGATCGGCGTCGGCCTGGCGGTGCCTGACCTGCCGACCGCGGTCGCCGCAGCGCTCGTCTTCGGCACCTTCGTCAACCCCCTCCTCTTCGTCCCGCTCGCCTTCGACCCCGAAGTCGACAAACGCTTCTGGTACCGGGCGCTGGCGGTGGTCTCGTTCGTCGCGATGAGCGGCAGCCTGGTCGCCGCCGCGATCGTCGGTCCCTGATCGGCGTTCGTCCTTGTCGATGTCGCTTTTGTACGGCTATGCCTTACAAAAGCGACACGCCTAGTCCAGCAGTCCCACCTTGCGCAGAATCGAGACGCTGTCGGACCAGACGTCCTTGCGCTTGACGAGGCCGTCCTCGAAGGGGATCACGTCGAGGCCGTCCCACTCGACTCGCTTGCCGGTCGGCTCGGCGACGAGGTCGCCGCGGCGCATCGTCTGCGTGTGGGTGGCGGCGGCGGTCCATTCCTGTACGACCAGTTCCTCGCGGACGTAGAGGCGGCGGGTGGTGAAGGCGATGTCGGGCCAGGTCGCGAAGATCGAGCCGATGTGGCCGCGCGCCTCCTCTCCCTGCGCCGACTCGCCGGCCGTGTGGTTCTCGAAGACCATCTCCGGCGCGTGCATCGACATGATCGCGTCGAGATCGTGCTCGTTCCAGGCCGCGTTGTAGCGGTCGATCGTCTCGCGCAGCGCCTGCTCTGAGTCCTTGCCCTGGTCGGTCATCTGCGGTTAGGGTCGAACCTAATGGCCGACAACTACACGATCAAGCACCAGGACGAATTCGAGCGGATGGAGGGGTCGGGCGACTCGACCTGGCTGCTCGCCCGCAAGGCGCTCGGCACCCGCGCCTTCGGCTACAACCTGGTCGAGATCGCGCCCGGCGGGCAGATTCCCGAGCACGACGAGGCGCAGAGCGGGCAGGTCGAGCTCTACGTGATCCTCGAGGGGGAGGCGACCATGCGGCTCGACGGGGAGGACCACCCGGCGCCGGCCGGCACCTTCGCCTCGCTGGAGCCGGCCGCCACCCGCACGATCCTCAACCGCTCCGGGGCGCCGGTTCTGGCGCTGCTGGTCGGGGTCGAGCCCGACGGCGGCTACCAGCCCATGTCCTGGGCTTGACCGGCCCCTATAATCCCGTAACTCGTTAACCCCGTCGCGCGCCCGCTCGAAGAAGGCGTGGAACCCGGGAGGTCAAAATTGAAGACCCAGTCAGATCGCGGTGCTCGCGTGGAGCGCTACTCGCCAGAGCGCCCCTACCGGCCGCTCGTCTCTCCGCCCAGCGTCGAGGACAAAGACGCATGCGCCATCTACGCCTCGGTCCGCAAGGACGCGACGCCGAGCCACGAACCGATCGAGCTGGCGATTCCCGCCCTGCAGAAGATGCTCCACCGCGCCGGCAACGTCGACGGCGAGGGGGACGGCTGCGGCCTCCTGGTTGACATCCCGCGCAAGATCTGGGCCGAGGAGGTCCGCTCCGGCGGCCACGACCCGTCCCTCGCGACGGACGACGCCTTCGCCGTCGCCCACGTCTTCATCGAGCGCTCCCAGGACGTCGAGAGGGTCAAGCACGACGCCCGCGAGCTGCTCGCCGCCGGCGGCTTTCGCGTCCTCGCCGAGCGCGAGGGCGTCGTCAACTCGCCGGCCCTCGGCCCGACCGCGCGCGAGGAGGAGCCGATCTTCTGGCAGCTCGGCGGCCTCGTAGCCGACGCCGGGACCCGCCACCACGTCCTCTTCGACCTGATGATCTGCCTGGAGAAAGAGCTCGGCGTCCACGTCCCCTCCTTCTCCGCCACCACCTGCGTCTACAAGGTGATGGGCGCCCCGAACGTCCTCGGCGAGTACTACCCGGACCTGCACGACCCGCGCTTCGAGACGATCGGCTGCTTCGGCCACAACCGCTACTCGACCAACACCTGGCCCTCGTTCAAACGGGTGCAGCCGTTCTCGGTGCTCGGCCACAACGGCGAGATCAACACGATCCAGCAGCTGCGCCAGGAGGCGAAGATGCTGGCGGTGCCGATCCAGCCCGGCTCCTCGGACTCGCAGGACCTCAACCGCACGATCGACACCCTGGTCAGCCGCGAGGGCTTCAGCCTCGCCGAGGCGATGGAGATGGTCCTGCCGCCGATCGTCGCCGAGGTCCGCGACCTGCCCGAGGACCTGCACGCCTTCTACATGTACCTGCACCAGACGATGGGGCCGTTCGCCCAGGGCCCGGTCGCTCTGATCGCCCGCCACGCCGACGAGTGCGTCTTCTCCGCCGACGCGATGGGCCTGCGCCCGCTCTGGCAGGTGGAGACCGAAGACGACTTCGTCTTCAGCTCCGAGCCCGGCGTCGTCTCGGTCGCGAAGATGTGCTCAGAGCCGAAGCCGCTGGCGCCGGGGGAGAAGGTGCTGGTCCAGATCGACCGCGCCGAACGCGGCTCGAGCCTGCACCCGCACGACGAGATGCTGCGGATCGTCCGTGACCGCTGGCTGAAGCGGAACGGCGTCGAGGCGGTCGCCGGCTACGAGCGGGCGCTGGAGACCGGCGGCCCGCTCGAGGGCCAGGACGTCCCCGGCTACACCGACGCCGGACCCGAGGAGCCGGTCCGGGTCTCCGATCGCGTCCTCGCTGGCTTCGGCTGGCAGCGCGACGACGTCAAACTCGTCCAGCAGATGGCCTCCAACGGGGCCGAGCCGGTCGGCTCGCTCGGCTACGACGGGCCGCTGGCGGCGCTCTCGCCCGAGCGGCAGAACCTCGCCGACTACTTCAAGGAGACGGTCGCCGTCGTCACCAACCCGGCGATCGACCGCGAACGCGAGATGGAGCACTTCTCGACCCGGACCCTGTTCGGCCGCCGTCCCTCGCTGGAGAACGCGGGCGAGGACACGGGCACGGTCGAAACCGGGTTCCCGGTGATCCTCGGCGGCCACCACGGCCTGGCCCCGCTCGCCGACAAGCCCTACCGGAAGATCGCCCGCGAGCACGACACCTACCTGCTCGAGGACCTCTGGGAGGAGTTCCGCGGCCGCGCCGCCGCCGTCGACATCTCCCTCCTGGAGTCGGAGACGACGCGGGGCGCGATCGAGCGGATCAAGCAGGAGGCGGTGAAGAAGGTCCGCAACGGCTGCGAGCTGCTGGTCCTCACCGACCGCACCGTCTACGACGCCGAGCGGCGCTACCTCGACCCGCACCTGGCGACCTCGGCGGTCGACCAGGCGCTGAAGCAGTTCAAAGTCGAGTCCGGCGAAGAGAACCTGCGCCGGCGCTGCGGGCTCGTCCTGCGCGCCGCCTCGATCCGCAACGTCCACGATGTGATGCTCGCGCTCGGGCTTGGCGCCAACGGCGTCTGCCCGTACACGATGGTGGAGGTGATCTGCGTCGAGGACTACGAGTCCGACGTCGCCAACCTCTGCGCTGCCCTGCGCAAAGGGATCGAGAAAGTGATCTCGACGATCGGGATCCACGAGGTCCGTGGCTACGCGCGCCAGTTCAGCTCGATCGGGATCAAGCCGGAGCTTGCGGAGATATTCCAGACCGAGTTCTACGCCGCCTCCGAGAAGGCGGGCACCGGCTTCGCCGACCTCGACGAGGACACCAACGCCCGCGCCCACGCCCTCTCGGGCGACGAGGCGGCGGCGAAACCGGCGAAGACGTTCCGCTTCTACCCGAAGGTCTACAAGGCGGCGATCGCGACCGCCAACGGGACCGGCACCTACGAGGAGTACTCGCAGAAAGTCCGCGACCTCGAGAAGCAGAGCCCGATCTCGATGCGCCACATCATGGCTTTGAAGGGGGACCGGGAGCCGGTCGACGCGGCCGGCGTCGACGCCGGGGTCGGCCACCACGACTACCCGATCGTGATCTCCTCGATGAGCTTCGGCTCGCAGTCAGAGCCGGCCTTCCGCGCCTACGCGGACGCGGCGAAGGCGACCAACATCCTCTGCATCAACGGCGAGGGTGGCGAGATCCGCGACATGTACGGCCAGTACCGCAACTGGCGCGGGCAGCAGGTCGCCTCCGGCCGCTTCGGCGTCTCGGCGGAGATGCTGAACAGCTCCTACGTCGCCGAGATCAAGATCGGCCAGGGCGCCAAGCCCGGCGAGGGCGGCCACCTGCCCGGCAAGAAGGTCTCGGCGAAGGTCGCCGCGGCGCGTAACGCCGCGCCCGGCACCGACCTGATCTCGCCCTCCAACAACCACGACCTCTACTCGATCGAGGACCTGGCCGAGCTGATCGACGAGCTGAAGACCGTCAACCCGGACGTGCGGGTCTCGGTCAAGGTCCCGGTGGTGCCGAATATCGGCACGATCGGGCTCGGGATCGCCAAGGCGGGAGCGGACATCATCACCCTCTCGGGCTTCGAGGGCGGCACCGGCGCCGCCCGCCAGCACGCCCTGCGACACGTCGGGCTGCCGAGCGACATCGGCACCCGCGCCGTGCATCGGGCGCTGATGGAGGCCGGGCTGCGCAACCGGGTCGAGATCTGGGCCGACGGCGGCTACCGGACCGGCCACGACATCGTCAAATTGCACTGCCTCGGCGCGAACCGCGTCGGCTTCGGCACCCTGGCGATGGTCAGCCTCGGCTGCACGATCTGCCGCGGCTGCCAGCTCGACACCTGCCATGTCGGCATCGCGACCCAGATCGAGACGCCGGCCGAAGCGGAGGCCCACGGGCTGAAGAAGTTCACCCCGCAGGAGGTCGACCGCGCCGCCGAGAGCTGCGCCCGCTTCTTCTCCTCGATGGGGGAGGAGGTCAAGCAGGTCGTCGCCTCGCTCGGCTACGACCGCGCCCAGGACCTGGTCGGCCGCTACGACCTGCTGGAGCAGGTGGCGATGAAGGACACGGTCGACCTGACGCCGCTGATCGAACCGCTGGAGGAGCACCTCGACCTCGAACCGCTCGATCTGCCGGTCGCCGAGGAGGCCGAGGCGCGGGCCGAAGCCGGTCTGGTGATGGCGCGGCCGATCCGGATGGAGGCGAAGGAGGCCTCGAGCCAGATCGCCGCCCTGGCGCCGGAAGTCTGCTCGGGCAAGACCGTCAGCAGCCGCTTCCCGCGCGCGACCGACGCCAACGACCGCGTGCTCGGGACCGAGCTGGCGGGGGCGATCGCCCGCAACCGGATCTTCGACGGCGGCGCCGCGGGGAGCGACGACGAGGTCCTCGCGAGCCTCGAGTTCGACGGCGGCTCGGTCGCCGGCCAGGGGCTGGGGGCGTTCAACTCCTACGGGGTGAACATCCGCGTCGAGGGCGGCGCCCAGGACGGCGTCGGCAAGACGATGCTGGGCGGGACGATCTCGATCCTCAAGGGCAAGGGCGCGCGCGGAAAGCGCCTCAACGGCTCGGTCGGCAAGTCCTTCGCCTACGGCGCCCAGCGCGGCAAGCTCTACGTGCAGGGCAGCGCCGACTCGCGCTTCTGCATCCGCCTCTCCGGCGCCGACGTGGTGCTGGCGGGCGAGCCCGAGCAGCCGATCGACGACAACCGCGGCACCGTCGCCAACCGCGCCAACGCCAAGGGCTTCGCCTTCGAGTACATGACCTCGGGGCGCGCCGTCGTCCTCGGCGACATCGGCCCATGGGCCTGCGCGGGCATGACCGGCGGCCGCGTCTACGTCCGCCACAACGCCTTCGGCATCGACCGGGCGGCAATCGAACGCCGCCTCGGCCGTGGCGCCAAAGTCGAACTCAAGGACCTCGACGCCGAGGCCCTCTTCGACCTCGACGACCTCCTCAACGGCTACGCATCGGAGCTCCGCGCCACCGGCCAGGACGACGAGGTCCAGCGCGTCCTCGACCTCGCCGCCGACGCGACGAGCAACTTCCTGATGATCGTGCCGCTGAAGGTCCAGGCTGACCCGAGCATCTCCACCGAGTGATCTGGCACGCGCCTGGCGGCGTCAGACGCTGCGCGGGGCGGTGTCCTCGGTCGGCCAAATAGCGCTGCTATTCGGCCTCCCTGCGTCCTAGCCCCGCTTGGTCTGACACCGCCAGCCACGCACCAGAAGTTCTAGAAGGCCGGGGGAGGGGGCTTCCCCTCGAGCCGGTCCGCGATCCCGCGCACCTCCTGCAGCAGGCCGCCGAGCATGCGCTCGGTGTCGGAGTGGATGCGCCATTCGGTCATCCGGCGCTCGGCGTCGATGCCGTCGAGGCGTTTCTCGAGGGTGGCGGTGCGGTCCTCGAGACGGCCGACGCGGCGGTCGGTGCGCTTCTGGGATTTGCGGATGCGGGTTTTGACGTAGCGGCGGAGGTCCTCCTGCATCGTGTCGAGCTCGCGGCGGATGTCGCTGTTCAGGGGGACGTTCTGCTCGTCGAGCATCTGCTCGACGCCGCGGCGGACGCGCTCGATCTCGGCGTGGAGCTCGGCGCGGGCGCGCTCGGCCGAGGCCGAGATCGACTCCTCGCCGGGGTGGTTGCCGGGATCGTCTGGAAAGTCGATCACCAAGCCGCATCGTAGGAGCGGGGGTGGCCGGAAAAGGGCGCTGGGTTCGCCGAGACCGCAAAAAAGCATCCTGAAGACGCCTTTTTGCGGTCTCGCGATCAGGCCTGCAGGAGGTAGAGGCGGTAGCGGCCGATCGTCAGCTCGTCTTCGGGGTTGAGGACGGCGACGTCGATCTTGCGGTTGTTGAGCAGGATCCCGTTGAGGCTGCGGTCGTCGAGGACGCGGGGGCGCTGCTCCTCCTCGCTGCAGATCATCGCGTGGCGGCGGGAGACGCTGGGGTCGTCGAGGCAGATGTCCGCCGTGCTGCAGCGGCCGATCCTGGTCCAGCCCTCGCCGAGGGCGTAGGTGGAGATCTTGCCGTGCTCGCGCATCGCCAGGTGGTAGCCGGGCGCGGTCAGGCGCTCCCGGGCTTCGTCGAGCCAGCCGGGCGGCTCGCGCTCGCCGGTGACCGCGAATTCGACGGTCTTCGAGCCATGCTCCTGCAGCGAGGAGAAGATCGAGTCGCGGCGGAAGCGGGAGGCGCCGCAGCGGGCGCAGGGGGGCAGCGAATCGGTCTCCCTCAGCGAGACCTGGGTGCCGCAGACGAGGCAGAAATAGGTCCCCTCGCCGGGCATGGAGCCGGTGGCAAGAGCCTCGCCGGCTGGGCTGGTGCCGGCAGTGTTGAAGATGGCGTGCTCTCCTTCCTGGACGTTGGTTCGATACTAGACCGGCCCCTGGTGAAAATCACTCAAACTTCTCAATCCATCACTTCTTGGCCTGACATCTAGACTCCCCGCTCCGATGGGTCCCTTAAGCGCTGAAATAGAGATCGACGCCCCCCGCGAGGAGGTCTTCGCGGCGCTGGTCGACCTCGCCGCCCGCCCCGCCTTCACCGACCACTTCCTCACCGACTTCCACCTCACCCGGATCGACGGCAGCGGGGTCGGCGCCGGGGCGAGGTTCCGGGTCGAGGCGCCGCTGCGCAAGGTCTGGATGGACACGGCGATCGTCGAGGTCGAGGAGCCGTTCCGGGTGATCGAGGAGGGCCGCGGCGGCCGCGGCAACCGGATCCCCAACCACACCGTCTGGGAGCTGACCGAGGCC
>DATMBY010000275.1:0-5425 GCA_035558995.1 Solirubrobacterales bacterium
GGTACCGAGGTCTCGAGCTTGGAATCGCAGACGATGCCGCCGTCGCCGACCTCGATCCCGGCCCGCTGGGCCAGCATCGCGTCCGGCCGCACCCCGGCGCCGACCACGACCGTGTCGCACTCGACGGCGAGCCCGCTCTCGGTGACGACCGCCTTGACCCGGCCGTCGCCCTCGAAGGCGCTCAGGGTCTCGCCGCCGTGGAAGGTGACCCCGTGCTCTTCCAGCCGCCCCTGGAACCAGCGGCCGGCGTCCTCGCCGAAGGTTCGCGAGAGCGCCACCTCCTCCATCGCGACGATCGTGCACTTCTTCCCCTGCGCGGTCAGCGAGGCCGCCACCTCGCAGCCGATGTAGCTGCCGCCGATCAGAACCACGTGCTCGGCCGCCTCGGCGTCGGCGCGGATCGCGTCGGAGTTGCCGAAGGCACGCAGGTAGTGGATCCCCTCGTTCTCGGCCCCCTCGACGCGGAGGATGTTGACCATCGCCCCGGTCCCGAGCAGGGCCTTGCCGAAGGCGACCTCCTCCCCGCCCTGGATCTTCGCCGTGCGGCTCTCGAGGTCGAGGCCCATCACGTTCTTCCCGGTCAGCAGCTCGACGCCGTTCACCTCGTACCAGGAGCGGCCGCCGTTGACGTGGGCGTCCTCGCGGCCGGCGTCGCCGCGCAGGTACTCCTTCGAGAGCGGCGGCCGTTCGTAGGGCGGCTCGGGCTCGCGGCCGACCAGCAGGACCGAGCCCTCGGCCCCGCGGCGGCGCAACTCGGCGGCGCAGTGGGCGGAGGCCATGCCTCCCCCGACGAGCAGGAAATCGACTTCGCGATCGGCCATTGCCCCGTTAGCGTCCGATCCCGCCCGGTTCTTACCCGGCAGCGGCCCCGTTGCCGTTGCCGTCCGGGCCGAAGAGGGTCTTCAGGTCCTCCTCTTTGCCGGGATCGAGCACGGCGAGGATCTCGTCGCCTTCCTGCAGCACCGTGTCGGCGTTGGGGACGAAGCCCTTGCCTTCGCGCAGGACCGAGATCAGGAGGCTGCCTTCGGGCATCTGCAGGTCGCCGACCCGGCGCCCGGTCACGCCCGAGTCCTTGCCGAGCAGCATCTCGATGATCTCCAGCTGCTCCTCCTGCAGGTCGAGCAGGTGGACCAGCCCGTACTCGGGCACCTCGTGCTCGAGCAGTCGCAGGATCAGGTCGGTGGCCGAGACCGAAGGCTTGATCCCCAGGAGGTCGAAGTGGCGCCGGTTGCGGGGGTTGTTGACGCGGGCGATGATCTGGTCGACCAGGTACTTCTCTTTCGCCACCTGGCAGATCAGCATGTTGTCCTCGTCGTCGCCGGTGACCGCGATCACCATGTCGGCGCGCTGGATCCCGGCCCGCTCCAGCACCCAGAGCTCGGAGGCGTCGCCGTAGGAGACGTTGTGCTCGAGCTCCTGCTCGACGGTCAGGTAACGGCGGCGGTCGCTCTCGACCAGCGTCACCTCGTGCCCCTTGTCGAGCAGCTCGCGGGCGAGGTTCCACCCCACCTTCCCCGCGCCGACGACGATGATGTACATGCTCTCCGTCCCTCCTACGCTGCCGCCGGCGCGTCGTCGGAGGAGCCGCCGCGACCGGCGGCGGCGCGGACCTCGCCCTCGAGCAGGTCGATCGCGACCCGGGTCGGGCAGACGGTGTTCAGGCCCTGGCGCTGGTACCACTCGGCCCGGAGCGGGTCGAGGACTCGGGCGATCACGGTCGGCACCTCGTAGCGGCGCTGGGCGATCTGGGAGATGACGATGTTGGTGTTGTCGCCGTCGGTGGAGGCGATGAAGACGTCGGCGTTCTCGATCCCGGCCGCCTCCAGGGCCTCGGTCTCGAGACCGGCGCCGACGGTGAACTGGCCGCCGAGGTCCTCCCAGCTCTTCTCCAGGCCGACCTCCAGGCGAGCGTGGGACTCCGGGTCCTCGTCCAGACAGGAGACCTGATGCCCCTCGCGGAGCATCGCCCGGGCGACCGAGGAGCCGACCCGGCCGCAGCCGACGATCAGAACGAACATGCGGCGGATACTAGATGGTCGGTTCCCAAATGACGTGCGCCTGGGGGCGTGCCTGGCCAAGCAGGTCAAGGACGCAGGGCGCAGCCTTTGCTGGTTGCAAAGGCAAGCCCGAGGACGCAGAGATGCGCAGTGCCAGGCGCGTCATCCAGCGGGTTCCGGCGGAGCGGTGAGGAGAACCCGGCAGGGGGCTTTCTTCAGCACGTACTCGGTCGCCGCCCCGATCTCCGCCGGCTTGGCGGCGCCGATCCCGCCGAGGACGCCGCCGCCACGGATCTTGGTCGGCGCCTCCCCCCCGATCACGATCGCTTCGGCGTTGCTGCGCCGCGCCGCCTCGAGGATCCCGGCGCCGACCTTGCGGGCTCGGATCACGTCGGTCACGACCTCGACGTCCTCGTACTCCTCCCCCACCTCGCGCGCCCGCTCCAGCGCCCGCCGCGCCTGCTCCTCGCGCTCCCTCGGCAGGGCCGCGTCGAGCGGCAGGGTCAGCGGCACCTCGATCACGTAGACGACGTCGAGGCGGGGGACGGTCCGCTGCTTGCGAGTGCCGGCATCGGCGGCGGCCAGCCGCCCCGCCGTGGCGACGATGTCGTCGTCGAACTTGGTCCCGAAGACCGGGACGAGGATGTTGCTGAATTCGATCTCCGGCACCTGCTTGGTCAGCGCCCGCTCGGTGACCGAGACCCGCTTGGTCAGGCTGGTGCCCTCGAAGACCTTGCGGTAGACGACGTAGAAGGTGAGGCCGAAGGCCATCCAGCCGAGCCCCACCCAGCGCGCGGTCGTGTGGTAAGCGAGGACGCTGAGGAAGGCGAGGCCGCTGACCAGCGCGGCGAAGATCGCCGGCAACGGCAGCTCCGCCGTCCCCCAGGCGACCCCGAACGGGATCCGGTACGGGCGCCGCTTTTCCGGCGCCTTCACCCGCAGGCGGATGATCGAGAGGTGGGCGATCGTGATCGCCAGGGTGGCGCCGAAGGCGTAGATCCCGGCCAGCAGCTTGACGCTGGTGGGGACGACGAGACCGATCGCGATCAGGCCGCTGAGCAGGATCGCCACGTAGGGCGTGGCGGTGCGGCGGTGCAGCTTGCCGAGCCAGCTGGGGATCTGGCGGTTGATCGCCAGCGTGTAGATGTGGCGGGAGACGCCGAGCATCGAGGTGCTGGCGGCCCAGATCAGCACCGGGGTGGCGACGGCGGCCACCAGCCAGCGCATCGTTTCGGCGACCCAGGCCGGTTCGTAGGCGGAGACCACGCCCAGCACCGGCTCCTCGACGAACTCGCCGCCGAGCGCGGTGTGCGGGCCGTGGGGGCCGCCGACGACCGGCACCGCCATCAGCGCGATCGCCGCCATCCCGGCGTAGACCAGCGGCACGCCGATCGCGCCGACGATCGTCACCCGTTTCAAGTCCCGGCGGCTGACGTCGATGTCGGGCGCGAGGTCGGAGGCGGCCTCGATCCCGGCGTAGGCGAGCATCGCCACCACCGCGGCGTAGACGATGTCGCGGAAGCTCGGGTCGGTGAAGAGGTCGAGCTGGTCGGTGAGGCGATCGGGGTGCATCACCGCCAGCAGGCCGACGACGATGACGGCCAGCTGGAGGCCGAGGTCGGCGAGGGCGAGGAAGGTCAGCGAGCCCTGCCGCTCGCGGCCGGTGACGTTGTAGATGTTGAGGACGCAGACGAGGCCGATCACCGCCGCCGCGATCCCCACCTCCCAGCCCGGCCGGGCGAAGTCGCCGCTGACCGGCTCCAGGTAGTGCGGGACGGAGATCGCGGCCAGCGCGATCACGATCAGGTAGTCGATCAGGATCGCCCAGCCGGCGATGAAGGCGATCAGCTCGTTGAAGGCGTGGCGGGCGAAGGTCGAGGAGCCGCCGCGCTCGCGGAACATCGCCCCGCCCTCGACGTAGGTGAGCGTGGTGAGGCCGAAGAGGAGGCCGGCGGCGAGGAAGATCAGCGGCGTCAGGCCGAGGCCACGGTCGGCGACGACGCCGAGGGCGAAGTAGATCGAGAAGCCGACCGCCGAGTAGGCCGCGGCGAACAGCGCCGGCACGCCGAGCCCGCGCATCAGCACCGGCTCCGAGCGCGGCTCCTGCGGACGCGGCGGACGGCTGCCGTCGCCGCCGGGCGCCTCGGGGGTGCTCACTTACCCACCCGCGAGCCCAGCCAGAGCCGGCCGGCGCCGACCAGCAGGAAGGCGATCCCCATCAGGAAGCCGAGCGAGAGCGGACCGCCGCCGTTGGCCAGGGTGACGACCAGCACCGTCAGTCCGATCGCGACGAAGGTCAGCGAGAAGGCGCGGACGGCGCCGCGGTAGACGCGCTCGCTGTTCACCGCGCCACCTCGGCGAGGGCGGCGCCGGGGACGGCCGGGGGCTTGTCGGTCGGGTCGGAGACGACGATCACGCGGCAGGGGCGCTCGCCGAGGACCGTCTGCAGGGTCTTGTCGTAGAGCGGGACGCCGTTGCGGTAGCGGAGCCCGATGACGATCGCCTCCGCCTTGATCTCGGCGGCCTCGTCGGCGACCGAGTAGCCGGCCTGACCCGGCCGCACCCGGGCGACGTGGCCGGTCACCCGCTGGCCGCCGATCAGTTTCGCCTCCTCGATCTTCTGCTGCGCCTCCCCTTCGCGCTCGGGCATCTCCGCGTTCAGCGGCAGGTTCGTCGGCACGGTCATCATCGAGTGGACGTGGATGCCGCGGCGGCGCTTGCCGGCGAGCTTGACCGCCGTCGCCACCATCTCCGGCGAGAAGGTTTCGTCGTCCTCGAAGCCGACCAGCACGCTTCGGTACTCGACCTCCTCGACCCCGAGCGGCTCCGGCAGCACCACCTTCACGGTCTGGGTCAGGGGCAGCTTCTGGTTGCGGCGGTAGAGGACGTAGACGGCGACGCCGAGGACCATCCAGCCGAGCCCGACGACGAGCGTGCGCGGGTTCAGGGCCATCACCACCAGCCAGGCGATGAAGGTGCCGAGGCCGCCGAGGACGGCGCTGAGCGGGACATCGACCCCGAAGGCGCGGATGTTGAACGGCGGCTTCCAGGTGCGGGCGACGTCGGGTCTGGTCCGCCGCAGCTGGATCACGGCGACGTGGGCGATCGTGAACGAGAGCATCGCCCCGAACGAGTACATCGTCGCCAGGAAGTCGGTCTGGCCCGGCAGCAGGGTGACGATCGCGATCGCGGCGAAGATCAGGATCGCGATGTAGGGGGTGCGGTACTTCGGGTGGACCTGGCGCAGCCCCTCGGGCAGCTGCCGGTGCTGGCCCATCGAGTAGGTGAGGCGGGAGACGCCGATCAGGCCGGCGTTGGTCGCGATCAGGAGGATCACCGCCGCGAGGACGCCGACGTAGTAGCGGAGGATTTCGGTCGGCACGCTCGAGAGCCCGAGGTTCTCGACGATCCCGAGGATCGGGTCGTCG
>DATMBY010000276.1:0-4093 GCA_035558995.1 Solirubrobacterales bacterium
GCGATCAAGCAGATCCGCGCCGCCGGCATCGACCTGCCGATCACCACGCCCAGCGCCTTCGACGGCACCTTCTGGCTCAAGGGCGTGCCCGACACCAGCAACGTGTACGCAACGCTCAACGGCTCCGCCTACGACCCAACCAACGCCGAAACGGCCAAGCTGTTCGAAAGGCTGAAGCAGGCGGGGGTCGACACCGACGTCTCCGGCAACCTGCTCGCCTCCTACGCCGCCGGTCAGCTTCTTTTGGACGCGATCCGCGAGACCGGCACCACCGACGGCGAAAAGCTCGCCTCTGCGCTTGAGAGAAAGTCACACGCGACGGTGATGGGACCCCTTGGCTACACGGCCAATGATCACCTACCCTCGGGACCTTGGTACGTCTACGAATACCCGGAGCGCAAGCCGAAGCTGCTGAAGCAGGTCAAGCCTGCCTACGTGCCCGAATACGAACAGTAAGCCGTTCGGTGAGTTGATTGGAGCCGGAGAAACCCGTCTCGGGTGGTCGCCGCAAGTCTTCGGGTCGTCCCAGGCGACCCTCCCAGATCGGTCTCGAGGGGCTCCGCCTTCCCGAGCGCGGCGGCCCGGTCCCGCTCTACTACCAGCTCGGTGAGATCCTCAAGCAGAAGCTCGAGGAAGGCGTCTGGGATCCCGACACCCTGTTTCCCTCCGAGCGCGAGCTCGAAGAGTATTTCGAGGTCTCGCGCGCGGTGGTGCGTCCGGCCCTCAGCCTGCTCGAACGCGACGGGGACATCTACCGCCGCCGCGGCTCCGGGACCTACGTCGCCGCGCCGAAGCGCCGGGTGCCGATCAGGGGCCTGATCCGCTCCCTGCGGGAGGACCGCCACAGCGATTCGCGGATCGCCGTCCTGCGCATCCGCGAGCAGACCAACGACCAGACGATGGCCGGCTACCTCGCCGTCTCCGGCGGGCAGACGGTCGCCCAGGTCACCTCGCTGCTGCGCATCGACAAACCGATCTGCCTGATCGACTCCTTCTTCCCGGTCGAGCGGGTGCCCTGGCTACTCGGCGCCGCGGTCTCGCTCAAAGACGGCGAACTGCCGAGCCTCGGCGACTCGCCGAAGCTGACCCGGATCCACGTCTCCTTCGAGGGGTCCTCATGCGGGCCCTGGACCGCCAAAGCCCTCGGCGTCCGCACCGGCGACCCGGCCCTGGTCGGCCGCCTCCTCCAGTACGGCAGCGGCGGGGAGGGCGAGCGGCCGGTGGAGCTGACCCGCATCGTCGCCCGCAGCGACATCTCGCAGTTCCACTACGAGGAGGGCGCCGGCTGACCCGCGAGGGCCCGGTGCACGAACTCCACGTAGGCCTGGCGGTAGGCGAGCGTGAAGCGATCGGCCGGGGTGTGGACCTCGGCGCTCGGGTCCAGGGGCAGTTCGGGCGGAGTCACCTTCGAAAGCACCGCCACGTCCTCGGCGTAGATGCCGGCGTCGTAGGCGATCACCTTCTCCAGCCGCTCCCGGTCGAAGTTCTCGAGGCCGGCCTCGATCCAGTAGTGCGCCGACTCGGTGGCGCTGATCGCGCGGGCGGCGTGCAGCAGGCAGCGCTCGCCGTCGTCGGTGAACATCCTCGCCGAGGTGAAGTTGGGGGCGATCGTGTGGTAGCCCATTTCCCGCAAGGAGCCCCAGGCGTCGCTGGCGCCCTCTCCCCATTTCATGTCGCGGCGCATGGTCACCTCGAGCCCGTCCCGCTCCGGCAGCAGCGGCTCGATCTCCGCCGGCTGGACGCCGAGGGTGGCCTGGTGGACGAAGGCGAAATGGGAGACGTCGCGGAAGTTCTCGATCATCAGCCCGAAGGCGACCGGCAGCTCGAAGGGCTCGCCGTGGCCCCAGGTCCAGCTCTCCTCGTCGAACCAGGGGACGTCGGGGACGCCGGTCAGCGGCTCCTCCAGCGTGGTCCAGACGAGCCCCCACTGCACCTGGACGGGGTATGACGGGATCCGGGCCAGCGGTGGGATCTGCCTCTGGTCGGCGAGCGAGGGGATGCGGGTGCAGGCGCCCTCGCCCGACCACTCCCAGCCGTGGTAGGGGCACTGGATGCTCTCGCCGCAGACCTTGCCCATCGAGAGCAGGGCGCCGCGGTGGGCGCAGCGATCGGCAACCACCGCCGCCTCGCCGCTCTCGGTGAGGAAGACCGCAAGCGGCTCGCCGAGGAGGACCGCCCGCTGCGGGCCGTCCTTCAGGTCCTCGAGCCTCGCCACCGGTTGCCAGCAGCGGCGCAGCGCCAGCGCAACCTCGTCGCTGCTCGGCGGGGGCAGGGGGCGGTCCTCAGTCATCTCTCTCTCCAATCAAAGTTGCCTTCCCATGTAAGCACGCAGCACCTCCGGGTCGCGCTGCAGCTCCTCGCGCCTGCCGCTGGCGCGCACCCTGCCGCCGGCCAGCACCAGGCTGCGCTCGCAGAAGTCGATCGTCCGCGCCGCGTTCTGCTCGACGAGGAGCATCGTCGCCCCCTCCGCCCGGAGTTCCTCCAAGAGGCCGTAGACGACGTCGATCGTCTTCGGTGCCAGGCCGAGCGAGGGCTCGTCGAGGATCAGCAGACGCGGCCTGCGCAGCAGGGCGCGGGCGACCGCGAGCTGCTGCTGCTCGCCGCCCGAGAGGCGGTCGGCGCGCTGCCCGAACCGCTCCCGCAGGATCGGCAGCCGCTCCAGGACCCCTTCCATCGTCTCGCTCCCGTTTCCCGGTGCGGCCAGGCGCAGGTTCTCGCCGACGGTCAGCGTGCCGAAGATCTGCCGCCCCTCGGGCACCAGCGCGATCCCCAGCCTCGCGATCTCCTCGGGTTCGAGCCCGCGCAGCGGCCGGCCGCCGAAGCTGATCTCGCCGGTCCTCGCGGGGACGAGGCCGCAGATCGCGCGCAGGAGCGAGGTCTTGCCGGCGCCGTTGGGGCCGACCACGCCGACCACCTCCCCCTCGCCGAGGCTCATCTCGACGCCGTGGAGGACCTCGACCCCGCCGTAGGCGACGGTCAGGCCGCGGAGCTCAAGCATGGGCGCCCGCTGCGTAGGAAGTGCCGAGGTAGGCCTCGACCACGGCGGGATCGGCCTGGACGTCCTCCGGGCTTCCAACCGCGACCGTCTCGCCGTCGTCCAGCACCTGGACGCGGGAGCAGAGGTCCATGACCACGTTCATGTCGTGCTCGATCAGCAGGATCGCGCAGCCGAAGTCCTCGATCACCCCGCGCAGGATCGCCACCAGCTCCCCGCACTCCTCGTCGTTCAGCCCGGCCGCGGGCTCGTCGAGCAGGAGGTAGCGCGGCCCGGTGGCAAGCGCGCGGGCGATGCCGAGCAGCCTCTGGTTGCCGGGCGGCTGCAGACCGGCCGGGCTCTGCGCCTGGTCGCCGAGGCGGAGGCGCCCGAGCACCTCGGCGGCGACCTCGACCGCGCGCCGGCGGCCGATCCCGACTCCCATCGCGCCGACGGCGACGCTCTCGACCACGGTCAGGCCCGCGAAGGGGAGCGCGGCCTGGAAGGTGCGGCCGAGACCCGCCCGCGCGAGCCGCTCCGGCGAGGAGCCGGTCACCTCGACCCCGTCGAGCAGGACGCCGCCGGAGTCGGGGACCTGGAAGCCGCTGAGGACGTTGACGAGCGTCGTCTTGCCAGCCCCGTTCGGGCCGATCAGGCCGAGGGCCTCGCCGGGGTGCAACTGGAGCTCCAGCCCCTTCAGCACCTGCAGCCCGGAGAAGGCGAGCGAGATCCCCTCGGCGCGAAGGCTCGCCGCCGACCCGGGGCCGGGCAGCGGCCGCGCTCGCTCCGGCGTCGCCGCGGTCGAGGGCGGGAGGAGCCCGGGGCGCAGCCGGCGACGGAGCCCCCCGATCTCACCCGCCTCGCGGCCGCCGCTGAGCCCGTCGGGCAGCACGACCATCGTCACCAGCAGGATCAGGCCGAGGCCGATCGCCGCCAGGCCGGGCGTTTCCCCGGTCGAGAACAGGCCCAGGACGCTGGCGCCTTCCTCGAGGTTGCGCAGCAGCTCGTTCACCGTCGCCACCGCAAGGGTCCCGACGACGGCCCCGAGGACGCTGCGGGCGCCGCCCACCACCAGCATCGTGATCGTCGTCACCGAGGCGGCGAAGTAGAAGGTTTTCG
>DATMBY010000277.1:0-5623 GCA_035558995.1 Solirubrobacterales bacterium
GCGGCGCTCGCTCAGGGCCTCGGCCAGCAGCTCGGCGCGCTCCCGCAGGTAAGGGCCGACGACGATCGTCCGCGGCATCGAGGGCGAGGCCGCGTAGTACTGGGAGATGAACTCCTCGGCGACCTCGGCGGGCTCGCGTTCGCCCTGGTTTTCGAGGTAAAAGCTCTGGCGCTCGGCGAGGATGCCGTCGCGGACCTGAAAGACCTGGGCGTTGGCGTCGGCGCCCTCGACCGCGACCCCGATCAGGTCGGCGGTCCCGATCGTCGCCCCCGCCACCCGCTGGCGCTCGAACAGCGAGCGGATCGCTTTCAGGCGGTCGCGGTGGATGGCGGCGCGCTCGAATTCCTGCGCAGCCGCGGCGGCCTTCATCTTCTCGTCCTCCTCGCGCTCGACCTGGCGGTAGCGGCCGGAGAGGAAGTCGACGATCGCCTCGATGTTGTGGCGGTACTCCTCCTGGGAGATGTACTCGACGCAGGGCGCCCCGCAGCGCTTGATGTAGTAGTCGAGGCAGGGGCTGCCGGAGCGGCGTCCCGGCTCCTTCCCCTCGCAGGTGCGGAACTGGAAGAGCTTGCCGAGCAGGTCGAGCGTCTCCCGCACCCGCTTGGCGCTGGAGAAGGGGCCGAAGTAGGCGCGGCCGGAGCGGTGCTTCTCCCGCGTGAAGTAGACGCGCGGGTAGGCCTCGTCGAGGCTGACGGCGACGTAGGGGTAGGACTTGTCGTCGCGGAGGCGGATGTTGAAGCGCGGCCGGTGGCGCTTGACGAAGCTCTGCTCGGTCAGCAGCGCCTCGGCCTCGTTGGCGGTGACGAGGCTCTCGATGCGGTCGATGCGGGAGGTGAGGCGGGTGTTGCCGCCAGAGAAGTGGGAGGAGATCCGTTTGCGGATCGAGCGGGCCTTGCCGACGTAGAGCAGCTCGCCGTCGCGGTCGTAGAAGAGGTAGACGCCGGGCTGGTCGGGCAGCTCCCTGCGCTGCTGGGCGATCCGCTCCGCCCGCGAGAGGGCGCCCTCCCCCTTTGCTTTCTCCCCGCCTTTGGCCATCCCTCTAAGGGTAGGCTGCTGGCCACTCGGCCAACCACCGCCACGAGGGAGAGAGATGACCACGGAGACCGTCAACCCGCCGCAGCCGAACACGATCCGGATCGAGATCGACGGCGAGATCGGGACCCTCACCCTCGACCGGCCCGATGCCTTCAACGCGATGAGCCCGGAGATGATCGGCGAGATGATCGTCGCCTTCGGCTGGCTCGCCGACCGGGCGCCGCTGCGCGGGCTGATCATCACCGGCTCGGGCAAGGCTTTCTGCGCCGGCGGTGACGTTTCCTGGTTCCGCAAAGGGGTCGAGTCCAAGGAGATCGACCTCCCTTCCGACGTGCGCCGTGGGGCCGAGGCGCTGCATCAGGCGATCATCGACCTGCGGCGGATTCCATATCCAGTGGTGGCGGCCATCAACGGGCCCGCGGCCGGTGCCGGGTTCTCGCTGGCGCTCGCCTGCGACATGCGGATCTCCTCCAGCGCTGCCTTCTTCGCCCCCGCCTACGGCCGGATCGGCGCCTCCCCCGACGGTGGCATGACCTACTTCCTGCCGCGTGTTGTGGGGCCGAGCAAGGCGCTCGAACTGCTGCTCGACGACCCGAACCTGAGCGCCGTCGATGCGAAGGAGCTGGGACTGGTGCGCGAGGTGGTCGAACCGGACGAGCTGATGCCGAGCGCCCAGGCGCTGATCGGCGAGCTGGCGAAGAAGGCGCCCCACTACGTGCGGATGGCGAAGAAGCTGGTCGGGGTCAGCATCGAGAACAGCATCAACGACCATCTGCAGCTGGAGCGCCACGGGATCGCCGACTCGATGGCGACCGAAGACCTGCGCAACGGAGTCGAGACCTTCTTCAGCGGCGGCACCCCGGAGTTCCACGGCCGCTGAACCGGGTAGCGCGTCTTTACGTAACGCGACTAGATTGCGTCGAGACCTGTCCTTGCGGGAAAGGAATGAAATGAAGAAGCTCCTCACCCTGTTCGTCATGCTCCTCGCCGCGCTGGCACTTGCCGCCTGCGGAGGCGGCGACTCGACGAGCGGAGACACCTCGCCGGCGGCGGGCGCTGTCGAAGACGTCGAAGAAGCGGGCGAAGAAGCGGGCGAAAAGGCCGAAGAAGCCGGCGAAGACGCTGAAGAAAAGGCCGGTGAAGCCAAGGAAGAAGCCGAAGGCGGCTCTGCGGGCTCCGCCTCCGCCCTCGACTTCGAAGCCGACCCCAGCGGCCAGCTCGCCTTCACCAGCGACGAAGCCACCGCCAAGGCGGGCAAGGTGACGGTCGACTTCACCAACTCCTCGCCCGTCCCCCACGACGTCGCGATCGAAGACTCCGGCGGCGAAACCATCGCCGAGACCGAAGTCCTCTCCGAAGGCTCCGACTCCGCCACCGCCGACCTCAAGCCCGGCAAGTACACCTTCTACTGCTCCGTCCCGGGCCACCGGGAAGCCGGCATGGAAGGAACGCTGACCGTCAAGTAGTTCCCGTGGGCGCAGCGGTGTGCCTTATGTTCGCCTGGCGGACAAAAGGCACACCGCTGCAAGCGGGTAGCGAAAGGAGCGCGATCGATGAACGAGAAGCGGCGCATCGCCTTCGTCCAGGCGTGCTGGCACAAGGACCTCGTTGACCAGATCAAGAAGGGGTTCGCGTCTGAGATCGCCGAGCTCGGCACCCCGGCGGAGAACATCGACTACTTCGAGGTGACCGGCGCCTTCGAGATCCCCCTGCACGCCCGCCGGCTGGCAGAAACCGGGTCCTACGACGCGATCGTCGCGGCCGGGCTCGTAGTGGACGGCGGCATCTACCGCCACGAGTTCGTTGCCGAAGCTGTGATCGGCGGCCTGATGCAGGTGCAGCTGGAGACCGACGTTCCGGTCATTTCGGCGGTCCTCACTCCGCACCACTTCCACGAGCACGAGACTCACCGCGGCTTCTTCTTCGACCACCTGGAGACCAAGGGCACGGAGGCGGCACGGGCCTGCTCGCACACGGTCGCCGCCCTTTCCCGCTTGCCGGTGACGAACTGAAGCTCGCGTTTACGCCGCGGCCATGACGCGGGTGACGCTGTCGCCGACGAAGCAGGGCTTGCCGGCGTCCTCGACTTCGAGGGTGAAGCGGGTGACGACCTCGTACCAGCCGCTGCCCTTCTCCTCGACGGAGACGACCTCGGCTTTGGCGCGGATCCTGGAGTCGACGGGAACGGGCGCCGGGAAGCGGATCTTGTTCCAGCCGTAGTTGACGCCGAGGGCGAAGCCGGTGGAGCTGATCAGCTCGGTGCGGAAGCCGTCGACGGTGGCGAGGGTGAGGTTGCCGTGGGCGATCGTGGTGCCGTAGGGGCTCTCGGTCTTCGCCCGCTCGGGATCGACGTGGATCCACTGATGGTCGCCTGAGAGCTCGGCGAAGGCGTCGATGTCGGCCTGGGCGATCGTCCGCCACTCGCTCGGCCCGACCTCTTGGCCGACCAGCGCCTTCATCCCCTCCACCCCGTTGACCTCTGCGGCTGGCATCGGCGCGCAGTCTATCCGCGTTCAGTCGGTCCAGAACTCGTGGTCGAGTGCCCCGTCGCCGTCCTTGCGGGGGCCGAAGACGAGCACCTCGAGGCCGTCGTCGCCGGCTTCGAAGGCGCGGGTCACCTCGGGGGAGACGCGGATCGCGTCGAGCGTCTCGACCTCGATGATCTCGTCGTCGAGCTTGAAGAGGCCGTCGCCGCGGACGATCACGTAGACCTCCTCGGCGTCCTCGTGCCGGTGGCCGAAAGGCTGGCGCTTGTTCGGCTTCAGGCGATGGAAGCTGAAGCCGGTCTCCTCGGTCTCCAGGTCGCCCTTGGCGAAGCGGGCCTCCATCTTGTCGGCGTGGCCGAAGTCGGCCGCCGAGTCCTTGACCTCCTCCAGCTTCTTATGGGTGAAGGGGTTGCGCATCGGAGTCCTTTCGATCGCTGACGTAAGGGCAACCTACCCCGACGGGTAGCCTTGACGCGTGGCCGGTCCAGTCAGTCGCGTCCTCTCCAGCAGCCAGCTCGCGACGCTTGCCCAGCACGGCGAGGAGCGGAGCGCCGAGGTCGGCGAGAAGCTGTTCGAGATCGGCGACGAGACCTACCCCTTCATCGCGATCCTCGAGGGCGAGGCGGCGGTCCTGGACGCGGCTGGGAACGAGATCGTCCGCCACGGCCCGTCCGGGTTCCTCGGCGAGATGAACCTGCTCTCGGGCCAGACCGTCTTCCTCACGGGCGAGGTGACGAAGCCGATGCGCTACGTCGCGGTCGAGCGCGAAGAGCTGCGCAAGCTGCTGCTCGAGGACGCGCCGCTCTCCGACATCCTCCTCTCCGCCTTCGTGCAGCGGCGCGAACTGCTGCAGCAGCGGCAGGGGGTGGGGATCGAGATCGTCGGCCCGCGCGACTCGCCGCCGACCCGCCGGCTCGTCGACTTCGCGAAACGGCAGCGGCTGCCGTTCACCTGGACCGACAGCGGCGACGACGCCGAGGCGGCGCGGGCGCTGGAGGGCCTGGAGCCGGCCGAGATCCCGCTGGTGCGACTGCCGGGCGGGGCCGAGCTGCGGGCGCCGAGCGAGGGTGAGCTTTCACGGGCGCTGGGGATCGGCTTGGAGCTGGGCGCGCGCGAGGAGGTCGACCTGCTTGTGATCGGCGGCGGCCCGGCCGGCCTCGGCGCCGCCGTCTACGGCGCCTCGGAGGGCCTCGACACGCTCGTCGTCGAGAGCACCGTGCTGGGAGGCCAGGCGGGGACCTCGCGGCGGATCGAGAACTACCTCGGCTTCCCGGCCGGGATCACCGGCAGCGAGCTGACCAGCCGCGCCGTCACCCAGGCCCGCAAGTTCAACGCCCGCACCGCGACGCCCTACCGGGCGCAGGCGCTGGAGCCCGGCGACGGCCGCCACCTCGTCCGGCTCGAGGAGGGCAACGAGATCTCCGCCCGCGCGGTGGTGATCGCGACCGGGGCCGAATACCGGAAACTCCCGGTCGCCGACCTCGAGCAGTACGAGGGGCTGAGCGTCTTTTACGCGGCCGGCCCGCCGGAGGCCCAGATCTGCGGCGGCCAGCGGGTCGGCGTAGTCGGCGGCGGCAACTCCGCCGCGCAGGCGGCCGTCTGGCTCGCCCGCGGCGGCGCCCTGGTCACGCTCCTGCACCGGCGCGCCGACCTGGCGGAGACGATGTCCAGCTACCTGATCGACGAGCTCGACCGCTACGGGGTCAGCGTCCGCGACCGCAGCGAAATCGCCGAGCTCCACGGCAGCGACGGCAAGCTCGAGGAGGTGACGCTGACCGACGGGACCCACCTCCCCTACTCGTTCCTCTTCCTCTTCCTCGGCGCCTCCCCCTGCACCGGCTGGCTCGGCGAGGCGGTCGACCGCGACGAGAAGGGCTTCATCCGCACCGGCTCGGAAATCAGCGCCGAGGGTCTGCTGGAAACCAGCGTCCCCCGCGTCTACGCTGCCGGCGACGTGCGGGCGGGCTCGATCAAGCGCTGCGCCACCGCCGTCGGCGAGGGCGCGGCCGTGGTCCGCTTCGTCCACGAGCACCTGGCGCCGACGACGCCGGTTCGGTGAGCCGCTAAGCCGAGAGCGGCACCGCCTGGACCTGCGAGGCCAG
>DATMBY010000278.1:0-3237 GCA_035558995.1 Solirubrobacterales bacterium
GGGAGGAGGTCGTGCTCCTTGGCGGCTTCCAGCTGCTCGAGGCTGTCGTGGCTGCGCGCCTTCTCGAAGACGTCGACCGGGGCCTTCGCGGTCTCGCTCATCTCCGCAGAGTGTAGGTTGCGGACCGATGGGAAGCCTGACGATCCGGCCCGTTCGCACCCGCCGCGAGCTCAAGCGCTTCGTCAAGCTCCCGTTCCGGCTGCACCGCGGGAGCGAGCAGTGGGTGCCGCCGCTGGTCTTCGAGCGGATGCAGTTCCTCGACCGCAAGAGGAACCCGTGGTTCGAGCACGGCGAGGCCGAGTACTTCCTGGCCGAGCGCGGCGGCGAGCCGGTGGGGCGGATCACCGCCCAGGTCGACAGCCGCTGGGACGAGTTCCAGGGGGGCAAGGACGCGATGTTCGGCTTCTTCGAGGCGGCCGAGGACCCGGAGGTGGTGCGGGCGCTCTTCGACGCCGCCGCCGGGTGGGCGCGGGAGCGGGACCGCGAGCGCCTGCTGGGGCCGATGGACTTCACCACCAACGACGAGATCGGGATCCTGATCGAGGGCTTCGAGCGGCAGCCGATGATCCTCGAGCCCTGGCACCCGCCCTACTACCAGCGGCTGATCGAGGCCGAGGGGTTCGGCAAGGCGATGGACGTGCTGATGTGGGAGCTGCGGATGGGCGAGCTGAAGGAGGGGGAGAAGTTCGACCCCTCGATCCACGAGGCGGCGGAGAAAGCTCTGCACGACGAAGGGATCACGATCCGCAACATGCGCAAGCGTGACATGGCCGGCGAGGTCCGCCGCTTCATGGACGTCTACAACGAGGCCTGGGGGGACAACTGGGGCTTCGTCCCGATCACCGACGCCGAGGTCGAGTTCCAGGCGAAGAACCTGAAGCAGGTGCTCGACGAGGAGTGGACCTTCATGGCCGAAAAGGACGGCGAGGTGGTCGGCGCGGCCCTCACCCTGCCGGACATCAACCAGGTGCTGGCGGGGATGAACGGGCGCCTGCTCCCCTTCGGCTGGGCCAAGTTCCTGCTCGGCAAGCGCAAGATCGACCGCCTCCGCGTCTTCGCGCTGGGGGTCAAGCACGACTATCGCCACACCGGCGTCGCCGCCGGGCTCTATCTCGAGCACATCAAGATGGCGGCGCTTCCCGACAAGATCCACTGGGGCGAGATGGGGTGGATCCTGGAGACGAACAAGCCGATGAACCGGGCGATGGAGGGGATGGGCGGCAAGATCGTCAAGAAGTACCGTCTTTACGAGCGATCGCTCGCAGGGGGCGACCCCTCACCGCGCTAGAGTCGCCTGGGTGAGCGAGCTGCACGTAGACGCCGAGGTCGTGGCCGAGGAAGACGCCGGCCCGGCCGAGGCCACAGACCCCGTCCGCCCGCTGCCGGCCAACTACGAGCCCCAGGGCTCGGCCCTGCCGGCGCTGCGGCCGGAGGTCAGGACCGCCGTCCTCGCGACCGCCGGCGGCGTGCTCGCCGGGGCCGCCACGGTCGCCGCGGTTCGGGCCGTCACCGGCGCCGCCGCCAGGGCCCGCTCGCCGCGCCGCCTCGCCGGCCGACGCCGCGAGCGCCAGAACGTCGTCGCCAGCCGGTCGTTCCTGGTCGATGTACACCTGCTCGGTCGCTGAGGCCGAGGTCCGGCCGCCCTCGCCGTACCGGCTGCCGCGCGGCAGCTCGGACCGGACCCTGCGGGTGCGGGGCGGGGTGGCGACGCGGCTGCTGCACGTCGGCGGCAGCCCGGTCCTCGTCCGCGCCTGGCAGCCGGCGCGCGGCCGGGTGCGGTTCCGCGCCGAGGCGGTCGACCCGGGGCGGGTGACGCGGCCGCGGCTGGCCCTGCCCCCGTGCCCGGGACCGGCGGGGCGCGAGCAGCTCGAGGAGGCGATCGAGGCGATGCGCCGTGCCCTCTGGGTCGACGCCGACCTCACGGACTTCTACCGGCGCTTCCGCCGCGACCCCCTGGTCGGGCCGCTGATCCGGCGCCGGCCCGACTTCCGTCCGCATGGCCGGCCGTGGCCCTGGGAGGCGCTGGCGGCGGCGGTGGTGGGGCAGCTGATCGAGGCCAGGCTTGCGGCGACGATCGAGCGCCGCATCGCCGGCCGCTGGGGCTGCCGCCTCGGGGAGGGGCGGGAGGCGCTGCGCGACGTCCCCGGCCCGGCGGTGATCGCCGGCCGCGCCCCGGCCGAAATCGAGCAGATGGAGCTGGTCGGCAAACGGGCGCTGGCGCTGCGGCGGCTGGCCCGCGACGTCGCCGCCGGCCGCTGCCGGATCGAGAGTCCGGAGGGCGACGGCAGCCTGCTGACGCTGCCGCAGATCGGTCCCTGGACCGTCCAGTGCCTCGGCCTCTTCGGGCGCAACGAGCTCGACTCGCTGCCGGCAGGGGACCTCGGCTACATCAAGCTGGTCGGCCGCCTCAACGGCGGCGGGCGGCGGGCGACGATTCCCGAGGTGGAAGAGTTCTACGCGCCGTATGAGCCTTACCGCGGCCTGGTGGGAGCGCTGACCCTGTCGGGGCTGCACCGGCAGGTGGCGGCCGGACCGCCGATGCGCCTCGCCGCCTGAGCGCAGGCCGGCAGCCGCCAGTCCTCAAGAAGGCGATTCCCCCCGCCGATGAGCGAGGTGGATGCGTGAGCCCGCCGACAGGAACTGGTCCGAAGACGAGGTCAAGGGCTTCCTCGACCAGCTCGCGGCGGGCGGGCACGACTTCCGGCGCCTGATCGAGCGCCTGCCGGTGATCGTCTACACGGCCGAGCTCGGCGAGCGCGGCCGCTGGCGCTACGTCAGCCCGCAGGTCGAGGAGATCCTCGGCTACTCCCCCGAGGAATTCGTCCGCGACCCCGGCCTCTGGGTCAGCCTCCTGCACGACGAGGACCGGGAGCGGGTTCTGGCGGTCGAAACCCAGCAGGACCTCGGCAGCCGCGACACGCTTCCGGTCGAATACCGGATCCACACCCGCGACGGCAGGGTCGTCTGGATCCACGACGAGGCGGTGCTGGAAGCCGACGAGGACGGCGTCCCGGTCTGGCACGGGGTCATCTACGACGTCAGCGAGCGCAAGCAGACCGAAGGGGAGCTGCAGCGCGCTCTCTCCCAGCAGGCGGTCGTCGCCCGGCTCGGCGAGCGGGCGATGCAGAACAGCGACCCGCAGGAGATGATGGAGGCGGCTGCCGAGCTGATCGGCAAGGTCGACGGCGTCCACAGCGCCTGCATCTGGGAGCTCGCCCGCGACGGCCGCCGACTCAA
>DATMBY010000279.1:0-19440 GCA_035558995.1 Solirubrobacterales bacterium
GCCTTCCACCTCACCGACCCCAACCCGCACACCGCCGGCGAGGTGATCAACCTCTTCGCCCGCGCCGCCGACGCGCCGCAGATGGCGGTGCGACTCGACAGCGACGTCACCGAGCCGGCGACCGGGGCGGTGCGGACGGCGCTGAAGCTGTTCCCGCCGGCGCGGCGGGCCGCGAAGGTGGCGCTGGGCCAGCTGGGGATGCCGCCGGAGGTCCTCGGCTACGTCGACTACCCGACCACCTTCGACTCGGCCAAAACGCAGAAAGCGCTCAAAGGCTCCGGCATCGAGGTGCCGCCGCTGGAGTCCTACGCGAGCCGGGTCTGGGACTACTGGGAGCGCAACCTCGACCCCGACCTCTTCAAGGACCGCTCGCTCTCGGCGGCGGTGCGGGGCAAAGTCGTTCTGATCACCGGAGCTTCCTCGGGAATCGGCAAGGCGACCGCGGTCAAGGTCGCCGACGCCGGCGCCACGGTGCTGCTGGTCGCCCGCTCGCTCGACAAGCTCGAGGAGACGAAAGAGGAGATCGTCGCCGGCGGCGGCGCCGCCCACATCCACCAGTGCGACCTCTCCGACATCGAGGACATCGAGCGGATGGCCGAGGAGGTCCTGACCTACCACGGCCACGTCGACATCCTGGTCAACAACGCCGGCCGCTCGATCCGCCGCTCGATCGCCCTCTCCTACGACCGCTACCACGACTTCGAGCGCACGATCCAGCTCAACTACCTGGGTGCGGTGCGGCTGATCCTGGCGCTGCTGCCGGCGATGCGCGGCCGCAAGCAGGGCCACATCATCAACATCAGCTCGATCGGTACGCAGACGAACCCGCCGCGGTTCTCCGCCTACGTCGCCTCGAAGGCGGCGCTGGACGCCTTCAGCCGGGTGATCGCCTCCGAGGTGGTCGACGACAACGTCCACCTGACGACGATCAACATGCCGCTGGTGCGGACGCCGATGATCGCGCCGACCCGGATGTACGACATGTTCCCGGCGATCACCCCCGAGGAGGCCGCCGAGATGATCACCAAGGCGATGATCAACCGCCCGAAGAAGGTCGCGACCCGCCTCGGCAACTTCGGCGAGCTGATGTACGCGGTGGCGCCCAAAGCCAGCGACTCGATCCTCAACACGGCCTACAAGCTGTTTCCGGATTCGCAGGCGGCGAAGGGGAAGAAAGAGGAGGCGCGGGACAAACCGCCTTCGACCGAGGCTGTGGCGTTTGCTCATTTGATGAAAGGCGTGCACTGGTAGGTGGGGGGGACCGGGGGGACACCCTCCCCGGACACATCTCGCTATGGCTCGATGTTGAGTGTCCTGGGAGGGTGTCCCCCCGGTCCCTGCGACAGGTATAGGTTGGGTCGATGGCGGCTGAGCGCAGGCTCAAGCATTGGGGGTGGGGGTATGAGGATCAGGCGCCTACGGCGAACCAGCTGAGGGAGGCTGGGGAAGGGATCCGGGCTCGGTTTGGGTTCGGGGGCGAAGTGGAGAAGCCGGTGCCCCTGGAGGAGGTGGAGCTGCGGGGGTCGCGGCTGAAGAAGCCAAGCGGGTTCGGGGATCTGTTCTCGGACGACCACTACGAGCGGACTGCGCACGCCTTGGCGAAGGCTTATCGGGACGTGGTGCGGGGGTTCTACGGGCGGTTCGAGAACCCACCGGACCTGGTGGCGTTCCCGCGCGACGAGTCGGAGATCGAGACGGTGCTGAGCTGGGCCGAGGCCGAGGGGGCGGCGGTGATCCCGTTCGGCGGCGGGACGAGCGTGGTTGGCGGGGTCGAGCCGCGGGTGGAGGGGCCGGTGATCTCGCTGGACCTGCGGCGGCTGGACCGGGTACTGGAGGTCGACCCGACCTCGCTGGCGGCGCGGATCCAGGCGGGGGCCCTGGGGCCGGGGCTCGAGGACCAGCTGCGCGAGCACGGGCTGACGCTGCGCCACTTCCCCCAGTCCTTCGAGTACTCGACGCTCGGCGGCTGGATCGCCACCCGCGCCGGCGGCCACTTCGCGACGCTGGAGACCCACGTCGACGACCTCGTCGAGTCGGTGCGGGCGATCACCCCGCGGGGGACCTGGGAGAGCCGGCGGCTGCCGGGTTCCGGCGCCGGGCCTTCGCCCGACCGGCTGCTGATCGGCTCCGAGGGGATCCTCGGGGTGATCGCCGAGGCCTGGGTCCGAGTGCGGCCGCGGCCCGAGTTCAAGTCCTCGGTCGGCGTCGAGTTCACTGAGTTCGGGCAGGCGGCGCAGGCCGTGCGCGCGATCGCCCAGTCGGGCCTCCACCCTTCGAACTGCCGCCTCCTCGACGCTTCCGAGGCCGAGCTGACCGGGGCCGGCGACGGCAGCTCCCACCTCCTCATCCTCGGCTTCGAGTCAGCCGACCATCCCGTCGAGGCCTCGATGGACCGGGCGCTAGAGCTCGCCCGCGACCACGCCGGCACCCCCGGCGAGGCCCGCAGCTCCAACGGCGACGCGGTGGGGCAGTGGCGCGGAGCGTTCCTGATGGCGCCGTACCTGCGGGACACTTTTGTCGCCTGCGGCGTCCTCTCGGAGACCTTCGAGACGGCGATCACCTGGGACCGCCTCGACGAGTTCCAGGCGACGGTGATGGAGGCGGCGCGGCGGGCGACGGCCGAGGTCTGCGGCATCTCCCCTGACGGCCCCGGCTCGCCGCGGATCAGCTGCCGCCTCACCCACGTCTATCCCGACGGCGCCGCGCCCTACTTCACCGTCCTCGCCCCCGCGATCCGCGGCGGCGAGGTCGAGCAGTGGGACGAGGTCAAGGCCGCCGCCGGGGAGGCCCTGATCGAAGGCGGCGGCACGATCACCCACCACCACGCCGTCGGCCGCGATCACCGCCCCTGGTACGACCGCCAGCGCCCGGCCCCCTTCGCCGCCGCCCTCCGCGCCGCCAAGGCCGAGCTCGACCCGGCGGGCATGCTGAACCCCGGCGTCCTCCTCGATCCCGCCTGATCCCAAGGGCCCGCCGCCCGGAATCCACGGAAGCTGCAGCGGCAGATGCCGAAAGCCGACAACGCGGCAGGTGGAGACCGCCCCTTCTAACCTTTTGCCATGTCCGCGGACAAAGGGGCACCCAAACCCCAGCGAAAGGATCCCTGGCGGGTCAACGAGGATGCGCGTCGACGGCAACTGCGCGAAGACGGCCGGCGACCGCTCGCGGTCAATCTCGCCGAAGGCCTTGCCCTGAGTGAATTCCTCTCCACGTTCACCGGAAGCGCCAGGCGCCGTTGACTCAGCCCGCGCTGCGCCTACAGGAGCTGCTCGAGCGGCTTGTTGGAGCCAAGATCCGCTTCGTCCTCGTGGGCGGCCTGGCGGTCAATGCTTGGGGCTACATGAGGGGAACCCAGGATGTCGACGTGGTTCCCGATCCAGATCCGAAGAACCTCGCGAAGCTCGATTCACTGCTGCGCGAGCTGGGGGGAAAGGTTGATGTCGGCGGCCGCTTGCTCGCCGCCGATGCCATCAGCACCTTTCTGCGAACTGACGACCGGACCCTCGTCCAGACGGAACTGGGAGAGATCGATGTTCTCCAGGGGCTGCCGCAGGTGCCCCACTACTCGCAGCTCGAGAAAGGGGCCACCACCATCGACATCACGGGCCTGAAGGTGCGGGTCTGCTCGTTGGAGCACCTGCTCGGGATGAAGCGTGCCAGCGACCGTCTCCGCGATAAGGAGGACGTGGCAGCGCTCGAAGCAGCCCAAGAGGAGGGAGAGCCCGGGGCCTGACCTCGCCCAGCGGTACCCTGTCGCGACTCGCGTTCCCGGTTGGGCAGCCGATCTCGGCGGCTCCGCCGCCTCGCTTCGATGGAAACGATCACCTCCGAACAGCCCACCGTGCCGGCTGAGCCAGAGCACTCTCGCGAGCCGGAAACCGGCGAAATCGTGCGCCGGCGCTCGCCGCTGCGGGCGGCGATCAAGACCGGGCGACCGAAGGAGTGGGTCAAAAACGTCTTTGTCTTCGCCGGGCTCCTCTTCTCCGGCAAGTTCAACCAGTCGCACGAGGTCATCCAGGCGCTGATCACCTTCGTCGCCTTCTGCATGGTCTCCAGCGCCGGCTACTTCCTCAACGACCTGATCGACGTCGAGCTCGACCGCAAGCACCCGAAGAAGCGCTACCGCCCGATCGCGGCCGGTGAGCTCTCCGAGCGGGCGGCGATGACGATCGCCCCGGTCCTCGCCCTGCTCGCCGTCGCCATCGCCTTCGGCGCGGTCAACTGGGAAGTCGGGCTGATGGTCGTCGGCTACGGCGTCGCCCAGACCGCCTACAGCCTCGGCCTCAAGCAGATCGTGATCATCGACGTGATGACCCTGGCGGGCCTCTTCATCCTCCGCGTCGCCGCCGGCGCCAGTGCCGTCGACGCCCACGCCTCCGAATGGCTGCTGCTCTGCACCGGCATGCTCGCCGCCTTCCTTGGCTTCACCAAGCGCCGCCAGGAGGCGGTCTCAGAGCTGCACGAGGGCACCTCGACCCGCCCCGTGCTCGAGCACTACTCGCTGCCCTTCCTCGACCAGATGGTCTCCCTCGTCACCACCGGCACCGTCCTCAGCTACGCGATCTACACCGTCAACTCGCCCCTGATCGGCAGCCAGATGATGCTCACCATCCCGCCCGCGGTCTACGGCATCTTCCGCTACCTCTACCTGATCTACGATCGCAACGACGACCGCTCGATGTCCGGCATCATCGCCGGCGACCGCGGCATCCAGGCCGCCGGCGCCGCCTTCGCGATCATCGCCTTCCTGCTGCTCTACGTCTTCAACTAGCGACTCCGAACTTTGGGCCCCTATAGGGGACTCGATCTCGGAATCGCTAAGCCAGCTCGACTCCCTCGGGGCCGGCTTCCATCAGGTAGAAGCGCGCCCGGCCCAGCTCCTCGCCGTTGACCTGGACGACGGCGGCGTGGGGGCCGGCGGTGGTGAAGGCGGCGGTGGCGGCGATCGACATGACCAGGCGCTGCTCCTGGCCTTCGGGGAGGCCGGGGGGCCGGCCGGTCTCGAAGTTGGCGGTGAGGCCCTCGCCGAGCTCGTTGCCGTCGGGGTCCTGGACGGTGACGATCAGCTCGTGGGGGGTGTTGGTCTCGTGCCAGGCGACGTCGACGCCGAGGCCGATCGAGAAGGACCACTCGTGGGGCAGCTCGGGGAGGCGGAGGACGTTCCAGCCGCCGCCGGTCAGGTAGAGCTTGCCGTTGACGGCCTCGCTGTGGTCGCAGAGGAGGAGGAAGCCGATGTTCACGGGGCCTCGCCCTCCGCGTAGGGGATGACGGGCAGGTCGGAGCGCAGTTCGATCTTGCCGTTGCGGGTGAACTGGAGGTCGATCGTCTCGTTCTTGCGGTAGGTGCCCCAGAGGCCGAGGTACATCGCCAGCCAGCGGCTCGTCCCCACCTTCTCCTTGACGATCGGGCGGCCGAAGTCGATCTCGCCGCCTTCGATCCGGTAGCTCTCCTTGCCCTGCTCGATCCCGTTGATGAAGACGGTGAACGGCGGTTCGGCGCCGGCCGGCAGCTTCACGCGCTCGCCGGCGGCGTAGCTGCCCTTCGGGATCTCGATGTCGGTCTCGCTCATCGTCGTTCGGCTTCCAGAGTCTCGCGCACGAGATCGAACGGCGTCTCGTGGCCGCTCGGGTCGAGCTCCTCCCGTACTACCCCGCCGCTGAACGGCACGAACGTCCCGTCGCCGCGCACGTCGACGCCGGCGACCGCTTTCCGGAAGAGCCCGCCGCTGCTGAGCTGCAGCCGCGCATGCACCTGATCCCCCGGCCCATAGTCCCGCAACGACTGCACCGGCCTAGCCGGCCCCTCCGCCCGGATCGCCAGCGCCCGCTCCCGCATCGCCGCCACAGCCTCACTCAGCTCCAGATAGGACTGATGATCGACATCAGAACCATGCCGGACAGTCAGCTTCCACCTCGGACGAGACACCGAGCCCAGCCTAAGCGATGGCAGGAGGGTCAGGTACCCCTCTCCCAGAGGCTCCTGAGACCACAATCGCGCCCAGCACTACGCCTCAGCTGCGCGACGGTCTCTGGGAGAGGGGTACCTGACCCTCTCCCAACCCAAATACCTCTAGCTACGCGCCGCGCCGAGGCCGTTTCGGCCTGCGCGCCGGCGGCCCGACGATTTTCTCCGGCCCGTCGCGCTGCTCGATCGGCACGTACTCCAGCTCCCGCTCGCCGGTGTAGATCTGCCGCGGCCGGGCGATTTTCTTCTCCGGGTCTTCCTGCATCTCCATCCACTGGGCGACCCAGCCGGCGGTGCGGGGGATCGCGAAGATGACCGTGAACATGTCGGTCGGGATCCCCATCGCCTCGTAGATGATCCCCGAGTAGAAGTCGACGTTCGGGTAGAGCTTGCGCTCGGTGAAGTACTCGTCGTCGAGTGCCCGTTTCTCCAGCTCGCGTGCGATATCGACCAGCGGGCTCGCCTCGGTCGCTTCGAAGACCGGCTCGATGTACTGCTGGATGATCCGCGCCCGCGGGTCGTAGTTCTTGTAGACGCGGTGGCCGAAGCCCATCAGTTTCTCCTCGCGCTGCTTCACCCGCTCGAGGAACTCGGGGATGTTCTCCGGCGACTCGATCCGCCGCAGCATCCGCAGCACCGCCTCGTTGGCGCCGCCGTGCAGCGGCCCGTAGAGCGCCGCGACGCCCGCCGCGACCGCCGAGTAGGGGTCGACGTCGGAAGAGCCGACCCCGCGCACGGCGTTGGTCGAGCAGTTCTGTTCGTGATCGGCGTGGAGAATGAAGAGGACGTCGAGCGCTTTCGTCAACGCCTCTTTCGGGATGTGGCGATCCTCGGTCTTCTTGAAGACCATCGAGAGGAAGTTCTCGGCGTAGTTGAGCTCGTTGTCGGGATAGACGTAGGGGAGCCCCATGTTGTGCCGGTAGGAGAAGGCGGCGAGGGTCGGCACCTTGGCGATCAGCCGCACGGCGGCCATGTAGCGCTCTTCGGGGTCGCCGATCTGCTTCGCGTCGGGATAGAAAGTCGAGAGCGCGCCGACGCCGGCCAGCAGCATCCCCATCGGGTGGGCGTCGTAGCGGAAGCCCTCGAAGAAGTGCTTGAGGTCCTCGTGGACGAAGGTGTGGTGGGTGATGTCGAAGATCCAGCGGTCCAGCTGGGGCGCGGTCGGCAGCTCGCCGAAGACCAGCAGGTAGGCGACCTCGAGGAAGGTCGAGCGCTCGCAGAGCTGCTCGATCGGGTAGCCGCGGTGTTCGAGGATCCCGGCGGCGCCGTCGATGTAGGTGATCGAGGAGCGGCAGGAGGCGGTGTTGGTGAAGGCCGGGTCGTACGACATCAACCCGAAGTCGTCCTCGGAGACTTTGATCTGGCGCAGGTCCATCCCCCGCACGGTGCCGTCGGAGATCGGCAGCTCGTAGGTCTTGCCGGTGCGGTTGTCGGTGACGGTCAGCGACTCGTTACCGGAATTGCCGGAGGCGCTGGCGTCGGCGGTCTGATCCTGCGTCTGCTGCTCGGTGGCCATTCGCCCCCTCCTTCTTGACTGGGTCTTCGGGAGGAAGGAAGTCTACGCGGCCGGAGCGCTCGGGCCCTCGAACTGCGTCATCGCCCGCAGCTCCTCGAAGCGGGCGTCGATCTCCTCGCGGGTCAGCCGCGAGACCCGCTCCGTCCCGAACTCCTCGACGTTGAAGGAGGCGAGGACGGTGCCGTAGCCCATCGCCCGCCGCAGCTCGGCCTCCTCGAAACGGTCGCCGCAGCTGTCGAGGTAGCCGAAGAAGCCGCCGGCGAAGCTGTCGCCGGCGCCGGTCGGGTCGCGGACGTCCTCGAGCGGGAAGCCGGGGAGGGCGAAGAAGCCGCTGCCGGTGAAGAGCGCGGCGCCGTACTCGCCCTGCTTGGCGATCACCGCCCGCGGGCCCATCTCCATCACCGCGCGCGCCGCCCGGGCCAGGTTCGACTCCCCGGTCAGCATCCGGATCTCGGCATCGTTAACGACGAGGACGTCGACCTCGGCGATCGCCGAGGTCAGCGAGTCCTTGGCGGTTTCGATCCAGAGGTTCATCGAGTCGAGCCCGCTCAGCTTCGCCGCCCCGCACTGGGCGCGGACCTGGCGCTGCAGGTCGGGCTGGATGTTGGCGAGGAAAAGGGTGTCGGCGTTCCGGGAGGCCTCCGAGAGCTTCGGCTCGAACTCGGCGAAGACGCCGAGCTGGGTGTCCTCGGTGTGGGCGACGTTGAGGTCGTACTCGTAGCGGCCGCGCCAGAAGAAGCTCTGTCCGCCGGCGACCCGCTCGACGTCCTCGGTGACGATCCCGCGCTGCTCGAGCAGCGCGAACTCCTCGTCGCCGAAGTCGTCGCCGACCGGGCCGACCGGGCGCACCTCGGTGAAGAAGCTGGCGGCCAGGGAGAAGTGCACGGCGGCGCCGCCGAGCATCCGCTCGCGCTCCCCGAACGGGGTCTTCACCGCGTCAAAGGCAATCGATCCGACGACCGTCAGCGACATAGGCGTGGCAGCCTAATCCCTTCCGGGTCGAGGTGACCGCGCGAGCGGCGGCCGCCCTGCGAGACTCACCGGCCAATGAAAGCGATCCAAATCGAGGAGTTCGGTGGACCGGAGGTGCTGCGGCACGTCGAGGTCCCGGACCCCAGCCCCAAGCTCTCCGAGGTCGTGGTCAACGTCAAACGCAGCGGCGTCAACTTCGCCGACACCCACGCCTCCCGCAACGACTACCTGGCCGAGCAGACCCTGCCGCTGATCCCCGGCGCCGAGGTCAGCGGCCAGCTCTCCGACGGGCGCCGCGTCGTCGCCCTGCTCGGCAGCGGCGGCTACGCCGAGAAGGTCGCGGTCGCGAAATCCCAGCTGATCGAGCTGCCCGAGGGGGTCGACTACGACCAGGCCGCGGCCGGGCTCCTGCAGGGGCTGACCGCGATGGCGCTGGTCCACCGCTGCGCCCGGATCGAGCCGGGGGAGACGATCGTCATCGAGGCCGCCGCGGGCGGCACCGGCACCCTGGCGGTGCAGATCGCCAAGCGGGCCGGGGCGAAGGCGATCGGCCTCGCTTCCAGCGAGGAGAAGCGCGAGCTGGTGCGCAACCTCGGCGCCGACGCCGCCGTCGACTCCCGCGCCGAGGATCTCGGCGAGGCGATCCGCGAGGCCAACGACGGCAAGCGCGTCGACGCCGTCCTCCACATGAGCGGCGGCGAGGCCTTCGACGCCGAGATGGACGTCCTCGCACCGCTCGGCCGGATGGTCGTCTTCGGAATCGCCTCGCGCGAACAGCGCCAGCTCTCGACCGCCGCGCTGCTGCGGGGCTCGAAGTCGGTGATCGGCTTCTGGCTCGCCCACCTGCTGGCCCGCCAGGATCTGCTGGTGCCGATGATCGGCGATCTGCTGACCGCAATCGCCAAAGACGAGCTGACGGTTACGATCGGAGAGGTCTACCCCCTCTCGGAAGCCGCACGGGCGCATGAAGACCTGATCGCCCGCCGCACCAGCGGCAAGCTCCTCCTGGACCCGTCTAAGTGACGCACATCAAGTGACGCACCTCAAGTGAACTTCAAAGAACTAGGCCTCTCGCCAGACATCCAGCAGGCCCTCGACGAGCTCGGTTACGAGGACCCGACGGCGATCCAGGAACAGGCGATCCCGGAGCTGCTGGGCGGTCACGACGTGATCGGCCAGGCCCAGACCGGGACCGGCAAGACCGCCGCCTTTGGGCTGCCGCTGCTGCAGTACCTCGATCCCGACAACAACGAGGTGCAGGCGGTCGTCCTCACCCCGACGCGGGAGCTCTGCATCCAGGTGACCCAGGCGCTCCGCGCCTACGCCGAGCATCTCGACATCGAGATCGTCGCCGTCTTCGGCGGCGCCCCGATCCGCTCGCAGCAGTCGCAGCTGCGCTCGGGCGCCCATGTGGTCGTCGCCACGGTCGGGCGGATGATGGACCTGATGTCGCGCCGCTCGCTGGTCCTCACCGCGGCCCGCTACGTCGTCCTCGACGAGGCCGACGAGATGCTCGACCTCGGCTTCATCGAGGACGTCGAGAAGATCCTGCGGATGTGCCCGAGCGGGCGCCAGACGGCGCTCTTCTCGGCGACGATGCCGCCGCCGATCCAGAAGCTCGCCGAGGGCTACATGTACGACCCGACGACGATCAGCATCACCCCGGAAACGCTGACCGTCGACAAGATCCAGCAGGCCTACGTCGAGGTCCCGGCCAAGGAGAAGGCGTCGCGCCTGGTCGAGCTGCTGAAGACCGAAGAACCCGAGCAGGCGATCATCTTCACCCGGACGAAAATCGGCGCCACCAAGCTCGAAAGGACGCTCAAGGACAAAGGCTTGGATGTGAAGGCGCTGCACGGCGACCTCAGCCAGGGCGTCCGCGACGGGGTGATGATCTCCTTCAAGGACCACCGCGTGAAGCTGCTGGTGGCGACCGACATCGCCGCCCGCGGGCTCGACGTCGACCACGTCACCCACGTCATCAACTACGACGTGCCGAACTCCTCGGAGACCTACGTGCACCGGATCGGGCGCACCGGCCGGGTCGGGCGCACCGGCCGCGCGATCACCTTCGTCACGCCGGACCAGAAGGACGAGATCGCCCGCATCGAGCGCGACGTCAAAACGAAGATCGGCGAGTGGGAGACGCCGGAGGAGCGGCTCGAGCACGCCCCGCCGCCCCGCCGCCGGCGCCGCGAGCGCGAGGAGCGGCCGGAGGCCGAGCGCGAGGAGCGAGCGCCGGCGAAGGCGGAGACGAACGGCGACGGTGGCGACGGCGAGAAGGCGAAGGCCGAGACGACGAAGCTCTTCGTCAATCGCGGCGAGCGCAGCGGCATCAACGAGGAGGCTCTGCGCTGGGCCCTGCGCGAGGGCGCCGTCCTCCCCGATGAGGCGATCCACGACGTCCGCGTCCTGCACCGCTTCTCCTTCGTCGAGGTCGACCCCGACGTAGCCGAGCGCACCGTCGAGTACCTCGACGGCACCAAGCTCGAGGGCAAAGAGATCCGCCTCGAGATCGCCAAGAGCTAGCGATTACGAGTTTTGGGCCCCTGTAGGGGCCACAAGTTCGGAAGCACCGAATCGCCAGCCGTTGAGCGGGTATCTCAAGGTGTGAGATTTATCCGGCTCCTCCCGTTCGTCTGTGTCCTGGTGGCACTGTCCCTCGCCGACACGGCCACGGCGGCTGCCACCACCCCGACCTGCGCCGAAGGGCCGGCGACGGTCGCCGGCACCACCTACGGGACGCCCTGCGCGGACACGATCGTCGCTTCCCCGCGGGTCGCCGCCGTGGAGGGCGGCGGGGGGGACGACACGATCGTCGCCGCGGCCGCCGCCTGCCCCGCCGTTTGCCACCTCGGCGTCGGCAGCCAGACCTTCGAAGGCGGCGAAGGCGACGACGTCGTCTTCGGCGAGCGCGGCAACGACCGCCTCTTCGGGGGTCCCGGCAACGACCAGCTCTTCGGCGGGATCGGCGACGACCTCCTCCGCGGAGGGCCGGGGAACGACCGCCTTGCCGGCGGCTTCGGCTTCGACTCGATCGACGGCGACGAAGGGGACGACTACGTCCGCGGCGACTCGACGATCGACCGCATCTTCGACACGGGCGGCGGCGCCGACACCCTCAGCTACTCGACCGGGATCACGCCCGGCTTCGGCGGCACGGTTCCCGTCGGCAACTTCCCAGAACCGTCCGGCGAACGCGGACTGCGGCTCGAACTTGCCGTTGGGGGAGAAAACGGCAAGAACGGAGTTGCGGAGCACGGCGGCGGCGTCGACGAAGTCGAAGTCGGGGCCTTCGAGATGATCGTCGGCACGCCCTTCTCCGACTACGTCGTCGGCACGAGCGCGGCGGAGAGGATCTACGGCGGCGGCGGCGCCGATGCGCTGGTCGGGGGCGGCGGCAGCGACACCCTCGCCGGCGGCGCCGACGGCGACAACGTCGACGCCGGTGGCGTCGCCAGCCGCGACACGGGCAAAGTCAGCGTCGGCTTCATGACCCCGCCGGGAGCGACGCCCTACGCCCAGCTCTACCTTGTCGGCAGCAGCGGCAGCGAGGACGTAACCGCCGCCTACTCGCCGAGCGCCGTCACCTTCACGCTGGCCGCCGGAGCGTTCGACCAGAGCGCGAGCGACGCCGGCGGCTGCACGATCGAAACGGCGACGAAAGCGGTCTGCGCCCTGGGGGTCGCCCCGCTCGATTCGCTCCTGTTGGCGGGCATGGGGGGCAACGACACGATCAAGGCCACCACTTTTCCCTTCCTGGTGTCGGTATTTGCCATCGGCGGGGAGGGCAACGACACCCTCGAAGGGGGCAGCGAAAGCGAGGATGTCCTGGTCGACGGTCCAGGCACCGGCAAAGACGTGCTCCGTGGTCTCGGCGGCGACGAGGCACTGACCCACAACGGCGGCGCCGACCAGCTGCTCGGCGGGGACGGCAACGACCTCTTCGTCGCCAGCTCGGTCTGCGACGGCGAGCTCGTGGTCGGCGGCCCGGGCCGCGACAACTCCTCCTGGGCCCGCTTCAAAGAAGGGGTGGTGGCGAACCTCGCCGGCGGCATCGCCGGGCGCACCGGGAGCGGCGAGCTCCCGGACTGCGGCAGCGCCCCGCTCGATTCGATCGCCGAAGTCGAGGATCTCGAGGGCTCCTCCTTCGGAGACGACTTGTACGGCGACGGCGGCCCCAACCAGCTGTTCGGACGCCGGGGCGCCGACGCCTACTTTGCCGGTGCCGGCGAAGACTCGATCCTCGCCAACTCCGGCGACGCCGACAAGGTGATCGATTGCGGCGCCGACCGGGACTCCGCCGTGATCGACCGGCCCGAGTTCGGCGATCCGCAGCCGATCGAATGCGAGTCGGCCGCCGAAGCCGACCCCGAAGATTTCCGCACCGTCACCCTGCTGGCCCCGCCCCCGCTGCCCGAACCGGCCCCGCCAGCCGACCTGCGCCCGCCGCGCACGCGCCTCGGCGCCCACCCGCGCGCGCTCGTCCCGACGGCGAAGAGATGGCGGCGGGTCGCCTTCCGGTTCTCGGCAAACGAGGCCGGCTCCCGCTTCCGCTGCAAGCTCGACCGCAAGCCCTACCGCGGCTGCGCCTCGCCGCGCGCCTACTCGGTCAAAGCCGGCCGCCACGCCTTTCGAGTCTTCGCGGTCGACCGCGCCGGCAACCGCGATCCCAGCCCCGCCCTGTTCAGGTTCCGCGTGGTGCGGCGTCGCTAGGCGGTCAGGTCGGCGATCGTCTCCAGCAGGCGGTCGAAGTCGATCGGCTTGGTGATGTAGCCGTCGATCGCGAGGTCGGTGGGGGCGTCGGCGTCGCCCGGGTTCTGGTGGGCGCTGACGATCAGCACCGGGACCTCGCTGCCGCTGCCGCGGATCTCCCGCAGGGCGTCGATCCCGGACTTGCGCGGCATCATCGCGTCGAGCAGGAGCAGGTCCGGGGCGACGCCGCCGGCGATGTGATCGAGCACCTCCTGGCCGTCGGCGGCGGTGGCTACCGCGTGGCCCGCCATCTCCAGCCGGGTCCGCATCAGCAGCAGGATCGTCTCGGAGTCGTCCGCGACCAGGATCGTCGCCATCAGCTCGGCTCCGCCGTTGGCTGACCCTGGCCGCTGGCGGCTCCGTCGCCTGGCGCGATGCCCGTAGCGATCGGCAGCCGCAGCCGGAAGGTCGAGCCTTGGCCGACGGTCGACTCGGCGCTGATGCTGCCGCCGTGGGCCTCTGCCAGCGATTTCGAGATCGCCAGGCCGAGGCCGGTGCCGCCGACGCGCTGGGTCAACCCGGCGTCGCCGCGGGTGAAGCGATCGAAGATCCGCTGCAGCTGTTCGTCCGGGATGCCGGGGCCGTCGTCGGTCACGCTGATCTCGACCTCGGCGCCCAGCGCCCGCGCCGCGACCTCGATGGATGCACCTTCGGGCGTGTACTCGTGTGCGTTCGTGAGCAGGTTCATCAGTATTTGCCTGATTCGGTCGGGCTCCACCTCGATCGGCGGCAGCCCCGGCGGAACGTCTTCGCGCAGCTGCTGCCCCGCGGCCTCGGTCTGGGCGCGCATCGTACGCACGACGTCCTCGAGCAGCGGCGCGACCTCGGTCGGCCGCGGCTGGATCGAGAGCCGGCCGGCATCGGAGCGGGCGAGGTCGAGGAGGTCGTTCAGCAGCCGCACCAGGTGGCGGCAGTTGTCGAGGATCACCTCCACCGTCTCCGCCTGGCGCGGCGTCAGCGAGTCGCGTTCCAGCATCAGCAGCTCGGCGAAGCCCTGGACCGAGGTCAGCGGGCTGCGCAGCTCGTGCGAGGCGGTGAGGACGAACTCGTCTTTGAGCCGGTCGAGCTGTTCGCGCCGGCTCTCCTCCTGCTCGAGCTCCTCGGCCATCTCGTTGAAGGCGGCGCCGAGGGTGGCGGTCTCGGCGAGGCCGCCGACCTCGACCCGGACGCTGCGGTCGCCGGAGGCGAGCCGCCCCGCCGCCGTCACCAGCTCCTCGAGCGGGCGGCGCATCGAAGAGATCAGGCCGCTGAAGAGGAGCAGAGCGCCGGTCAGCCCGGCCAGCAGGCCGGCGGCCACCAGCAGCGCCGTATCGCGGGTATCGCCGGAGATCTCGTCGCGCAGTTCGCTGCGCTGCTGCGCCTGCTGGGTGACGACGGCCCGCGCGGGCGCGCCGCCGTCGCCGCGGGCGATCCGTTCCCGGGCCACCATCTCCACCTGGTAGGAGCGGGCGATCGCGTCCTCGAAGTCCTGGCGCTGCTGGATGAAGCGGCCGACGCCGATCACCGCCATCGCCGTCAGCACGGCGAAACCGATCGCGAACCCGATCCGCAGCCGGTTGGCGAGCGACGGGCTCAGCCGCCTGTTGGATCGTGAATATGCTTGCGCCCCTATGGCTGACGAGGCTACCGAGCAGGGCGGAACCGTCGCGGCTCCGGACGGGATCGACGGCCCGGCCGTCGAAGCCTGGTTCGGGGAGAACGTCTCGGGGGTTGACTTCCCGCTGCGCTTCGAGCGGATCGCGGGCGGCCACTCGAACCTGACCTACCGCGTGACCGACGCGGCCGGCCAGAAGTGGGCGCTGCGGCGGCCGCCGCTGGGAAAGCGTCTCGGCTCGGCCCACGACATGGGCCGCGAGTTCAAGGTCGTCTCCGCCCTCGGCGGGACGGAGGTGCCGGTGGCGCCGGTGGTCGGTCTCTGCGAGGACGAGAGCGTCAACGGGGCGCCCTTCTACGTGATGGAGTTCGTCGAGGGGCCGATCCTGCGCGGCCTCGCGGAGGCGGAGACCTTCCCCGACGAGGGCGAGCGCCGGGCGATCGGCGAGCGCGTCGCCGACACCCTGGTCCAGATCCACGCGGTCGATCCCGATGCCGCCGGGCTCGGCGACCTCGGCCGCAAGGAGGACTACGTAGCCCGCCAGCTGCACCGCTGGCAGGGGCAGTGGGAGAAATCGAAGACGCGCGAGCTGGAGCCGATCGACCGCGTCCACGAGGCGCTCTCGGCCCGGATCCCCGAGCAGGGGCCGGCGACGATCGTCCACGGCGACTACCGCCTCGACAACATGATCCTCACCCCCGCTGGCGAGGTAGCCGCCGTGGTCGACTGGGAGCTCTGCACCCTCGGCGACCCCCTCGCCGACGTCGGCCTGCTGATGGTCTACTGGCCCGAACGCGGGGAGGACACCATCGCCCTCGGCATGCCCGCCAACCTCGCCCCCGGCTTCCCCACCCGCGAGGAGCTGACGTCCCGCTATGCCGAGCGCTCCGGCCGCGACCTCTCTGAACTCGACTTCTTCGTCGCCCTCGGCTACTGGAAGCTGGCGATCATCCTCGAGGGCGTCTACGCCCGCTACACCGCCGGCGGCTACGGCAAGGTCAACGAGGGCGTCGAGGCCTTCGCGCGGCTGGTCGAGCGGCTGGCCGAAGAGGCCGAGCGGGTCGAGCGGGCGGGCTAGCGCTTCCGTTCATCACTCGTCCAACCCGGTTGTAGGCGTCCGGGACGGCTGAAAAGGTGCAGAAACCAGCCCGAAGCAGGGGATTCCCGTCGGGATCCTCCCCTCGTTTCGTCCCTCGACCCTCTCAAGGAGACTATTCGTGAAGCAAATCACCAAGCGACTGACGTATGCAAACGTCATGTCGTCAATCGCTGTGTTTCTCGTCCTCGGTGGAGCCACCGCCCTCGCAGCGGGTCTCGGCAAGAACAGCGTCGGCACGAAACAGCTGAAAAAGAACGCTGTGACCGGCGCCAAAGTGAAGAATGGCTCACTCGGCCCAGGCGACCTGAAGGCGGGAGTGATCCCTCCGAAAGTGGACGCCTACACCAAGGCGGAGAGCAACGCCCAGTTCGCGACGAAGGCAGGGACGTACTCGAAAACGGAGACCTACTCGAAGGCGGAGAGCAACAGTCGCTTTCTCGGAAGCACGGTAACTGTGGTCGAGACCCTTGCCGCTTCGATACCGGCGAACTCCTTCGAGGACGACATCGTCAACTGTCCCGCCGGGTACCAGGCGGTCGGCGGCGGCGTTGACCCGGACGGCGTTTTCTACGGCAAGGTGTCGTCCTCCTCGCCGGTGTACGGGGGCACTCGACTCAGCTCCGTAGGCGATGGCCAGACGGGCCCTGCCACCGGCTGGTACGGAGCTGTCACCACCGAGGGTGCCGGAATCGGAACCTCTGTGGTGAAGCTGGCGGTGATCTGCGCGCCGATCGGCTGAGGCCCCCCTTTCGGCGAGGGCAAAGGCCGCCCACGAGAGGGCCGGGCTCACGCCCGGCCCTCCCACGCGCCTTAAACCATCCGCACCGCGTGCCGGGGCTCGAGGTTCCCTTCTGCTTCGGCCTCGGCGCGCTTGGCCCAGCGGTTGAGCTCGCGGCGGGCGAGGACCATTTTGTGGACCTCGTCGGGGCCGTCGGCGAGGCGGAGCATGCGGGAGAAGCGCCACATGATCGCCAGCGGGGTGTCGTCGGTCATGCCGAGGGAGCCGTGGATCTGGATCGCGCGGTCGAGGACGTCCATGACCATGTTGGCGGCGACGATCTTGATCGCTGAGATCGCCTGGCGGGCGGCGCGCTTGCCCTCGGTGTCCATCTTCCAGGCGGCGTAGAGGGTGAGGAGGCGGGCCTGGTCGATCTCCATCCGCGAGGCGGCGATCGACTCCTGGACGAACTGCTTGTCGCCCAGCGGGCCGCCGAAGGCGGAGCGTTCGTTGGCGCGGCGGCACATCATCTCGTGCGCCCGCTCGGCGGTCCCGATCGCCCGCATGCAGTGGTGGATCCGGCCCGGCCCGAGGCGGTCCTGGGCGATCGCGAAGCCGGCACCGCGCTCGCCGAGCAGGAACTCCTTCGGCACCCGGCAGCCTTCGTAGCGGATCTCGCAGTGGCCGGGGCCGCCGTCGTGGCCCATCACCGAAATCGGCCGCACCAGGTTGAAGCCGGGGGTGTCGGTGGGGACGCAGATCATCGAGGCGCGGGCGTAGGGCGGCGCCTCGGGGTCGGTGACGACCATCGCGATCGCCAGCTCGGCGCCCATCGCGCCGCTGGTGAACCACTTGTGGCCGTTGACCACCCACTCGTCGCCGTCCAGCTCGGCACGCGCCTGCAGCAGAGTCGGGTCCGAGCCGGAGACCGCGGGCTCGGTCATCGAGAAGCACGATCGGATCCGTCCCTCCAGAAGGGGCTCCAGCCAATCCTCTCTTTGTTGTGGTGAGCCGTGCTCGGCGAGGATCTCCATGTTCCCGGTGTCCGGGGCGGCGCAGTTGAAGGCTATCGGCGCCGCCATCGGGCTGCGGCCCATCTCCTCGCAGAGCAGCCCGTACTCCCAGTTCTTCAGTCCGGGACCGAAGCGCTCGTCGGGCATGAAGAGGTTCCAGAGTCCCTCGCCCTTCGCCTTCTCGCGGACGGCGACGAGGTTCTGCGGGTAGGGGACCCCCGGCGCGACCTCGGCGTCGAGCGCCTCCATCAGCTCCCGCTCCTGCGGGTAGATCTGCTCGTCCATGAAGTCGAGCACGCGCTCACGCAGCTCTGCGACCTCGGGGCTGGGGTTGAAGTCCATCTCCGTCCTCTCCTCGTCCGCTTCGGGAGGGGAACGGTATTTGATCGGCGCCTCAGGCCCGCCGGTAGCGGGCGAAGAGCTCGCCGTCCTCCTCCAGCAGCCAGGCCAGCTCCAGCTCCGCGACGCCCGGCAGAGACCCCTCGATGATCCGCGGCGCCTCGCCGCCGGAGAGCTTCGGGGCGATCGTCAGGAACAGGTCGTCGACCAGCCCGTCGGCCTGCATCTGCGCGTGCAGGTGCGGCCCGCCCTCAGAGAGCATGGCGCGGATGCCGCGCTCCCGGCGCAGGTGCGCCAGCGCCTGGCCCAGGTTCACCGCCCCCTCGTGCCGCACCACCTCCACCGTCGCCGCGGTCTCCGGCGGCTCGGCCTCCGAGGCGGTGAAGATCACGATCTCTTCCTCGGCTTTGGCGAAGACCTGGGCGTCCCAGGGCAGGTCGAGCCGGCCGCTGACCAGCACCAGCAGCGGCTCCATCGGCCCGTAGCGCTCGACGCGCATCGTCCCGGCGCCGATCATCACCGCCTCGAAGCGGCTCCGCAGCCCCACCAGCATCTCGGTGTCGGTCTTCGACCCGATCGGCCCCGAACGTCCGTCGATCGTCGCCCGCCCGTCGACCGTCGCGGCGAAGTTCATCCCCACCAGCGGCCGCTCCTCGCCCGCTTCCTCCCAGGGCCGGTAGGTCTCCAGCTGCTCAGAGACCGTGGTCGGGCCGGGATCGGGCAAGAGCCGCCGCATCGAAGCGAAACCTACCCGCCATTCCGAGATTCACCCCGCTATAGCGAGGACAACTTCGGAAGCGCTAGCTGTAGTCGTGCCAGCCGGCGAACTCGCGGCCGGCGAACTTCTGCAACTCGGCGACGTCCTCGGTGAAGCGGCTGCGGACCGTCTCGAAGAGGTCGTCGGGGAGCTTGGGCTTCGGGGCGGGGGGCTTGTCGGGGTCGTGGACGACCTTCTCGACCAGCCAGCGCATCGACTCGGGCAGGCGGTCGAAGTTGCGGTCGAGGGAGCGGAGGCCGGGCAGTTTCACCAGTTTCTCCATCAGCTGGTATTTGTCGCCCTCCTTGGCGCTCGACTTCTCCCACTCGCGGTCGAACTGCTCGGAGGTGAAGGTCTCGTCGACGCCGGCGAAGGCGAAGGCCTTGCGCATCGTCACCTCGCGTTCTGACTGCAGCTCCTCCTGGGTGATCAGGGTGATCTGCCCGCGGTCGAAGCGCTCGAGGTAGGGCTGCAGCTGCATCCAGTACTTGGAGCGGTTCATGTACTGGGTGTCCGGGCGGGACAGGACCTCGACCAGGTCGCCGGTCTCGTAGCCGGCGCCGGTGGCGTGGACCCAGTGGGAGAGGATCCGCTTGATCGGGTCGCGGACCATGTAGAGCAGCCGCGCGTCCGGGCAGTTCTGCTTGATCCGTTCGGCGGCGCCGTCGAAGCGGGGCAGGTTCGTGTAGTGCGGGGAGGACTCGCCGCGCACC
>DATMBY010000280.1:0-7411 GCA_035558995.1 Solirubrobacterales bacterium
GCGATCGCGAAGCACTTCGTCGCTGTCTCCACCAACGCCGACGAGGTCGCGAAGTTCGGCATCGACCCCGCGAATATGTTCGGCTTCTGGGACTGGGTCGGGGGGCGCTACTCGATGGACTCGGCGATTGGGCTCTCGACGATGCTGGCGATCGGGCCGGCCCGCTTCGCGGAGATGCTGGCCGGGTTCCACGCCATGGACGAGCACTTCCGCGAGGCGCCGACCGGCGCCAACCTGCCGCTCCTGCACGGTCTGCTGGCGGTCTGGTACTCCGACTTCTTCGGCGCCGAAACCTATGGCGTCTTCCCCTACGAGCAGTACCTGCACCGCTTCCCCGCCTACCTGCAGCAGCTGACGATGGAGTCCAACGGCAAGCACGTGACGCTGGACGGCGCCCACGTCGATTACGACACCGGGCAGGTCTACTGGGGGGAGCCGGGGACCAACGGCCAGCACAGCTTCTACCAGCTGATCCACCAGGGGACGCGCTTGATCCCCTGCGACTTCATCGGCTTCGCCAACTCGCTCAACCCGCTCGGCCGCCACCACGACATCCTGATGTCGAACGTCTTCGCCCAGGGCGAAGCGCTCGCCTTCGGCAAAACGCCTGAGCAGGTGCGCGAGGAGGGGACGGCGGAGGAGGTCGTGCCGCACCGGGTGATGGAGGGGAACCGGCCCTCGAACACGATCCTCGCCGAGCGGTTGACGCCGGCGGCGCTGGGGTCGCTGGTCGCCCTTTACGAGCACAGCACCTTCACCCAGGGAACCGTGTGGGGGATCGACTCCTTCGACCAGTGGGGAGTGGAGCTGGGCAAGGTCCTGGCGAAGGCGATCATCCCCGAGCTCGAGTCCGAGGCCGAGCCGGAGCTGCGCCACGACAGCTCCACCAACGCGCTGATCCGGCGCTACCGCGGCCAGCGCCGGGCGTGACCGATTCACCCTGACAGCGCCCGTCCGCGGCGCTAGCCTCAGCCCATGCCACCGCTCGACCTGCTGCCGCTGGCAGCGTCGGAGTCGAACCTGCTCGCCGCCCGCGAGCAGATGGCCTTCACTCTCGGCTTCCACATCGTCCTCTCCTGCATCGGGGTGGCGCTGCCGGCGACGATCCTGGTCGCCAACTACCTCGGGCTGAAGAAGGGCGACGGGGCGGCGCTGGAGCTGGCCCGGCGCTGGTCGAAGGCGATGGCGGTCACCTTCGCCGTCGGCGCCGTCACCGGCACCGTCCTCTCCTTCGAGTTCGGCCTGCTCTGGCCGCAGTTCGAGCACCGCTTCGGCTCGGTCTTCGGGATCGCCTTCGCGATCGAGGGGATCTTCTTCTTCCTCGAGGCGATCTTCCTCGCCGTCTACATCTACGGCTGGAAGCGGTTGCGGCCGTGGGCGCACTTCTGGTCCGGGGTACCGATGGTGATCACCGGGATCGGCGGCGCCTTCGCGGTCGTCGCCGCCAACTCCTGGATGAACCAGCCGCAGGGCTTCACCTTGAACGGCGCCGGCAAGGTCGTCGACGTCGAGCCGCTGAAGGTTCTCTTCAACCCGGCGACCGGCTACGAGGTCCCGCACATGATCCTCGCCGCCTACATGGTCGTCGGTTTCCTCGTCGCCTCGATCTATGCGGTAGGGATGCTGAAAGGCCGGCGCGACCGCCTGCACAGGCTGGGGGTGGTGATCCCGCTGACGATCGCCTGCCTCGCCACGCCGGTCCAGCTCTTCGTCGGCGACACCGCGGCGCGGGGAGTCGCCGACCACCAGCCGGCGAAGTTCGCGGCGATGGAGTGCATCGAGAAGACCGGCGAGGACCAGACCGAGTACCTCGGCGGCATCTGCACGAAGGACGGGGTGAAGGGGGCGATCGGGATCCCCGGCCTCGACTCCTTCCTCGTCGGCTTCAGCACCGACACGAAGGTGACCGGCCTCAACGACATCCCCGACGACGAAGAGCCGCCGGCCCACACGATGCTGCACCTGGCCTTCGACGCGATGGTCGGGATCGGCAGCGCCCTGCTCGCCCTCGGCGCCTGGTTCGCCTTCGCCTGGTGGAAACGGCGGGACCTCCCGCGGACACCCTGGTTCCTGCGCGCGGTCGCCGTCTCCGGAGCCGGCGCGATCCTGGCGCTCTGGTGCGGCTGGATCGTCACCGAGGTCGGGCGGCAGCCGTGGATCGTCCAGGGCTACATGCGCACCTCCGAAGCGGTCACCGAGGCGGAGGGGATCTGGCTCAGCTTCGGCCTCGTCCTGCTCCTCTACGCGGGGCTGGGCACCGGAGCGGTGCTGGTCCTGCGCTCGATGTCGCGGCGCTGGCGCGAGGCCGGCCCCGACCGCGAAGGCGACATTCCCTACGCCCCCTCATCGCCGACGGGACGAAAATACGCCTATATGGAGGGAAATCGGCCCATCGACGGAGGTGGGTCGTGAGCAAGGCCGACGCGGCGGCGGCCATCCTCTGGGTCGGGGCGACCTTCTACGCGCTCTTCGGCGGCGCCGACTTCGGCGGCGGCTTCTGGGACCTGGTCGCGGGCTGGGACGAGCGCGGGCAGCGGCCGCGCGACGTGATCCAGCGCTCGCTGACCCCGGTCTGGGAGGCCAACCACGTCTGGCTGATCTTCGTCCTCGTCGTCCTCTGGACCGCCTTCCCGGCGGCCTTCAGCGCGATCTTCTCCACGCTCTACGTGCCGATCGCCCTCGCGGCGGTGGGGATCGTCCTCCGCGGCGCCGGCTTCGCCTTCCGCAAGTCGATCGTCGGTCTGCGGGAGCGGCGGGCGATGGGGGCGACCTTCGCGATTTCCTCCGTCCTAACCCCGTTCTTCATGGGCACCGTGGTCGGCGCGATCGCCGCCGGCAACGTCCCGGCCGAAGGCAACGGCGACGCCTTCTCGAGCTGGATCCAGCCGCTGCCGCTGCTGATCGGGGCGATGTTCGTCGCCAGCGGCGCCTACCTCGCCGCCGTCTTCCTCGTCGGCGACGCCCGCCGCGGCGACCACGAGCTGGAGCGCTACTTCGAGCGCCGGGCGCTCGGCGCCGCGGTCGTCGCCGGCGCCCTCGCGGTCGCCGGCATCTTCGCCCTCCACTCCGAAGCCCGCTACGTCTTCGACCGCCTCACCGAGCAGGGCCTACCGCTGGTGATCCTCTCCCTGCTCTGCGGCGCCGCCCTGCTCCTCGTCCTCGTCAGGGGCGGCCGCCGTCCCCTGCGCCCGCTCGCCGCCGGCGCCGTCGTCGCGGTGATCTGGGGCTGGGGCGTCGCCCAGTTCCCCTACCTGCTGCCGACCAGCCTCCGCATCGACCAGGCCGCCGCCCCCGACCCGACGATGACGATCATCTTCATCGTCTTCGCAGCGGCCGCGGTCGTCGTCCTCCCCTCGCTGGGGCTCCTCTACACGCTGGCGCAGAAAGACCTCTTGGAGTCCGAGCATTGAGCGTGTCGACTTAGGTGCCCACAGGGGACCGAAAATCGACACGCGGATAGGGTCCGCCGCGTGATCAAGGCGGTGTTGTTCGATATCGACGGGACGCTCCTGCATACGGGCGGGGCAGGGGCGGTTGCTTGGCAGCGGGCGTTTCTGGAGCTGTATGAGGTTGAGGCGAACATCGAGGAACACACGCATGCGGGGATGACCGATCCCGAAATCGCCGAGATCGTCTTCCGCGAGGTGCTGAAGCGGCCGGGGTCGGCGACCGAGCGGGCGGAGGCGATCGGGTGCTACCTCGGGCACCTCGCCGACGCCGTCGCCGAATCGGAGGGCTACTTCGTGATCGAGGGGATCGAGGAGGTGCTGCCGCGCCTGGTCGAGGCGGGGATCCTGCTCGGGGTGGTGACCGGCAACATCGAGGCCGCCGCCCACATCAAGCTGGCCCGCGGTGACCTCAACCGCTACTTCGCCTTCGGCGGCTACGGCTCGGACTCCCGCGACCGCACCGAGCTGACGAAGAAGGCGCTGGAGCGGGGGGAGCAGGTCTCCGGTCACCCGCTCGACCGCGCCGAGACGATCGCCGTCGGCGACACCCCCCGCGACGTCCGCGCCGGCCACGGCGCCGGCATCCGCGTCGTCGGCGTCGCCACCGGCTCCTACGCCGTCGACGAACTCACCGACGCCGGCGCCGACTGGTCACTCGAGAACGTGAAGGACGGCTTCCCGGTCTAAGGCTTGCTGCAACGAGCTTGGTAGATGTTCAAGAAGCCGTTTTCGAACCCGTTTCTCGCCATCCGCAGGTAGAGGCGCCAGACGCGCATCCGTTCGGCGCCGGCCAGGCGCTCGCCCTCGGCGCGGTTGGCGTCGAGGTTGTCGGCCCAGTGCTTCAGCGTCCGCGCGTAGTCGGGGCCGAAGTCCTCGACGTGGTGGACGACGAAGCCGGCGCGTTCGAGGGCCAGGAGGTTGCGGGAGAGGTGGAGCGGGGCGGCGTCGGGGAAGACGTAGCGCTCGGAGAAGTCGCCGGCCTCGGGGTCGGTGTGGCGGAGGCGGGTGATGCCGTGGTTGAGCAGGCGGCCGCCGGAGTCGAGCAGGCTCGCCAGCGTCTCCGCGTAGAGGTCGATGTTGGCCGAGCCGACGTGCTCGACCATGCCGATGCTGGCGATCGCGTCGAACTTCTCGCCCAGCGAGGGCAGGTCGCGGTAGTCCATGACGCGGATGTCGACGCGGTCGGCGACCCCCGCCTCCTCGGCTCGGTGCCGCGCCTTCTCGGCCTGCGGCGGAGACAGGGTGATGCCGACGACGTTGGCGCCGTACTTGGTCGCCGCCCAGAGCGGGAAACCGCCCCAGCCGCAGCCGACGTCGAGGATGCGCTCGCCCTCCTTGATCTGGAGCTTGCGGGCGACGGTGTCGAGCTTCTCCTCCTGGGCCTCCTCCAGGGTCTTCATCTCGCCGTCGCGCCAGATCGCGCAGCTGTAGACCATCGTCGGCCCGAGGAAGAGCTCGAAGAACTCGTTGGAGACGTCGTAGTGGTGGCGGACGGCGCGGGCGTCGCGCTCCTTGCTGTGGCGCTTGCCGCTCGGGCGCAGCTCGGCGGTCGGGCGCGGCGGCGGCTTGACGATCCCCATCGCCCGCACCGCAGCCAGCATCAGCGCCCGCTGGTCGGCGCCGTCGAGCGAGGGCGGCTGCCAGCCGTCGAGTACCCGGATCACCTTGTCGATGTCGTCGACCTCGAGCTCGCCGCTGACGTAGGCGCGGCCGAGGCCGAGCTGGCCGGGCGCCCGCAGCGCGTGGGCGATCGCCCGCGGCGAGCGGACGCTGAAGACGGGGCCGCCGTCGGCGGCGGTGGAGGGGACGCTCGATCCGTCCCAGAACTCGATCGTGAAGGGGCGCTCGGGGAGGCGGATCGCGATCTCCCGGCGCAGCGGCGCGGTGTTTGCGAACGGCATCGCGGGGGAGCCTACCCAGAAGCGATTGGCCGCGAGGCCAGGACCGCGACCCCTATCATCGGCTGCCATGACCACCGTCGGACCGCTTCCCTCAGACATCCAGCCCGTCGAGAACGAGACCCGCGACCGGATCATCACCGGCCTGGTCACGGTCGTTCCCTTCATCGCCGTGATCGTCGCCGGCTGGCAGGTCTGGGGCAGCGCCCTGAACTGGACCGACGTCTTCCTCTTCGTCGCCATGTACCTGCTGACCGGGCTCGGGATCACCGTCGGCTTCCACCGCCTGCTCACCCACCGTTCCTTCAAAACCAGCCCCTGGCTCCGCGGCCTCTTCGGGATCCTCGGCTCGGCGGCGATCGAGGGGCCGGTGATCTCCTGGGTCGCCGACCACCGCAAGCACCACACCTTCTCCGACGAACACGGCGACCCCCACAGCCCCCACGTCGACCACGGCGGCGGCTGGAAGGGGGCGATGAAGGGCCTCTTCCACGCCCACGTCGGCTGGATCTTCATCCACACCCAGCGCGGCAACAAAGAGCGCTTCGCGCCCGACCTGATCAAGGACCCGGTGATCAACTGGGTCGACCGCACCTTCATCTACTGGGCGATCCTCGGCCTGCTGCTTCCCTTCTTCCTCGGCTGGGCGATCGGTGGGACGGTCACCGCCGGGCTCACCGGGCTGCTCTGGGGCGGCCTCGTCCGCGTCTTCGTCCTCCACCACTTCACCTACAGCATCAACTCGCTCTGCCACACCTTCGGCAAGCGGGAATTCGAGACGACGGACGAGTCGCGCAACCTGGCGCTGATCGCGATCCCGACCCTCGGCGAGGCCTTCCACAACAGCCACCACGCCTTCCCGACCTCCGCCACCCACGGCCTCCGCTGGTACCAGGTCGACGTCTCGGCCCTGGTTATCGACGGCCTCGAGAAGGTGGGGTTGGTGTGGGATGTCGTTCGGGTTTCACCCGAACGACGCGAGGCGAAGGCCGTCTGACACGGCGCATATCTGCGTCCTCGGTCGCTCGCGTGCAGAGCACGCCACGCTCCCTGCGTCCTTGATCGGCTTGGTCAGACGACCTTTTGCGTGCTTCGGCTAAGGAGCTTCGTCGGCTTCGTACCAGTCGATCCACTGATCGCAGGCGGCCGCGAGCGGCACCGTCCGGTGGGGTTCGGCCGGGACCGCGACCAGCTCGCCGAGGTAGGCCTTGCCGGTGTAGCCGCTGAGGCTCTGCAGGGTCGAGGCGTCCTCGGTGCTGACCGTGAAGCGGACGCTGCCGCCCTTGCTCTCGTAGCGGCCGGCGGGCCAGGACTGGCCGTTGTTGCCGAGGCTGATCGTGTTCGGCCGCTGGCCGTCGAGGGCGGCCTTCAGCTCTTCGCTGAAGCCGGGCGCGGAGAGGGTGAGGTCGAAGGGGGAGAAGTACTGCAGCGAGAGGTTCCAGCTGCCGGCGGGCAGTCGCAGGGCCTGCGAGGTCTCGGCGCCGGTGCCGAGGATGCTGCCGCCGCCCCAGGCGTTTTTCTGGCCGATCACGGCGTCGGGGAAGAGTCCGGCGCGCCCCTTGCCCCCGAGGAGGATGCGGATCTCCGGCGCCGCGCAGCCGGCAAAGGCGCCCGCCTCGGTCCCCTCGAGCAGGACATGGCGGTCCTCCGGCGTCGGGCCGGTCCGCTTCCAGAGCACGTAGGAGGGGGTGGCGTCGACGCGCTTGAAGTTCGGCGGCGCCTGGCTGTTCCAGGCGGCGCGGCCGGTGATCACGTAGGGGGAGCGGTCGAGCGTCCCCCGAGAGAAGGAGTCGAAGTCGATCGGGCTGTAGGCGTCGCCGGTGTCGAAAGGCTTTTCCGGGTTGGGCGAGACGGCGTCGTCGGGGAACTCGACCAGCGGCACGTGGGTATCGGCGCCGAGCAGCTCGTAGGCGGCGTAGCGGTCCTGGCCGGCGTAGAGGACCGGTTGGCCGTGCAGGATCGGCAGGAAGGCCTCCAGCTCGGAGCCGTGTCCGGGTGGGCCTACTGGGGCGTCTCGGAGGGCCAGGAAGGACGAGTAGGCGGCGCCGGCGATGAACGCCACCG
>DATMBY010000281.1:0-4409 GCA_035558995.1 Solirubrobacterales bacterium
GCCAACGTCAGCCAGTACCTGCTGCGCGAGAGCTCAGAGGCCGATTCCGCCGCGATCACCGACAGTCCCGACAGCTGCACCTCCACCCCCTCCGGCGGATCGCCGATCGAGTCCCGCACCCGGTCCACCAGCTTCCCCTGATCCTCCAGCGACTGCGCCCGGATCCCGAACGAGATCAGCGCCTCCCTGCCGACTTCACCGGTTTCGGGATCGATCGGCGCCACCTGCCGCAGCGCGTACGGCGATAACGCCGACAACGTCGCGTCGATCCGCTTCGCGGTCGGCGTTTCCCCTCCCCGCACCAGGAAGTCCGACAGCGCCGGCCCCGGACAGATTTCGGCGTCGAGACAGCTCGGGTTTTCCCCGCTGAACCCGTTCGCTTCCAGGACCCGCTTCTTGAACCCCGCCATCCATTCGACCGTTTCCGGATCGGTGAGATCGGGGGCCGTGATGCTCACGTCGAGCTCCCCCGAGACCCCGGTCGTGTCCTGCAACTCATTGAGACCTTCCACCGCCTTCACGTTCTGCGGCGCCAGCTCCCGGACATCCGTGACGGTGTCGACTCTGGTCCCAGCGGCCCACCCCATCACCGCCAGACCGACACCTACGGCGAGCACCGCCGCCGGATACGCCTGAGCCAGGGACAAAAGACGCTCAACGGGCGGGTGGCGCCGTAGGGTGCCCCTCTCTGAGGAAGCTTTAGCTACCGGAAGAGAGGGGGGGTCCCCTGCGGCGACAGGACCCGCCCGCCGCAACGCCCACGTCCCGAGGATCGTCTGCACCGCGGGACCGACAGTCAAGGCGAGCGCAAATGCGGCGGCGACTCCTACGATCAGGAACCAGGCGAAGCCGCGGACCATCGGAATCGGGGAGAGCTGGAGCGCGAGGAAGCCGGCGATCGTGGCGACGCAGGCCGCTGCGATCGTGGGTCCCCCTTTGGCTGCTCCTTCCTGCAGGGAGCCAGTCTCGTCGATCCGGGCTTGGAGCTGGATCGCGTAGTCGACTCCCAGCCCGACCAGGATCGGCAGCGCCGCGATCGAGGCCATGGTCAGGGAGCCGCCGACGAGCGCCAGCAGGCCGAAGGTGATCGCCGCCGCCATCAGCGCGATCGCCAGCGGGAGCAGCGGCCAGCGGGAACGGAAGACGAGCAGGAGGACGAAGGCCATCACCGCCACCGCCAGGGCGAAGAGCACGAGCAGGGCGTCCTCGAGGGCGCGGGAGACGCCGTCGATCACCACCGGGGCGCCGGAGACGACGTAGCTGCCCCCTTCGAGCTCGAAGCAGGGCGCCGGGTTCCCGCCTTCCTCGCAGGCCTTGCGCGGCGTCGTTTCCGCAACCGCGGCTTCGATCAGCCCGATCGCCCGGTGGCGTTCGGCGTCGCTCAGGTCCGGTCGCAATCGAATCACGATCTGGGCCGAGCGGGCATTGGGGAAGAGGTAGGAAAGCCGCGCCTTCGGCGTCCCGCGGGGGCGGGCGAAGTCGAAGACGACGGTGGCGACGAAGTCTTCGTTGGTGATGCTGGGGGCGCTGGTGATCCCGTATCTGGTCGCCACCGCCAGCAGGTATTCGCGGAAGCGGTCGGCGGGGACGTGTTCGGCCAGGCGCTTCAGCTGGTTGTCGATCTGGACGACCGACTCGTTGAGGAAGGTCGCCGGGCCGGTGAGGAACTCGACCGCTTCCATGTCCGCCAGTTCGGCGCAGGGCCCGGGGACCGCCTTCGCCCCTTTCGGCACCTTGCCCGAGAGGCAGCCCTCGAGCCGCAGCAGCTTGAAGAGGTCGTCGCCCAGCAGCAGCTTCGGCAGTTCGCCCTTGACGAGGACGACGACCGGTTCTTCGCCGAAGGTCTCGCGGACCTGCCGCGTCGCTTCGGCGGTGGCAGAGCCGGAGTCGGTGAGGGTGTCGACGCCGGCGTCGGTCGGCAGCCGGGTCGCCCCGACCGCCGCCACGACCGCGAGGACGACGGCGACGGCGAGGACCGGGCGGGCGTGCCGTGCCGCCCACGCCGCGACGCGCCCGAACCAGCGTGCCGCGTCCAAACTCAGTCCATCGAGAGCGGCCCGCTGACGTCAGCGTTGAGGAACTGGCTGACGAACGGGTTGCTGGAGTCGAAGAGCTCCTCTTTCGGGCCCGACTCGACGATCTTGCCGCTCCAGAGCACGGCGATGAAGTCGGCGATCCGGCGGGCGGTTCCGAGGTCGTGGCTGATGACCAGGTAGCAGCCGCCGTTCTCCGCGTGGACCTCGCGGATCAGCTCGCAGAGCAGCGCCGTCCGCACCGGGTCGAGGCCGGAGTCGGGCTCGTCGAACATCACGATCGCCGGTTCCAGCACCAGCGCCCGGGCGAACCCGGCGCGCTTGCGCATCCCGCCGGAGAGCTCGTTCGGCATCTTGTAGGTGGCCTCGCTGAGCCCGACCTCGCGCAGGCGCCGGTTGACGATCTCGCCGATCTCCTCCTCGCCTTTGTCGGTGTGCTGCCGCAGCGGGAAGGCGACGTTGTCGTAGATGTTCATCGAGCCGAACAGCGCCCCGTCCTGGAACAGCAGGCCGAACTTTTTCCGCACGTCGAAGAGCTCGTCGTCGGTCATGTTCGGGATCGACTCGCCGTGGACGAGGACGTCGCCGGAGTCGGGGTAGAGCAGACCGACGATGTGCTTGATCAGCACGCTCTTGCCGGTGCCCGAAGGGCCGAGCACCATCGAGACCTGGTCCTCCGGCAGCCCCAGGTTGAGCCCGTTGAGGATGCGGGCGCGGCCGAACTGCTTGACCAGGTCGATGATCTCGATCGCGTCCTCGCCGCCGTGGTCGCGCTTGACGCCGGTGTGGAATTTGTAGGGGTCGTGCTCGCGCGGGTTGACGCCGGGGATGACGAAGTCCCGGCCCATCGTGGCGCCGTCCTCGCTGACGTAGGGCCCCTCGGCGGTGGCGCTTTCGGGATGGCTGGACATACCGCTGTCGCTGACAACCTCGGGCGGCGCTTCGGCGCTCGAGGTCGCTTCGTCCTGCAGGTCCTCTTCTTCGCGACGGGCCTCCTCCTCGGAGAAGCGGTTCTCTTCCTCGATCGACACCTCAGCCTCCTATTGGCGCACGTGGATTGGCTCCCCAGAAGACCAGGGTTCCGAGCATCCCGATGATGTGGACTAAGACGATGTTGAGGACCATCGACTTCGCGGTCGCGGTCCCCACCCCGACGGGCCCGCCGGAGGCGGTGTACCCGTAGTAGCAGCCGACCAGCACGATCGCGGTCGCCATCACCATGCCCTTGATCAAGCTGAAGATCAGGTCGGGGGGGTTCTGGAACATCCAGAAGATCAGGAAGTAGCCGCCCGAGGAGACGTCGCCGATCTGCTGGACGACGGCGAGGTAGCTGGCCAGGTACATGATCCCGATCCCGACCAGGTACATGAACGGGAAGGAGATCCAGGCGGCGAGCAGGCGGGTGGCGCAGAGGAAGGTGACCGGAGGCACGCCCATCACCTCGAGCGCGTCGATCTCGTCGGAGATCCGCATCGCCCCCAGCTCGGCGACGATCCCGGTCCCGACCTTGGCCGCGAGCATGTAGCCGAAGGCGTAGGGCATGATCTCGCGCAGGTCGCACCAGGCGGAGAAGACGCCGGCGTAGGCCGGCGCGCCCTGGGCCCGCAGCAGGTAGGCGCCCTCGATCCCGCACTGCAGGCCGAGGGTGAAGACGAGGCCCCAGATGATCAGGGCCGAGCCGAGGATGAGGATGCCGGCCTGGCGCAGGCTCTCGCCGAAGAAGCGCAGGACCCGGCCGCTGTAGACGAGGCCGGCGACGCGGGAGCCGAAGCGGGCGATCTCCCCCGCCGAGTCGAGCCAGTTGCGCGGGATCGCGAGCCAGGCGTTCATCGGATCGTCTGCAGCTCCGGGTGGGTCGCGAGCAGGGTCTGGGTGAAGACGTAGTTGAAGGCGAAGACGCCCATGAAGGAGATGACGACCGCCTCGTTGACGGCGCGGCCGACGCCGGCGGCGCCGCCGGAGGCGGTCATCCCTTTGTAGGAGCAGACGACCGCGATCAAGGCTCCGAACAGCGTGCACTTGATGACCGAGCCCCAGAGGTCGGTGATCGAGGCGTTGGAGAAGAGGGTCGCGAAGAAGCCGCCGAGCGGCTGGTTGTAGAGGATCTCGGTGAGGATGCCGCCGCTGATCCCGAAGACCAGGGCGTAGATGTCGAGCAGCCCGGTGATCAGCATCAGCGCCAGGAAGCGCGGCACGACCAGGTTCTTGATCGGGTCGACGCCCAGCACCTGGAGGGCGTCGAGCTCCTCGCGGATCTTGCGGGCGCCGAGGTCGGCGGTGATCGCGGTTCCGGCGATCCCGGCCACGCAGACGCCGGTCACGAAGGGGCCGATTTCTCGGATCGCGGCGAGGACGAAGAAGCCGCCGAGCCGGTCG
>DATMBY010000282.1:0-4383 GCA_035558995.1 Solirubrobacterales bacterium
GAACACCTGGAGGCGCCGCTCTCCAAGCAGGTCCTCGTCTTCGCCAAAGACGGCAAGGCCTTCGCGATCTACCCGATCTCCTCCGGCAAGTACTCGACCCCGACGGTGACCGGCCACTAAGAGTTCATCCGCACCGAACCGGGCTACAACTCGCACGGGATGTACTACTCCTGGTACTTCTACGGCGGCTACGCGGTCCACGGCTACAACTCGGTCCCGGACTACCCCGCCAGCCACGGCTGCCTGCGGACCTTCATCGCAGATCAGCCGGAGATCTACAACCGGATTCACTACGGCGAGGACATTTTTATTTGGTGATGTGGTTGGGAGGGGGCGGGGGTGCCTCTCCAGACACATCTCGCTATGGCTCGATGTTGAGTGTCTGGAGAGGCACCCCCGCCCCCTCCCTTCAATCACCTGGTTGCTCATAGGATGAGCGCGTGACTGACCTCGCCGGTGCCAAGCAGACGCTCCTCTCCGAGCTCAAAGAGCATTCTCTGATCCTCGGTGAAGTGACGTTGGCGAGCGGGGCCACTGCTCAGTACTACGTGGACGCGCGGCGGGCGTTGATGCGGCCGGCCGGCTTCAGGGCGGCGGGGGAGCTAATCGCGGCGGCGGCTCACGATCTGGGGGCCGTGGCGGTGGGCGGTCCGGCGACGGCGGCGATTCCGCCGGCTTGTGCGGCGATCGCGGTGCCGGGAGGCGAGGACCTGGTCGCCTTCTTCGTGCGCGGGTCGCGGAAGGAGCATGGGTTGCAGCGGTGGGTCGAGGGGCCGGTCGAGGCGGGGGTTCGCTGTCTGGTCGTCGAGGACACGGTCACGACCGGCGGTTCGACCGCGACCGCGATCGGGCGGGTGCGCGAGGAGGGGCTCGAGGTGGCCGGCGTCGTCGCCGTCGTCGACCGCCTCGCCGGCGGGGCCGAGCGGATCGAAGCGGCGGCGGCGGCTCCGTACCGGGCCCTGGTCACGATCGACGAGATCTACCCGGAGCGGCCCGACCGCGGCTGATGGAGCCCGATGCCGTCGAGCTCCGCGTCGTCGGCTGCCTGGTCGAGAAGCAGCGGACCACCCCTGACGCCTACCCGCTCTCGCTGAACGCGCTGCGGCTCGCCTGCAACCAGTCGACCAATCGCGATCCCGTCGTCGACTACGACGAGGAGACCGTGAGCGCCGCGCTCCGTCGGCTCGCCCAGCGGGGCTGGACCCGGCTCGCGAGCGGCACCGGCAGCCGCGCCCGCAAGTACCGGCACCTGCTCCCCGAGGCGCTCGGGGTCGACGAGGCGGAGCTGGCTCTGCTCGCGGTGCTGATGCTGCGCGGCCCGCAGACGCCCGGCGAGCTGAAGCAGCGCAGCGAGCGCCTTCACTCGTTCGTCGGCTTGCCCGAGGTGCAGGAGACGCTGGAGCGGCTGCTCGAGCGCGAGCTGGTCGTCCGGCACCAGCGGCGCTCGGGGCAGAAGGAGGACCGGTTCGAGCAAACGCTCGGGGGCGGGGGCGAGATCCAGGTCGAGGAGCCCGAACCCGCCTATCTCTCCCCGGCTGTCGCCGCTGACGACGATCGGCTCGAGCGCCTCGAGCGCGAGCTGCAAAACCTGCAGGCCGAGGTCGCTCGGCTGCGCGAGGCGCTCGGCGACTAGCCGCGCAGCCCGACGACCACCGTCCGCCGGCCGCCGGGAATCGCCACCACAACCTGCGTCTTCAGCCGCCCGCGCTGGCTCAGCAGGCTGCGTCCCCCGGCGCTGAGCGGGACGCGGAAGGTCTGCGCGCCGCCGCCCTCGAGCCGGAAGGCGGTGCGGCCGAGCAGGCGGCTGACCGGCCGGGTGCGGGTTCTGCCGCGAGAGTGGGTGGCGACGCGGTAGCGGGTGCGGAGGAGGATCTGCCCCGGGCACTCGGTCCCCGCCGGCCAGAGGCAGGTGACCCGGACCCGCACGGTCCTGCCGCCGGCCTTCAGGTTCGAGAGGCGCAGCGCCACCGGGATCGTCGCCCCCTTGCAGCCGAGCAGACGGTCTTCGCCGTCGCCGAGGTTGAGCGCGTAGGCGCAGACCCGCTGGCGGCCGGACTTGACGGTCGCCAGGCCGAGGTCGAAGCCGTGGCGCGGGCCGGCTTCGGGGAACTCGCCGCCGACGTCGCGGCGGGAGCGGTTGGCGACCGCCCCCAACTCGTAGGTGGCGGCGCCGGGGGTGCCTTCCTTCCCGCCGACCGAGAGGCGGATCGAGAGCGGTTCGGTCGGCGCGTCGGGGTCGAAGGCCCAGCCGCGGACCCGGACCTGGCCGGGGGCGGGCGAGGTGGCGAGGTCGAGGTAGCCGACCGGGTTGTCGCCGCTGACCAGGGTGGCGGAGCCGACGGTGCCGGCGTCGACGTAGTCGTTGTCGATGTTGATCGTCACCCCGCCGTAGGTCTCGTTGTGGCCGCCGCGGTACTGGTGGATCCGCCGGTGGGGCTCCAGGCGCTCGCCGGCAGGACCGAGTCGGCGGTGTTCTGCTGGCCGTTCCAGTTGGCGACCCAGATGTGGTCGGGTAGCTCGTAGCCCGTGCCGATCTGGCCGGCGAGGTCCTCGATCCCCGAGGCGCTGCTGCTGTAGACGCCGGAGAGGTAGCCCAGCGAGTGGAGCTTCTGCGTCCAGGCCTCGAGGAAGGCGAGGGTCGCCGCGGTCGCCGAGGAGGTCTGGCTGTAGGACTCCATGTCGAAGTAGATCGGGCTGCCGGGGCCCATCGCGGCCGCGCCCGCTTCTTCGACCGCGTCGACCGCCGCCGCACTCCCCTGCGCGGTTGCCTGGCTGGAGCTGAGCTTGGCGCAGCTGGAGCAGGCGCTGGTCGGCGCCTGCAGCCCGACGTAGGTCGGGATCAGGTGCCAGCCGGCTTCGGTCTGCGCAGTGACCCAGCTCCCCGTCAGGTTCGGCTGCGAGCAGGCGCGGTTGACGCCGCCGATGTAGACGCCGACCGCCCGGTAGGGGGATTCCCTCCAGGCCGCCATCGCCTTCGAAGAGGGGGTCGTGCAGGCGTCGAAGCCGAGCCCGGTGAAGGTCGCGCCGCCGGCCGATGCGGTGGCGCGGCGGGCGGCGAAGCCGAGCGCGGAGGTGCGGGCGCCGGGGCCGGGGTCGATCAGGATCGCCCGCCGGCGACCCATCGCCTCGGCCGGGCAGCGCTGGTGCGAGGAGGGCGTGCCGAGGTAGACCGCGCGCCGGTCGAGCCGCACGCATATCCCCGGATGCTGGGCGAGCCGGTAGACCGGCCAGCTCTCCGGCGCGCGCACGGTGCGCCCGTCGAAGTGGATGCTGCGCGCGGCCGCGCCGGCTCCGGTCGCGAAGATCGCCATCAGGATCAGCAGCCCGGTGGCGAGGATCAGCGCGGCGGTGGAGCGGCGGCGAGAGATCAAGATCTGCACTCTCGGTACAAGCAACCCAGGTGGTCAAAAGTTGCAGGCCCTCGGGCGAAAGCCTGCAGCGGCCGTAGATGCCCCGAGCTGGATTCGAACCAGCGGCCTATCCCTTAGGAGGGGATCGCTCTATCCATCTGAGCTATCGGGGCAGGAGCAGGAATTGTCCCTTACGGCACAGAGAATTGGCCGAGTCGGCGTGGAGTGCGCGCCACGAGTGCAGTTTGGCTCGGCAGGATCGCTTGCATGAGAACCGCAACGGTGGTCGACATGTCCGGAGCACGGGATAATGTTCTGCACATGTCCAAGATGATTCAAATCAGAAACGTGCCCGACGAGCTGCACCGGGACCTGAAGAAGCGGGCGGCGCTCGCCGGGATGAGCATGTCCGACTACATCAAGCGGGAGCTCGACCGGAGAAGCCGCAAGTCGACGATCAACGAGATCTACGCGAGGAGCAGGGGGCGGAGCGCCGGGTCGACCCTGACCACGCAGAAAATCGTCGACATCATCCGCGAAGCTCGCGGTGACTGATGGCAGTAGTAGATGCATCGGTGCTCATCGAGCTACTCGGTCATGGACCTCATGCGGAGGTGGCCCGAGAGCGGCTCGACGCCGAAGAACACACGCTCTGCGCCCCGCATCTGATCGACGCAGAGATCGGCCATGCCCTGCGGCGGTCGGTTCTTCTGGGCGAAGTCTCGGCGGAGGCTGCCGGACAGGCCCTTTGGGAAGTCGACGATCTTCCGATCGAACGGGTGGAGCACGAACACCTGATTCACGTCGCCTGGGGTCTGCGCGACAACTTCAGTTTCTATGACGCGCTCTACGTCGCCTTGGCGCTGATGCTCGACGAACCGCTGCTCACCTTCGATGCGCGGTTGGCGCGATCGGGGTTCGATCTTCCGATCGAGGTGCTTGCGTAGCGCTACGCGTAGAGGGTCTCGGAGGCGAGCTCGTCGGCGCGGCGGCTCCAGAGCTTCACTTCCATCAAGACCTCGTCGCCGTAGCC
>DATMBY010000283.1:0-17581 GCA_035558995.1 Solirubrobacterales bacterium
CATCCGCGCGATCTCCCCCGGCGTGTACTCGAGCAGGTGCCGCAGCACCACCACCGCGCGCTGATCGGCCGGCAGCTCCTTCAGCGCCGTCATCAGCTCGCCGCCGATCTCTTCGGGCGGCGGCAGCGGCTCGAAGACCGACTCGGCGCCGTGGACCCGCCGCCGCAGCGCCTCGCGCCGCGCCCAGTCGAGGGCGCGGTTGACGACGATCCGGTGCAGCCAGGGCCGGAAGGGGCGGCGGCGGTCGAAGCGGTCGAGCGCGTCGACGGCGGCGAGGAAGGCGTCCTGGGCGATGTCCTCGGCCGCGGCGGCATCGTGGACGACGAGGTAGGCAGCACGGTAGGCGCCGCGCCAGTGCAGCGAGTAGAGCCGCGCCATCGCGGCCCCGGACCCGTCCTGCGCTTCGCGGACGAGGCGCCGCTCGCCCGCACCGTCCTCAACCTGCAAGCCCGACCTCCTCTCGCCATCTCAATCTTCTCTCACCCACCGGCCCATGCGGACGAGCGCCTGCGAGAGGCGTGCCCGCAGCGCCGGCTTCGCCTCCCCGCGCGGCAGCTCGACGACGAACGAGGACCCGGGGAAGGTGTGGTTCTGCCAGTTCGGGGCGCTGCCGGCAGGCCAGCGCAGGCGTCGGAACGGGATCCGGGTGAGGCGGGCGAAGTGGCGGCCGGCGCCGGTGCTCGGGCCCCAGGCGCGCACGAACGGGCGGCGCCCGCCCCGGTACTGGTGGAACCAGATCGTCGCCGCCGGGCGCAGCTCCCGCACCAGCCTCCTCGCCAGCCGCGTTTCCGGCTCCGAGAACGGCTTCGGCCCCGAGTATTCGAGGTCGCCGCGGACGCCGATCGGCTTCCAGTCCGAGGCGAAGTTGCGGTTGAGGTCGACGCCGCGGCTGTTGAGCCTCGAGTGCGCCGCTGCGCCGTCGGGGTTGAGGTCGGGGACGACGAAGATGTCGGCGCTGGGGTCAGGGCAGCCGCCCGCCAGCGGCTGGATCCCCTTCGCTGAGCACTCGTCGCCGTGGATGCAGCCGAAGACCAACAGCTCGTCGTCCCAGGCTGGATCCCCGTACTGCCGCAGCGTGATCCGCCGCCCTTGCACGGAGTGGCCGACGACGCCGACGCGCTCGAGCAGGTTGCCCGGGCCTCGCGGCGTCCGCGCGAAGGCGAGGAGGTCGCCGGAGGCGCTCGCCCGCGGAGCGGGGGCGAGGAGGGCGAGTGCTGCCAGCAGCGCGACCATCAGAAGGCCTGGAGGAAGTTAGCGGGGAGGCCGAGCCGCAGCCAGACCGGCTCGCGGACCTCGAAGGACTCGGTGTCGATCGCCAGCAGGGTTCCGGCGGGCGCGTCTTTCGTGTCGCGGCTGTGGACGAGGACCTCGCTCCCGTCGGCGCTGAGCGCCAGCCGCAGCTGGAACGGTTCGCGCAGCGAGAGCTCGTCGAGCTGCGGCAGGTCGACGCAGACGGCGCGGCCGTCGACCGTGTCGAGCGCGTGCAGGAAGATCTCTTCGGTGCCGGCGTAGAGGGTGTAGGCCCAGCGACCGTCGCGGCTGGCGACGCGGCTCACCGCCGATCCTTGCATCCGCTCGTCCGGCTCGGAGGGGTCGACGATCGGGTGCGGCAGCAGGCGCCCGCTGGCCAGATCGAGGGCCCGCACCTCGTAGCCTCCGCGCCGCCGGCCGCCGAAGAAGTTGTGGATCAGGTACATCGTCGAGGCGTTGGGGGAGAGCGCGTCGAATCCCCAGGCGCCGCGGAGGTTGAAGCGGGCGATCGCGTGGCGCGGGGCGTCCCCGGTCTGCGGGTGGCGGAGGAAGAGGCGGGTGTCGAGGATCGCGAAGCCGCTCCGCTTCGGCGGGTAGCGCCGCGGCGAGGTCGTGAGGAGGAGCTTGCCGTCGGCGAACCCGGCGGCGCTGCCGTCGGAGGCGACCGCGGGGAGGTACCAGCTCCCGCGCAGGTACCACCAGCGGTCGATCGTCGAGTCCCGCAGGTCGATCCGCTCGACCACGGTCAGCGGGTGGCGGGTGCGGGGGGCGAGGGCGAGGTAGCGGTAGGGCGGATCGTCGAGGTGGCTCGCGGCGCCGAGCAGCGCGAAGCCGTCGGCTGCGGCGGCCGAGGGGGTGAGGGCCAGCGCCAGCAGGGCCACCGCGATCGCGATCGATTTCCTTCTCATGCCCTCTATACGCACGAGCGCCGCCCAGAGGTCCCGGTCCCGCCGATCTCACCTGCCAGACTCGGCGCGTGTCCCGCTCCCAGCGACTGACGCTGATCGCGACGATCCTCGGCTCGACCGTCGTCTTCCTCGACAGCACCGTCGTCAACGTCGCCCTGCCGGCAATCAGCGAAGACCTCGACGCCGGGCTCTCCGGCCAGCAGTGGGTGGTCGAGGCCTACATGCTGACCATGGTCGCGCTGCTCCTCGTCGGCGGCTCGCTCGGGGACCAGTTCGGGCGCCGGCGGATGTTCGTCGCCGGGCTGATCGCCTTCGGCGCCACCTCCGTTCTCTGCGCGATCGCCCCCACGGTCGAGGTCCTGGTCGGGGCACGGGCGCTGCAGGGGGTCGCCGGCGCCCTGCTGGTGCCGGGGTCGCTGGCGATCGTCGCCGCCACCTTCGCTGGCGAGGCGCGGGGAAAGGCGGTCGGCACCTGGACCGCCTGGACCGGGATCGCCACCGTGATCGGCCCGGCCGGCGGCGGCGCCTTGATCGGCTTCACCTCATGGCGGGCGATCTTCTGGGTCAACCTGCCGCTGATCGCGGGGACGGTGATGCTGACCCTGCACGCGGTCGAGGAGAGCCGCGACCCCGACGCTTTCCGCGGCATCGACTGGGGCGGGATCGCGCTCTCGGCTGCGGGCCTCGGCGGCCCCGTCTTCGCCCTGATCGAGCAGCCGAAGTACGGCTGGAGCGACCCGCTGGTCTGGGTCCCGCTCGTCGTCGGCGTCCTCTGCTTCGCCCTCTTCGTTCGCCACGAGGCCCGCGCCCGCCACCCGATGATGGACCTCGGCCTCTTCCGCATCCGCAACTTCGCCGTCGCCAACCTGACCACGCTCTCCGCCTACGCAGGGCTGATCGGCGGCCTCTTCTTCGTCGGCCTCTTCCTCCAGCAGGTCGCGGGCTACTCGGCCCTGGAGGCGGGCCTGGCGACGACGCCGATCTCGGTCCTGCTCTTCTTCCTCTCGCCGCGCTTCGGCCGCCTAGCCTCCGGCACCGGGCCGCGGCTGCCGATGACCGCGGGCCCGATCGTCGGCGGCCTCGGTCTGCTGCTGATGCTGCGGGTCGACTCCGGCGCCGACTACGTCACCGAGGTGCTGCCGGCCGTCCTCGTCTTCGGCCTCGGGCTCTCGGCGACGGTGGCCCCGCTGACCGCAACCGTCCTCGACTCGGTCGAGGAACGCCACGTCGGCATCGCCTCCGGGATCAACAACGGCGTCTCCCGCGTCGCCGGCCTGCTGGCGATCGCCGTCCTCGGCGCCGTCATCTCCGCCCGCTTCGACGCGATCGCCCCCGACGTCGCCGGCGGCCCCCTGACCGACGCCGCGACCGCCGCCTCCACCTCCGCCTTCCACCTGGGCGTCCTCATCGCCGCCGTCCTGATGATCGCCGGCGGCATCGCCTCCGGCCTCGGCATCGAGAACCCACGGAGAAAAGTCAGCTCCATCCCCAACCGCGGCTCTGCCCAAGCCGGCGAGTGCGGCCACAGCACCGACGGCGACTGCACCCCTCAGCAAGAAAAAGCCGCGGCGGCAACCGATCCGGCCTGAGCTGGGCGTCGACCGGGACGGCTTCGCCTGGGCCGGGACCGGTGACCCCTCGAACGGGCGGATACTCAAAATGGCGGCCTAATCAGGCCGCCATTTGTCCGGGCGAGGGGTCACCGGTCCCGGCCCCCTCACTAGGCTCCGTCCCTTATGTCCCAACCCATCATCTTCTCGGGCATCCAGCCGACCGGCCGCAAGCACCTCGGCAACTACATCGGCGCGATCCGCCAGTACGTCGAGGGCCAGGAGCGGGGCGAGCCGGCGATCTTCTGCATCGTCGACCTGCACGCGATCTCGGTCCCCTACGACCCGGTGGAGCTGCGCGAGCGCGTCTACGACACCGCCGCGATCCTGCTCGCCGCCGGCCTCGACCCCCAGCGCTGCATCCTCTTCCGCCAGTCCGACGTCCCCGAGCACAGCGAACTAACCTGGCTGCTCTCGGCGGTCACCGCCCACGGCGACCTCAACCGCATGCACCAGTTCAAGGAAAAGGTCGGCAAGGACCGCGAACTGGCCTCGGCGGCGCTCTTCTACTACCCGGTGCTGATGGCCGCCGACGTCCTCGCCTACCGGGCGACGGAGGTGCCGGTCGGCGACGACCAGCGCCAGCACGTCGAGCTGATGCGGGAGATCGCCCGCCGCTTCAACGCCCGCTTCGGCGACACCCTCGTCGTCCCGGAGCTGGTGATCCCGAAGGTCGGGGCCCGGATCATGGACCTGCAGGAGCCGGAGCGGAAGATGTCGACCACGGGCGGGACCGAGCAGGGGACCGTGCTCGTCCTCGAGGAGCCGGCGGCGATCCGCAAGAAGTTCGGCTCGGCCGTGACCGACTCGGGGCGGGAGATCGTCCGGCGCGAGGACAAGCCCGGGATCACCAACCTCGTCGACATCCTCGCCGTCGCCCGCGGCACCGATCAGGCCCAGGTCGAGAGCGAGTTCGAGGGCTCCGGCTACGGCGACTTCAAGAAAGCCGTGGCCGAGGCGGTGGTCGAGTACCTGGCGCCGGTCCGGGAGCGCTACGCGGAGCTGCGCCCCGACGAGGCCGAGCTGGACCGCATCTTCGGGCTCGGCGCCGAGAAGGCGCAGGCTCTCGCCGCCCCCGTCCTCGCCGACGTGCGCGAGCGCATGGGCTACGGCGCCGGAACCCCCAACCCCTGATCAGGCGACGGCTGCTCCGCTTCGCGTCCGCTGCCGTCGCTGTCTCAGCTCGGAAGTAGTCTTCGGCTGAGTGGCCGTAGCCGACCTCGACCTCGATCTCGACCTCGACGTCTTCGCCGGACCGTTCGACCTGCTGATGGCGGTCGTCCTGCGCGAGGAGATCAGCCTGCTCGACCTGCAGCTGGGGGAGGTCGTCGTCGCCTACGTCGAGCACCTCGAGCGCGAGGGCGAGCTGGAGCTGGAGGTGGCGACCGAGTTCCTCGTCCTCATCGCCGCCCTGCTGGAGCTGAAGTCGCGGCTGATGCTGCCGAGCCCCGAGGAGGAGCTGGAGGAGCTGAAACCTGAGGAGGCGGTCGAGGAGCTGCTGGCTCGGATGCTCGAGTACCGGCGCTACCGCGACGCCTCCAAGGTCCTCTCCGACCGCTTCGAGAGCCAGCGCGGCTACCTCTACCGCTCGGCGCCGCTGCCGCCGGAGCTGCGCCGCGTCGCGGTCGAGGCCGCCACCGCCGTCTACGATCCCGATGCGCTCGGCGCCGCCCTCGGCGACCTGCTGACCGAGCCGCCGGAAGTCGACATCAGCCACATCCGCCCGACCGTCTCGCTGGAGCGGCGGCTGCGGGCGCTGCGCGACGTCCTCCGCAGCCGCTCCAGCTTCGACTTCGACGAGGAGTTCGGCAACGAGGACCGGCTGACCCAGGCGGTCACCGTCTTCGGCTTGCTGGAGCTCTACCGCAAAGGCGAGATCACCTGGGAGCAGGACCGCGCCTTCGGACCGATCCGGGTCAAGAAGGCGACCCCGGGCGCGATCCACAGGGGCGCATGAGCGACCTCTCCCGCACGATCGAAGCGCTGCTCTTCCTCTCGCCGCAGGCGGTCGCCCTCGGCGACCTCGCGATGGCGACCGAGGCGACCGAGGGACAGGTGGCGGAGGCGATCGAGCTGCTGCGCGAGGACCTCGCCGAGGGCAAGCGCGGCGTGGTGCTGCGCGAGGTCGGCGGCGGTTTCGCTCTCGCCAGCGACCCGGGCAGCGAGGAAGCGGCCCGGCGCCTCCTCTCCAAGCCCCGGACGCCGCCGCTGACCCAGGCCCAGGCCGAGACGCTGGCGATCGTCGCCTACCTGCAGCCGGTCACGCGGCCGGAGATCGCCCGCATCCGCGGCGTCACCTCCGAGTCGGCGGTCACCAGCCTCGCCGAGCGCGGCCTGATCGAAGAGTCCGGCCGCTCCCAGTTCGGCGCCGCGATCTTCAAGACCTCGGAGCTGTTCGAGCGCCTCTTCGGCCTCAGCGGCCTCGACCAGCTGCCGGACCCGTCCCGCTTCGACCCCAGCCTCGAGGACGAGCGCGCCCTGCGCGAGCGCCTGCTGAAGGCGGGGGAACAGAGAGCGGAGCCGTAGTGGGGGAGGGTCGGGGAAGGGCCCTCCGGACAAAGATGGGGAGGGTCCGTCGGGCCCTTCCCCGACCCTCCGCATGAGGCTGGCGAAGTTCCTTGCGCACGCCGGCGTGGCTTCTAGGAGAAGGGCTGAGGAGATCATCGCCAAGGGGGTGGTGACGGTCGGCGGCGAGGTGGTCACCGACCCGGCGCGAAACGTCGAGGCTGGGGACGACGTGCGGGTCAACGGGGCGCCGGTGGCGGCCGAGGCACGCGAGGTCTGGGCGGTGAACAAGCCCGAGGGGGTGGTCTCGACGGCGCGGGAGCCTGGCGGCCGGCCGGCCGTGGTGGAGCTGGTCGAGACGGAGGCCCGCCTCTACCCGGTGGGGCGGCTCGACGCCGACTCGACCGGGCTGCTGCTGCTGACGAACGACGGCGAGCTGGCCAACCGCCTGACGCACCCGCGCTACGAGGTGCCGAAGACCTACCGGGCGCGGCTGCGGGCGCCGATCGCCGATCGCGACCTCGAGCGCCTACGGGGCGGGGTGGAGCTAGAGGATGGCCCGACCGCTCCGGCCAAGGTTCGGCGTCTCGGCGAACGCGAGATCGAGGTGACGCTGCGCGAAGGCCGCAACCGCCAGGTGCGGCGGATGCTGGAGGCGGTAGGGAACGAGGTGGTGGGCCTGCGGCGGGTTAGCTTCGGGCCGCTGCGCCTCCGTGGGTTGAAGGTAGGGGAGGCGCGTCGCCTTTCGGATGACGAGGTCGCCCTGTTGCGCGAGGCGGCTGCGGGGTGAGGCGACGGCGTCGGCGATGGCCTCGGGGTCCTGTTCGGCTTCGCGATGGGTGACGCGGAGGGTGGCGTAGCCAGCAAGGAGCAGTTCCCGGTCGCGCCAGCGGTCGCGCTCGAAGGCGACGTGGGTTGCGTGGAAGTCACGGCTGTCGGCCTCGACGACGAACTTGACCGGGGGCCGCCCCCCGTGCGTCTGGAAAGATGCGCTTCGTGGGCCAAAATGGCGACATGCAGCACGGGCGCTACGAGGGGTCGGCGCAGCGGCTCTTCGCGGTGCGGGGGGCGGTGCAGGCGGAGGCGAACGAGGGGGAGGCGATCCTCGCCGCCACCGAGGAGCTGATGCGTGGGCTGATCGAGCGCAACGGGATGGAGCCGGAGGCGATGGTCAGCTGCCTGTTCACGACCACCGACGATCTCGACGCCGAGTTCCCGGCGGTCGCGGCGCGGGACCTCGGCCTGACAATGGTGCCGCTGATGTGCTGCCGGGAGATCCCGGTGCCGGGGTCGATGCCGCGGGTGATCCGGGTGATGCTGCACTTCTACGCTCCGGAGGGCCACCAGCCGGTCCACGTCTACGTGGGCGAGGCGCAGAAGCTGCGGGCCGACCTCGAAGCGGCGCAGTAGTCCGTCACAATCCGCTCGCGATGACCGTCACCTTCGCCGAGAAGCTCGCCCGCATGCCGGGCTACCAGGCCGGAGTCCCGACCGGGCACGCGCCCGAGGCGATCGCCTCGGGCAACATCGCCCAGCTCGCCTCCAACGAGTCGCCGACGCCGCCGCACCCGAAGGTGGTCGATGCAGTCGCCGCGGCAGCCGGGCTGATGAACCGCTACCCCGATCCCGACGCGACGCTGCTGCGCCGGCGCCTCGCCGAGCGCTACGAGACCGAGCCGGGCCGGGTCGCCGTCGGCAACGGCTCCTGCGAGATCCTCCTCGCCGCCGCCGAGGCCCTCTGCGAGCCCGGCGACGAGATCCTCTACGCCTGGCCGGCCTTCTCCATGTACCCGTACCTGCCGGCGCTGACCGGCGCCCGCGAGATCCGCGTGCCGCTGGCCGAGGGCGACGTCCACGACCTCGACGCGATGGCGACCGAGGTGACCGCGGCGACCCAGCTGCTGATCGTCTGCAACCCGAACAACCCCACCGCGACCCACATCCCGGCCGCCGAGATCGCCGCCTTCTGCGAGCGGATCCCGCCGCACGTGACCGTGATCCTCGACGAGGCCTACGTCGAGTTCCAGACCCACGACGATCCCAACTCGACCCTCGACCTGCTCGCCGACTTCCCCAACCTGGTCGTCCTCCGCACCTTCAGCAAGTGCTACGGCCTCGCCGGTCTGCGGGTCGGCTACGCGATCGGCTCGCCGAGGTTCCGCGCCGCGGTCGACGCCGTCCGCCAGCCGTTCAGCGTCAACGCCCTCGCCCAGGCGGCCGGGGCGGAGGCGATCCTGCACCAGGACGACGTCCTGCGCCGGGTCGAGAGCACGATCGCCGCCCGCCTGACCGTCGAGGAGGCGCTGCGCGAGGTCGGCCTGCGGACCTCCGACTCCCACGCCAACTTCTCCTGGATCGATCTCGGCGACGCCGACGAAGCCGCGGTGATCGCCGGACTCGCCGAGCGCGAGATCGCCGTCCGTCCCGGCAAGGCTCTCGGAGGCTCCGGCCACATCCGGGTCAGCTACGGAACGACCGAGGAGAACGAGCGCTTCCTGCGCGTCCTCTCGGAATTACTTGACTAAAGACGCGCTCGTGGTAAAACCTCTGGATCGTGAGGTCGAACGACGCCACATCCGCGAACTGCGCCCCAGCCGGCGCCGCGGTGCGCGGCCACCTCACGCACTGGTATTGGCGATTTAGCTAGGCGTCTGGCCCGGCGGCCCCTCGTGCCGCCTCCGAAGACCTCAAATCTTCCGGCCGGGCGCCGTCCTCAGGTTCCTCGTCGCCCGCGCGCCGACCCAGACCGGCAGCGAGCGACCAGAAAGTAGAATTTCCTCGGTTTGGAGAAAGGCGAAGGCAAAATGTTCATCGGCATGGAGGGGGCGAAAAGAGACGGCGTCCGCGATCAGCGGATCGCGAAAGTCGTCGAGTTGACGCCGCCGGAACGGCTGCTCGCGGAGCTGCCGCTGACGGCGGAGCGGGCGAAGGCGGTGATCCGCGGCCGCGAAGAAGTGCGCGACGTGCTGGCGGGGAAAGACCCGCGGCTGATGGTCGTGGTCGGGCCGTGCAGCGTCCACGACCCGAAAGCGGCGATGGAGTACGCGACGCGCCTCAGCGCGACGGCGCGGGCGCTCAAGGACGACCTGCTGGTGGTGATGCGGGTCTACTTCGAGAAGCCGCGGACGACGACCGGCTGGAAGGGCCTGATCAACGACCCGCACCTGGACGAAAGCGGCGACGTCAACGCCGGCCTGCGGATCGCCCGCAAACTGCTGCTCGAGGTGGTCGACACCGGGCTGCCGATCGGCTGCGAGTTCCTCGACCCGATCACGCCCCAGTACATCGCCGACTGCGTCGCCTGGGGGGCGATCGGGGCGCGGACGTCCGAGAGCCAGACCCACCGCCAGCTGGCCTCCGGCCTCTCGATGCCGATCGGGTTCAAGAACCGCACCGACGGCAACATCCAGATCGCGGTCGACGCGGTGCGGGCGGCGGCGGCGGCGCACGCCTTCGCCGGGATCGACGACGCCGGCATGCCCGCGATCCTGCACACGACCGGCAACCCCGACTGCCACCTGATCCTGCGCGGCGGCCATGGGGTCCCGAACTACCACCCGCCCGAGGTCGAAGACGCGCTGGTGACGCTCGGCGTCGCCGGGCTGTCGGAGCGGCTCGTGATCGACGCCTCCCACGACAACAGCGGCAAGGACCCCGAGAGGCAGTTCCTCGCCGCCGGCGACATCGCCGACCAGGTCGCCGACGGCAACAAGGCGATCGTCGGGGTGATGCTGGAGTCGTTCCTGGTCGAGGGCCGGCAGAACCTGGTCCCCGGCGAGGAGCTGACCTACGGGCAGTCGATCACCGACGCCTGCCTCGACTGGGAGGACACCGCCTCGGCCCTGGAGCGCTTCGCCTCGGCCGTCGAGGCGCGGCGCGGCTCGTGAAGGCGCCCGCCTGCCGATGAAGATCGCTGTCCTCGGGGTGGGCCTGATCGGAGGCTCGATCGGGCTCGCCGCGCGGCGGCGGCTGGACGCGGAGGTGGTCGGCTGGGGACGTCGCCCGGAGCGGCTGCAGCGCGCGGTCGAGCTGGGGGCGGTCGATCGCGCCGCCGGCTCGCTCGCCGAGGCCTGCGGGGGCGCCGACCTCGTCTTCTGCTGCGCGCCCGTGGCGGCGCTGCCGGAGCAGGTGGGAGAGGCGCTGGCCGCGACCGGGCCGGAGACCGCGGTCACCGACGTCGGCTCGACCAAGGGCGAGCTGGTCGCGGCACTGGGCGGCGACGAGCGCTTCATCGGCGGCCACCCGCTCGCCGGGGCGGAGACGGCCGGGGTCGAGAACGCCCGCGAGGACCTCTTCGAGGGCGCCCGCTGGTACCTGACCCCGACAGACCGCTCCAGCGGCCTCCTCTACGACCGCCTGCAGCGGGCGCTGGCGGCGCTGGGGGCGCGGCCGCAGGCGATCGACCCGCAGGGCCACGACCGCCTGATGGCGACCGTCAGCCACCTTCCGCACGTGCTCGCCAACGCGCTCGCCGCCGAGGCCGCCGAGTCGCTGACCCGCGACTCCGAGCGCCTCCCCGACGTCGGCCCGAGCTTCCGCGACGCCACCCGCGTCGCCGGCTCCAACCCGGCGATCTGGGCCGATATCTACGCCAGCAACCGGGAGGCGGTCGCGGCTTCGGTCGACTCGGTCGCCGAGCGCCTGCGCGAGGCGGCGGAGCTGATCCGCTCCGGCGACCGCGCGGCGCTCGCCGCCTGGCACGCCGCCGCCGGCGAGAGCCGCAACCAGCTGCTCGAATCCGAATCGGCGAGCGGCCCGCTGCGCGAGCTGCGGATCGTCGTCGCCAACAAACCCGGCACGATCGCCGAGCTGGCGCTGGCGCTGGGCGAGGTCGCCGTCAACATCGAGGACATGGCGCTGCACCCGGCCCCGGACATGACCTCCGGCGCCGTCTCGCTCTGGGTCGCCGGCGACCAGCAGGCGCGCAGGGCGGCCGACCTCGTCCGCCGGCTCGGCCACACCGTCAGCGTCCTCGACGCCCCGGCGTCGTAGATAGGGTCGCGCGATGAGCAGCGCCCGCTTCGAGCCTGCCGGACCGCTGCGCGGATCGTTGCGCCCGCCCTCGGACAAGTCGATCTCGCATAGGGCCGCGCTGATTGCGGCGATGGGGGAGCCGGGCAGGAGGTTTCACATAAACGGTTTCCTGGATGGCGAGGACACTCTCTCGACGCTGGCGGCGATGGAAAAGCTGGGGGCGAGGGTGACTCGGGAACGAAATCCTGGACAGGGAGATCTGAATCCACCCGGCCTCACGGTGTGGATAGAGGGTGTCGGTCTGCGCGGTGCTCGCTCGGCCAAAATCGATGTTGGCAACGCGGGTACCCTGCTGCGACTGCTGCCGGGATGGTTGGCAGGGCAGGTGGGGGAGGAATGGATCCTCGACGGCGACGAGTCGATCCGACGTCGCCCGGTCGACCGAATCGCGGCACCGTTGCGCGAGATGGGCGCCAATCTGGGCGCCCGCGACGATCGCCTGCCTCCGCTCGCCGTTTGTGGGGCACCGCTCCGCGGAATCATCTACGAGATGCCGATCGCCAGCGCCCAGGTCAAGTCGTGCTTGCTTTTCGCGGGATTGCTGGCCGAGGGCGAGACCCGTGTGGTTGAGCCTCACCAGAGCCGCGACCACACCGAGCGGATGCTCAAGGCCGCCGGCGCCTCGGTGAGTCGCGACGGATGCTCGGTTGCAATAGCGCCCGCCGACCGACTCGAACCTGACGAGCTGCTCGTCCCCGCCGATATCTCCTCAGCCGCCTTCTTCCTCACTGCTGCTGTTCTCGTCCCTGGAAGCGAGGTCGAATTGAAACGGGTCGGCGTCAACCCGACCCGCACCGGTCTGCTGACGATCCTCAGTCGGATGGGGGCAAGGATCGAGGTCGAGGACGAGCGCGAGGTCGGCGGGGAGCCGATCGCGACCCTCCGCGTCCGCTCCGCCCCTCTCCAGGCCACCGAGGTCGGTGGCGCCGAGATCCCGCTGGCGATCGACGAGCTGCCGCTGGTCGCGCTCGCCGCCTGCTTCGCCGAGGGGACGACCGTGATCCGCGACGCCGAGGAGCTGCGGCGCAAGGAGTCGGACCGGATCGAGACCGTGACCGCGGCGCTGCGGGCGCTCGGCGGGCGCGTCGAGCCGACCGAGGACGGGATGGCGATCGAGGGCACCGGCGGTCTGCGGGGCGGCACCATCGACTCCCACGGCGACCACCGGATCGCGATGCTCGGCGCCGTCGCCGGCCTCGCCTCGAAGGAGGGCGTCGAGGTGGTCGGCATGGAGGTCGCGGCGGTCAGCTACCCCGGCTTCGAGCGCGACCTCGCCTCCCTCGTCGGTCGCTGAATACGCTGCGACGATGGTGATCGCGATCGACGGGCCCGCCGGGGCCGGCAAGTCCACGGTCGCGCGCGCGGTCGCGGGCGAGCTCGGGTTCACCTATCTCGACTCGGGGGCGATGTACCGCTGCGTGGCACTGGCGGCGCTGGAGCATGGGGAGTCGCTCGACGACGGCGAAGGGCTGGGTGTCCTGGCCGAGGGCCTCGAGATCGGCTTCGACGGCGCTCGCGTGCTGCTCGGGGAGCGGGACGTCAGCCATGAGATCCGCACCCCCGCGGTCACCGCCGCCGCCTCCCGCGTCTCCGTCCACCCGCGGGTCCGCGCCGCGATGGTCGGGTGCCAGCAGCACCTGATCGGCACCGGCAACTACGTCGCCGAGGGGCGGGACATCGGCACCGTCGTCAGCCCCGACTCGCCGCTGAAGATCTTCCTCACCGCCTCCGACGAGGAGCGGGCGCGGCGGCGCGCGGCGGAGACCGGCGAGGACGTCGAGGCGGTGCTCCAGTCCCAGCGCCGGCGCGACGCCCGCGACACCGAGCGCGAGCACGGGGCGCTGCGGGCGGCCGAGGACGCGGTCGAGCTCGACACCTCATCAATGAGTTTGGAAGAGGTGGTCGCATGGATCGTGAACGTGGCTCGCCAGAGAGGCTTGGTGTAGTCCAAATGCCCATCCCCACCGTCGCCGTCGTCGGCTTCCCCAACGTCGGCAAGAGCACCCTCGTCAACCGCCTGGTCGGCGGCAGGGAGGCCGTCACCTCGCCCGAGCCGGGGGTCACCCGCGACCGCAAGCGGCTGGCGACGGAATGGAACGGGGTCGCCTTCGAGCTGGTCGACACCGGCGGCATCGACCTCGGCGACGAGGCCGAGCTGGCGCGCGACGTGCAGGCGCAGGCACGGCTGGCGATCGCCGAAGCCGACGCGATCCTGCTCGTCGTCGACGGCCGCGCCGGCCTTCGCGCCGGCGACGCGGAGCTGGCGAAGACCCTGCGCGGGGGCGATGTCCCCGTGCTCGTCGTCGTCAACAAATCCGACCGAGCCGACGATTTCGGGATCACCGCGGAGTTCCACGCGCTCGGACTGGGCGAGCCGCTGGCGGTCTCCGCCACCCACGGCCTCGGTACCGGCGACCTGCTCGACGCGATCGTCGCCGCCCTTGGCGAGCGCGAGCCGACCGACGAGGACGACGAGACCATCCGGGTCGCGGTGATCGGCCGCCCCAACGTCGGCAAGTCCTCCCTCGTCAACGCCTTCCTCGGCTCCGACCGGGTGATCGTCTCCGACCTCGCCGGCACCACCCGCGACGCGATCGACACCCGGCTCGAGGTCGACGGCCGTCCCGTCGTCCTCGTCGACACCGCCGGCCTGCGGCGCCGCTCCAAGGTCGCGGGCACCGTCGACTACTACGCGCAGCTGCGCTCGGAACGGGCGGTCGAGCGCGCCGACGTCGCGATCGTCGTCTGCGACGCCTCCGAGGGGGTCACCGCCGAGGATCTGCGGGTCGCCGAGATGGCGATGAAAGCCGGCTGCGCCAGCCTCCTCTGCCTCAACAAGTGGGACATCACCGAAACCGACATCGACGACGCGCGGGCGCGGGTCGAGCGCAAGCTGCGGCTACGGCCTGCGGTGATCACGATCTCGGCTACGCGCGGGCGCAACGTCGGCGCCCTGCTGCCGCGGGCGCTGCGGCTCGCCGACAAGGCGGGGGAGCGGATCCCGACCCCGGAGCTGAACCGGTTCGTCGGCGACGTCGTCGCCAAGCACCCGCCGCCGTCCCGGCGCGGCAAGCGCCTGCGCCTCTACTACGCCGCCCAGGTGGGGGAGCGGCCGCCGCGGGTCGCGATCCAGGTCAACGACCGCCGCCTGATCGCCCGCGACTGGGCCTACCACCTGGAGAACCGGATGCGGGAGACCTACGAGCTCGAGGGCGTCCCCTTGATCATCGATTTCGTCCCCGCCTCGGGGCGTAGGCGCTACGGGGACTCCTGATCGGCGTCGCCACTCGACCTTCCTTTACTCTTCCGCGCATGCCTACTTCCAAGCCGCTCGCCGAGGGCGAGTACCTCTTCACGTCGGAGTCAGTCACCGAGGGTCACCCGGACAAGGTCGCCGACGCGATCTCCGACGGCGTCCTCGACGCGATCATGAGCGGCGATCCGGGCGGCCGCGTCGCCTGCGAGACCCTGGTCAACACCGGCATGGCGGTGGTTTCGGGCGAGATCTCCACCGACGTCCACCTCAACATCCCGGACATCGTCCGCGACACGGTGCGGGGCATCGGCTACCAGGGCGGCAACTACGGCTACGACTGCGACCACATCTCGGTGATCGTCTCGATCGACGAGCAGTCTGCCGACATCAAACAGGGCGTCGACCAAGCCTACGAGACCAAAGTCGACCCCTCCGACGACGACGAGCTCGACGTCGCCGGGGCCGGCGACCAGGGGATGATGTTCGGCTACGCCTCCGACGAGACCGAGGCGCTGATGCCGATGCCGATCCACCTCGCCCACCGGCTGGCCGAACGGCTGGCGGCGGTGCGCAAGGACGGCTCGCTTGGCTACCTCGGCCCTGACGGCAAGACCCAGGTCAGCGTCCGCTACGCCGACGGCCGCCCGGTCGCCGTCGAAAAGCTCCTGATCTCCACCCAGCACGACGAGGGCGTCGACTCGCAGAGTCAGATCAAGCCGGAGCTGTGGGAGAGCGTCGTCCTCCCGGTCCTCCGCGAGGAGGTCCCCGACCGCTTCGACGAGAACGAGCTGCTGGGCGAGTTCCTCGTCAACCCGACCGGCAAGTTCGTGATCGGCGGCCCGGTCGGCGACGCCGGCCTCACCGGCCGCAAGATCATCGTCGACACCTACGGGGGCATGGCCCGCCACGGCGGCGGCGCCTTCTCCGGCAAGGACCCGTCCAAGGTCGACCGTTCCGCCGCCTACGCGGCCCGGCACGTGGCGAAGAACGTCGTCGCCGCCGGCCTCGCGCAGCGCTGCGAGGTCCAGGTCGCCTACGCGATCGGCGTCGCCCACCCGGTCAGCCTCATGGTCGAGACCTTCGGCACCGGCAAGCTCCCCGACGCGAAGATCTCCCAGCTGGTCGAAGCGGAGTTCGACATGCGTCCCGGCGCCTTCCGCGAGTATCTCGACCTCCACCGCCCGATCTTCCAGAAGACCGCCGCCTACGGCCACTTCGGCCGCGGCGACTCCGACTTCACCTGGGAGCAGACCGACCGCGCCGACGCCCTGCGTCAGGCGGCGGGCGCCGAGGCCGCCCCGGCGTAAGCCGCAAACTCCGGGGTTCAGCAGGTGAGTCCGGGGCTGGATAGGGGGAGAGCCCGCGCCTCTCCGAACCTTGGGCCCCTATGGGGGACCAAAGCTCGGAGTGGCGACGGCGCGAGGCGTGGAGCCTTGCGCGTCGCCAACACGGAGTGGTGACGCGGGAGCAACTGCTCCATATCGGGTTCACCCCGAAGGCCGTGAAGCACCGCGTCAGCAAGGGACGGTTGCATCCGATGTTCCCCGGCGTCTACGTGGTGGGACGCCCCCACCTCGAGCGCGAGGGACGGTGGATGGCGGCCGTGCTCGCCTGCGGCCCAGGGGCGTCACTAAGTCACCGCAGCGCTGCCGCCCTCTGGGGGTTCGAGAAGGAGCACCGTGCCTACATCGACGTCAGCGTTAGGCGAACGTCGGAAAGCCGCCTTCCGGGGATCCGTTGCCATCGTCGCCCCTCCTTGCCCAGCCCTGAAACCACCACCCGACGAGGAATCCCCCTCACCAACCCGGTCCGCACCTTCCTCGATCTCGTAGCCGCAATGGGACCGCGGGACCTGGAGCGGGCGATCAACGAGGCGGACAAGTTGGACGTGATCGACGCGGATGAGTTGAGGCGCTCGCTCGATGACCATGCCGGAAAGCCTGGCGTGCGTCCTCTTCGTCGGATCCTCGACAAGCACACCTTCCGCCTCTCCGACGACGAGCTGGAACGGCTCTTTCGGCCGCTTGCGACTGCGGCCGGGCTGCCGGTGCCGCTGACGAAACACGTGGTCAACGACTTCGAGGTCGACTTCTACTGGCCGGACCTGAGCCTCGTCGTCGAGACGGACGGCTGGCGCTATCACCGCACCCCCTCGGCGCAGAGCCGGGATGCACTGCGGTTCCAGGTGCACGTTGCACATGGCCTCACCCCGCTTCGCTTCTCCCATTACCAGGTGAAGTACGAACCGGCCCATGTAAAGGACATCCTCACCAGAACGGCGGCGAACCTGCGCGCCCGACCTGCACCCTCACTAAGTAGGTAAGGGTGCAGGTCGGGCGCGCACCGGAAGCTGGCCGAACAACGACTCCGAGATTTGGGCCCCTATGGGGGACCAAAGTGCGGAAGGGCTAGTTGGTCTCGGGGGTGCCGGGCGGCTGGGCCTCGCCGAGGCCGTGGGAGCCGGCGGCGAAGACGCCGGTCGCCTTGTCGACCGCTTCCACGACCTGGGCCGGGTCGGCGACGCCGTTGAAGACGAAGTTGTAGTCGTCGCTGGCGGCGGTGTCGAAGTCAACGTCGCCGATCTGCATCAGGCGCTGGTAGACGGACTGGCGGTAGTTGACGTTCTGAACCCGCTCCAGGCGCGTCTCCTGGACCTCTTTGGAGACGATCCCGCGCTTGATGTTGAGGCGGCGGTTGGTGATCGTGTAGGTCGTCGCCACCCGCTTGACGAAGCCGATCAGCACGGTCAGGGCGAGGACGACGAGGATCACCAGGAAGGCGGAGCCGTCGTCCGCGATCAGCTTCGCGATCACGCCGAGGATGACGGCGACCAGCAGCCCTTTCAGGTAGAAGCCGAGGATCGCCCGCCAGGAGGGGTGGCCCTGGAAGATCACCTGCTCTCCGGGGCTGAGATTGAGGCTCACGGCGGGCAGCATACGGTTTCGCCACGACACCCGCCAGGGGCGCGGAGCGGGTCGTCCCCCGCCGGCCATACCCTCGCCGGGTGGCGATCCTCA
>DATMBY010000284.1:0-6455 GCA_035558995.1 Solirubrobacterales bacterium
GAGTTGCCTCTCTTGACCCTGGGTTCGCAGTTCCAGGGTTCCAACAACAACCGCATCGGCCAGGAGGCGACCGCCGACGTCTTCCTTGCCGTCAAGGAGATCGTCTCCGACCACATAGTCCAGGAAGAGGAGACCGAGGTCGTTGTCGAGAACTCCGCCGGCCGCAAAGTCCGTATCCGGCTGGCGGCCGATCCCGATGTCCGCTTCGAAGAGGAGTTTCACGAAGAGTCGCGGCTGCTGCTGGCGGTCGAGATCAAGGGCGGTACGGACCGCAGCAACGCCCACAACCGGGCCGGCGAGGCGGAGAAGTCGCACCAGAAAGCCAAGGCCCTCGGCTACTCGGAATGTTGGACGGTGATCGCCAAGAAAGGGCTCGATCAAGCGGTGTTGAAAGCCGACTCGCCAACGACCAACCATTGGTTCGACGTTGCCCACGTCCTGGCCCGTGAAGGCGAGGACTGGGATCGGTTCAAGACGAGGCTGGTCGGGATCGTCGGTATCCCCGCCTGAGGGCGGCGGATCTAGCGGAGCTCGAACGCCATCCGCTCGAACACGCGCAGCCCGTCCGTAGATCCCGTCAGCGGGTCGACCGCGTGCTCGGGGTGGGGCATCAGGCCGAGGACGTTGCCGCGCTCGTTGGTGACGCCGGCGATGTCGCGGACCGAGCCGTTGGAGTTGTGGCCGTCGGCGTAGCGGTAGGCGACCTGGCCGTTGGCCTCCAGCCGGTCGAGCATCTCCTCCGGCGCGTAGTAGCGGCCTTCGCCATGCTTGGCCGGGATCGAGAGCCGCTCACCGTCCCGCGCATCGATCAGGTCCACCTGGTGGCAGCGGAAGCGCAGCTCGACGTTGCGCAGCAGGGCGCCCGGCAGCAGCCCCGCCTCGCAGAGGACCTGGAAGCCGTTGCAGATGCCGATCACCGGCGCCCCGCCCGCGCCCGCCTCGGCGACTGCCTCCATCGCCGGGCTGAAGCGGGCGATCGCCCCCGCCCGCAGGTAGTCGCCGTAGGAGAACCCGCCGGGGACGACGACGCCGTCGACGCCGTCGAGGTCGCGGCTCTCGTGCCAGACCAGCCGCGCCCCGTCGCCGTGCAGCTCGCAGGCGTGAAGGGCGTCCCGCTCGTCGCAGGAGCCAGGAAATTGGAGAACAGCCCAAATCATTGGACGGCATCTCCTCCGCTTCGTGTCCGGGGATGCCTTGCGTGGACGTGACCCGCAGCGTTCAAAGGGTCTGGATCTCGTAGTCCTCGATCAGGGTGTTGGCGAGGAGTTTCTCGCAGAGCTCGCCGAGCCGCTCGGGGTCCTCGGCCTCGAGCTCGACCATCCGCCCGACGTGGACCTGCTCGATTCCCTCGAAGCCGAGCGCCGGCAGCGCCCGCTCCACCGCCTTGCCCTGAGGGTCGAGGATTCCCTCCTTGGGGCGGATCAGCACCCGTGCCTTCAGAACGTCTCCCCGGTGATCCGCTCGTAGGCCTCGACGTATTTGGCGCGGGTCTGCTCGACCACGTCGGCCGGCAGCTCCGGCGCCGGAGGCTTTTTGTCCCAGCCGGTCTCCGAGGCCCAGTCGCGGACGAACTGCTTGTCGAAGGAGGGGGGCGTGGCGCCCGGCTGGTAGCTGGCGGCGGGCCAGAAGCGGGATGAGTCAGGGGTCAGGACCTCGTCGCCGAGGACGATCTCGGCGCCGGCGTGGCGGCCGAACTCGAACTTGGTGTCGGCGAGGATGATCCCCCGCTGGGCCGCGTGCTGGGAGCCGCGCTTGTAGACCTCGATCGAGATCCGCCGTAGCTCTTCCAGCAGCGCCCGGTCGCCGACGATCTCGGCGGCGCGGTCGAAGTCGACGTTCTCGTCGTGGTCGCCGATCTCGGCCTTGGTAGAGGGCGTGAAGATCGGCTCTGGCAGCTGGTCGGACTCGACCAGCCCGGAGGGCAGCTCGATCCCGCAGACCGCTCCCTCTTCCTTGTATTCCTTCCAGCCCGAGCCGGAGAGGTAGCCGCGGACGACGCACTCGACCGGGTACATCTCCAGCTTCCGCACCCGCATCGCCCGTTCGGCGACCTCCTCGGGCACGTCCTCGGAGATGAAGTGGTTGGGGACGATGTCCTCGGTCAGCCCGAACCAGAAGACCGACATCCGGTTCAGCACCTTGCCCTTGTCGGGGATCGGCGTCGGCATCACCACGTCGTAGGTGGAGATGCGATCGGAGGCGACCATCAACAGGTCGTCCTCCCACTCGTAGATCTCGCGGACCTTCCCCGAGGAGAGGAGGTTCATCTCGGCGACGCTCGGCACGAAACCGATGCTAACCATCCGCGGCGGCGGACAGATTCCCGGCCTGTCTGCGACTTCGCTCACAGCGGAGAAGAACCCCCTCTGCGATGCTCCTGCGGTGACGCTTCCCCCCGAGCCGAGCAGTCCGCCGCTGGTGCAGACGCTGCGCTGGGCCTTCCGGCCGATCCCCTTCATGGAGGACTGCCGGCGCCGGTTCGGCGACTCCTTCGGCGTCCGCTTCCTCGGCTTCGAGCGGCCGATGGTGCTGATCTCCGACCCCGAGGCGATCAAGGCGCTCTACCGCGAGCCGAGCCACGGCCTGCCGCCGGGCCGGAACGCGATCCTCGAGCCGATCGTCGGCTCCAAATCGCTGCTGATCCAGCAGGGGGCCGAGCACCTGAGCCGGCGCCGGCTGATGCTGCCGCCCTTCCACGGCGAGCGGATGCGTTCCTACGAGGAGACGATGAACGAGATCGTCTCCGCCGAGATCGACTCCTGGCCGCTGCACAGCGAGTTCCCGGTTCACGCGCGGATGCAGGCGGTGACGCTGGAGATCATCCTCCGCGTCGTCTTCGGCGTCTCCAGCGGGCCGCGGCTGGACCGGCTGCGGCAGATGCTGTCCACCGTGCTCACCGAAACGGCGACGCCGGGACGGCAGGTGCTGGGGCTGGCGCTGCAGCGCTTCGGCATCGGCGGCGGCATGTTCGCCCGCTTCGAGGGTCAGCTGCGTGAAGTCGACGAGCTGCTGCTGGCGGAGATCGCCGAGCACCGGGAGCGGCCGGACCTGGAGGAGCGCGAGGACATCCTCTCGATGCTGATGGGGGCCGAGTTCGAGGACGGGACGCGCATGGACGACCGCGAGCTGCGCGACCAGCTGATGACGCTGCTGCTGGCCGGCCACGAGACGACCGCGACGGCGCTGGCCTGGACCTTCGACCTGCTGCTGCGCCACCAGGCGGTGCTGGGGCGCCTGCGGGAGAGCCTGCTGGCCGGCGAGGAGGACTACCTGCGGGCGACGATCTCCGAGTCGCTGCGGCTGCGGCCGGTGATCCCGCTGGCGGGGCGCCGCCTCGCCAAGCCGCTGGTCGCCGACGGGCTGAACCTGCCGGAGGGGACCGACGTCACCCCGGCGATCTGGCTCACCCACACTCGCGCCGACATCTATCCCGAGCCCTTCGCCTTCAAGCCCGAGCGCTTCCTCGAGGACGCCCCCGACACCTACGCCTGGATCCCCTTCGGCGGCGGCGTCCGCCGCTGCATCGGCGCCACCTTCGCCGAGTTCGAGATGCGCGTCGTCCTTCGCGAGGTCCTCACCCGCTGCGAGCTGCGCAAGGCGAGCCCGATGCCCGAGCGCACCGGCCGCCGCAACATCACCCTCTCGCCGAAGGACGGCACCCCGGTGATCGTCACCGATCGGGCACAGAGAATCTCCAGAGATTTCGCTTTCAGCGGGTAACTCGTCGCAACATTCTGTCTACACTCCTGTCATCATGGAGCTGCTGACGATGGAGGCGAAGCGGACCAACTGGAACGACGACCGGCTCGACGAACTGAGCCGCCGCGTCGACGACGGCTTCAAGGAGATGCGTCAAGGCTTCGCTCGGGTGGACGAGAAGTTCGACCGGGTCGGCGAGCGCATCGACAAGCTGATCTTCACGATGTGGGCTGTCGGTGGCGCCGTTGCCGCAACGGCCATCGTCAGCCTCGTCAAGCTCGCCTTTTTCTAGGCGTGGCTCAGCTGCCGGACTTGGCAGGCGAGTGCGGATGCTCGTTCGCCCACTTGGCGATCGCGCCGGAGCCGGAGACCACCTCGCCGTCGTCGAGGACGAGGATCGGCACCTCGTTGGTGCCGCTGAGGCGCTTGACCTCGGCCCGGTCCTCGTCGCGGCTGCCCCAGGTGAGCGGCAACCCGCGGTACCCCTTCACCGTCTTCAGCTCGTACTCGTAGCCGGCGTCGTCCAACGCCTTGCCGGCCTTGGCGCAGGGATGGGCGAAGCCCGGTCCCCGCTTCTTCTGTCCACAGGTGTAGAGGATCACGCCGCCAGCCTACAGCCGAGGCCGGTGCTACATTCGTAGCATGTATGTAGAAGTCGCCTCTCGGGAGCTACGGAACGATACGGCCGGTCTGCTGCGGCGGGTCGAAGCGGGAGAGAAGGTCGTGATCACGCGGAGGGGCAAGCCGGTGGCGGATCTAGTGCCGCATCGACCCACGCAGCCTCGATGGCTAGGACCTGACGAGGTCATGGAGATAGTTACGAAGTTTGCCGCCGATCCCGGCCTCAAAACCGATCTCGAGCGGCTCGCTGGTGACACCACCGATGATCTTGGGCCGATCTCGTGAGCGTTCGACCCGCACGAGGTCTTCTCGATACGTCGGTCTTCATTGCCGCTGAGACTGGTCGGCCGTTGAGATCGGAGTCGATGCCGCTGGAGAGCGCGATCTCGAGCGTCACGAGGGCTGAGTTGCGGGTGGGGGTATTCGCTGCGGACTCCATCGCTCTGCGCGACCGTCGCATTGCCACTCTTGAGGCGTCGGCACGTTTTCCGGTTATCCCTGTTGATGACGAAGTGGCCCGGGCATGGGCGCAGATGCGCATCTATCTGGCTGCAGCCGAGCGTCGCGTCAACGTCAACGACATCTGGATAGCGGCGACCGCGGCGGCATTCGAAATTCCAGTGCTGACGCAGGACGAGGACTTCGAGGTGCTCAATGGCGTTGCCGGCCTCACCGTGATCCCGGTCTGATCAGGACCGCAGGGCCTCGAGCCGTTCGAAGATCTCGGGGACGTGGGTGAGGTAGGCGCCGTAGTCGAAGACCTTGTCGAGGTCGAGGTCCGGAGCGGCGGTGGCGAGGAGGTCGCGGAACTCGGTGCGGGTGTCCCAGGCGCGCTGGGCGTTCTCCTGGACGACGCGGTAGGCATCGTCGCGGGTCATCCCGGACTCGACCAGGGCGGTGAGGGCGCGCTGGGAGAACAGGGCGCCGTAGGTGAGGCCGAGGTTCTCGCGCATCCGCTCCTCGTTGACCGTCATCCCCGAGGCCACCTTGGCCGCCAGGTCCTGCATGTAGTCGAGGGCGATCGTCGCGTCGGGGAGGATCACCCGCTCGGCGCCGGAGTGGGAGATGTCGCGCTCGTGCCAGAGGGCGACGTTCTCGATCCCCGTCTGCGAGTAGCCGCGGAGGACGCGGGCGAGGCCGGTGATCCGCTCGGTGCGGATCGGGTTGCGCTTGTGGGGCATCGCCGAGGAGCCCTTCTGGCCGGCCGCGAACGGCTCTTCGACCTCACGCACCTCGGTTTTCTGCAGGTTGCGCACCTCGGTCGCGAAGCGCTCGAGCCCGGCGCCGGCGATCGCGATCGCGCTCAGCAGCTCGGCGTGGCGGTCGCGGGGGACGACCTGGGTGGCGACGTCCTCGCGTCCCAGGCCCAGCTTCTGCATCACCCGCGCCTCGACCGCCGGCGGCACCGAGGCGTAGGTCCCGACCGCCCCGGAGAGCTTGCCGACGGCGAGCTGCGCGAACGCCTCCTCGAGCCGGTCGAGGTTGCGGTCGGCCTCGAAGGCGAAGCCGGCGAGCCGCAGCCCGAAGGTCGTCGGCTCGGCGTGGACACCGTGGGTGCGGCCGACGCAGAGGGTGTCGCGGTGCTCGAGCGCCCGCGCGACCAGGGCGTCGCGGTAGGCGCAGGCGCTGGCGAGGACGACTTCGCCGGCGCGGCGCAGCTGCAGCGCCAGCGCCGTGTCCAGCACGTCGGAGGAGGTGAGGCCGTAGTGGATCCAGCGCCCGTGCTTCCCGACCGAGGCGGCGACGACGTCGACGAAGGCGGCGACGTCGTGGTCGGTCACCTTCTCGCGCTCGTCGACCGCCTCGACCGTGAAGGCCGCCTTCTCCCGCGCCTCGCGCGCAGCCTCCTCGGGGACGACGCCCTCCGCCGCCCAGGCCTCGGTCGCCGCCAGCTCGACCTCGAGCCAGCTGTCCAGCTTCGCCTGCGGGGTCCAGACCGCCCCGATCTCGGGGCGGGTGTAGCGGGGGATCACGCGTTGATTATCCGCCCGGCGAGCACGCCGGCATTTTTGGCGCCGTCGATGGCGACGCAGGCGACCGGGATCCCCGGCGGCATCTGCACCGCCGAGAGCAGCGCGTCGAGCCCGCCCAGGCTCTTGCCGAGAATCGGCACCCCGATCACCGGCAGGTCGGTG
>DATMBY010000285.1:0-6649 GCA_035558995.1 Solirubrobacterales bacterium
CTGTGGGCGAGGGCGAGGACTTCGGGCCCGATCAGGATTCCCGCGACCAGCTCGATCACGACGACCGGCGGCGCGAACCGCTTCGGCACGGCGGCCACGGTGATCGCGGCGATCGCCGAGACCGCGACTATCGCGAAGAAGGAGCCGGAGTCGACTTGGATCGCGGCGGTCGGCAGGACGGGCAAGGGGGTCATCCTATGGTCGGCAGGGTAGGATCACCAGCGGACCGTGCTAGGTGGGGTGTCAGCGGTGCCTTGTGACCCGAAATCCGCTTAGCGGGGCCGACTACCGTTCCGAGGGACTGGCCGTCGGGGTCAGTGCGTCGCGGCGGCGTTGACGGCCGGGTCCTGCGCGACGTGGGCACGCGAATCAGGTCAGGTCCGGAAGGAAGCAGCCTTAAGCGGATGCCGCGGGTGCCGCAGGCGAGCCCGGCCCGAGCCATAAGCGACGGACACGCCCGGTGACCTCGTTTCGAAGGACGGGTGCACGGTCCATTTTGTGAACCTATTTATCCCCGGTATGCAGGGACAGATGCCTATCGTCAGTCGATCAGGCGCTTGCGCATCTGGTGGATGGCGACGCGCCAAGTGAGGACCGCGAAGGCGACGAGGAAGGCGAAGCGGAGGATGTCCTGCCACTCGAAGCCGAAGGCACCGCCGCGGACCAGTTCGACCAGCTGGTGCAGGGGGTTGACCTGCGCCACCACCTGGAAGCCCTCGGGCAGCCCTTCGATCGGGAAGAAGGTGCCGGCGACGAGGAAGAGCGGCGTCACGAACAGCGCCGTCACGTAGTTGAACTGGTCGATCTTGGCGACGGTCGCCGCCATCGCCACCCCGAAGCCGGCGAAGCCGAGGGCGGTGACGAAGGCGAAGAGCGGGGTGAGCAGCATCCCGGGCTCGGGGTCGAGCCCCCAGAAGAAGGTGACGACGAGCGGCACGCAGCCGTAGACGGCAGAGCGGGTGCCGATCCAGAGCATCTCGGCGCTGACCAGCTCTTCGATGTCGACCGGTGCCGCCAGGATCGCTTCGTAGGTGTTCTGGAAGCGGTGCTTGACGAAGGTGCCGAACATCGCCGGCAGGGCGCTGGAGAAGATCACCGCCGTCGCCACCATCCCGGTGCCGACGAACTGGATGTAGGGGATGCCGTTGACTTCGTCGACCAGGGTGGCGCTGAGGCCGAGACCGAAGGCGAGCAGGTAGACCAGCGGTTCCAGCACGCTGGAGAAGGTCGTCCCCTTCCAGTAGGTGCGGAAGTTGGCGACCTCGCGGCTCATCACCCCGGCGATCGCGGCGGGTTCCAGCCGGCGCATCGTCCGCGGCTCGGGCGGCGCCACGCTCATTCGCCTGTTCCTTTTCGTTGGTATGCGCCCGTAAGGCACAGCGGAATGGTCACTCGGCCTCCTCTCCGGTCAGCAGCACGAAGACGTCCTCGAGCGTCGCCGCCCGCACCACCGCGTCCTCGGGAACGGCGCCGTCGCCCGCCCGCTCGGAGCCGACGATCGCGATCGCCGGTCCCGCCGGCCGCACCCTCAGCCCCGCCTGCTCGGCGCTCGCGCGCAGCTCGCTCAGCCGCTGCGGCGGCGCGTAGACCTCGGCGGTCTGCCGCCCGGCGTGCTCGGAGATCAGGTCGGCGGGCCGGCCGCGGCTGATGATCCTGCCCCGGTGCATGACCGCGACCTCGTCGGCCAGCCGCTCGGCCTCCTCGATGTAGTGAGTCGACATCAGGATCGTCGTCCCGCGCGCTTTGAGGTCGCCGATCAGGGTCCAGAGCTCCGTCCGGATCTGCGGGTCGAGGCCGACCGTCGGCTCGTCGAGGAGGACGAGGCGCGGTTCGTGGACGAGGCCGCGGGCGAGCAGCAGGCGGCGCCGCATCCCACCGGAGAGCTTGTCGACAGCATCCCGGCGGCGGTCCCGGAGACGGGCCAGGTCGAGGCAGCGGTCGACGGCCGCGCCGACGTCCTTGACCCGGTACAGCCGCGCGTAGACCGCGAGGTTGTCTTCGACCGTGACGTCGACGTCGAGGTTGTCGAGCTGGGGGACGACGCCCATTTCCGCGCGGGCAGGCTTCGACTGGGCGGGCAGCTCGTGCCCGAGAACGTGGAGCTCACCCGAGTCGGCGACCGCCTGGCCGGTCAGCAGCCGCATCGTCGTCGACTTGCCGGCCCCGTTCGGACCCAGCAGGCCGAGGCAGATGCCTTCCGGCACCTCGAGGTCGAGTCCGTCGACCGCGGTGATCGGCCCGAAGGTCTTGACCACGTCGCGTAGCTCGATCGCCGCCATCGGCTGATGGTTTCATGACCGGACCTTTGACAGACTGCCGCCGATGCTGGACGAGCGCTGGATCCGGTCGCTGCACGTCGAGTCGATGCGCCGCGCCGACCTGCATCGGGAGCGCGAGCCGCACGTCCTCTTCCAGGCCTCGACGATCGGGGCGCTGCTCGAGGGAGCGTTCGAGGGCGACCTCACCTTCGCCGAGCTGGGCGAACACGGCGATCTCGGCCTCGGGACGCTCAACCATCTCGACGGCGAGATGGTCGCGCTCGACGGCGAGTTCTTCCGCGCCGACGTCGACGGACAGCTGAGTCCGGTGGTGCCGGAGGAGGGGACGCCGTTCGCCGTCGTCACCCGCTTCGAGCCGAGCATCGAGGAGCGGCTGCCCGAAGCGGAGCTCGGGCACGAGGAGTTGCTGTCGCGCCTCGACGCCCTCGTCCCCGCCGGTGCCTCCAGCTGCGCGATCCGCCTCGACGGCCGCTTCGACCCCGTCCGCGCCCGCTCGGTGCCGCGGCAGGAGCCGCCCTACCGGCCCCTTACCGAGGTCGTCGCCGACCAGCACGTCTTCGAGCTCACCGACGTCGAGGGGACGATGGTCGGCTTCCGCTTTCCCACCTACGTCGAGGGCATCGAGGTGGCCGGCTACCACCTCCACTTCGCCAGCGCCGACCGCCGCCGCGGCGGCCACGTCCTCGACTCGCGCTCGCGCGGTCTGCGGGCGCGGATCGACCCCTCGAACGACCTCCACGTCGAGCTGCCGCCGCGGGTCGAGCTGGCGGACCCCGACCTCGCCGCCGCGACCCATGCCGCGGTCGAGGCGGTCGAGCGCGGTTAGCTCAGGGGTTGCAGGCGGCCCAAGGCCGGGCGAAGAGGTCGTAGTCCTTGTGGATCACGCTGAAGTCGAGGCGCTCGGCCTGGGCGCAGATCGCGCTCAGCGGTTCGCTGTATTCGGCGACGAGGACGCGCTTGCCCGCCTCGACGAAGGGGCTGAACCTCCCGCACTCCTCGTAGGCGAAGCACTCCTCGACCACGGCGAAGTCGAAGCTGCGGAGCAGCTGCCCGACCTGCTCGGGGTCGTTCTTCAGCGCCACCGCCATCCCCCGCCAGTGGACCTCGCGGGCGACCCAGCGGTTGAAGCGCAGCTGGTCGCCGGCGGTGAGCGGGAAGCCGGTCTTGTTTTCGTAGCCGGCGACGTTGTCGGGCTCGACGGCGTCGAAGCCCTTGCGCCGGCAGAGGTCGAAGCGGCGGCGGAGGATCGGCGCCAGCAGGTCGAGGCGGCGGATGTCGAGCCAGCGCTCGTCGGGGTAGCCCTCGTAGGCGCGGCCGAGGACCGCCGCCGGGAAGCGGTCCGCGTCGGGCCGGTAGCTCTCCCAGGAGCCGACGTCGAGGTAGCAGATGACCTTGCGTCCCAGGCGATGCAGCCTGGCGACCGTTCCAGCGCTGACTTCGAAGCCGTCGACCTCGTAGACGCCGGCCTCGACCGAGGTGTCGATCTTCCCCTGCAGCTGCCACTGCCAGGCGGCGGTCGTCGGCTTTGGGTGCCAGCGGGCGGCGGCGGTGGGGGCGAGGAGGAGGGCGGCGGCGAGCGTGGTCAGGAGAGCGGCGAGGAGCCTGCGGGCGGTCATCGACAGCGACGGTAGACGACCCACGACTCGTTGCGGGCGACCTCGTCGAAGCCCGGCGGGGGCGGGAAGGAGGCCTTGGTCGGGTCGTTGGGGTCGAGGATGAAGTTGTGGATGACGAAGGAGTTCGCCGGAGCGACGAAGTAGCCGCGCTTCGGCGCCCCTTCCTCGCTGGCGCTGACGATCTGCGTCGGCTTCACGTCGAGGCCGAAAGCGAGGCGGGGGACCGCGCGGTGGTTGGGGACGGCGATCTCGCCGCAGAGCGGCTCGAAGGCGCCGGCGTCGACGAGGTCGGTGAGGTCGCCCTCGATCCGGGCCTGGTTGGTGAGGTCGGTGTCGACGCGGGAGTCGAGGTCCCACTGGTTCGGCAACCAGGCGAGGAACATCGCCAGCACCAGCGCGGCGAAGACCTGCCAGCGGCGGCGCCAGGGGTGGCCGGGCTCGAGCAGCCGCCAGCCGAGCAGCCCGACGCCGGCGAAGATCGCCAGGATCGCGGCAGCGAGCATCGTGTAGCGGGGGAGGATCGCGAGCCCGCCACAGGCGAGCAGGGCGAAGGCGCCCAGCGCGAGCGCTGCGGCGGCGATGCCGAGGAGGGAGCGGCGGCGGAGGAAGGCGAGGCCGAGGGCGACGCCGCCGAGGGCCCCGAGCATTCCCGGCCACTGCAGGACCTCGCCGAGGCGGCGGGGGCCGTAGAGGACCAGGTCGACGGGGCCGGTTTGGCGTTCGAGGGTCTCGACGGTTTCTTTGGTGCCGGTCCACGAGTAGAGCGGTTCGCCGGTGGTGATTGCGTCGAAGAGAACCCAGAGAAGGGGCCCCGCCAACGCCAGCACCCCCAACCACGCCAGCTCTCTCCTGCCGACGGGACGATTTCCCTCCATATGGGGGTACTTTCGGCCCGTCAGCAGCGGAAGAGACAGGTACAGCCAGTAGGCGATAGCGAATAGCCAGGCCTCCGGGCGGAGGAGGCTGGCTAGGGCGAGGAGCGCCAGGACGGGCCAGCCGGCCCTTGGCTTCTTGGCCTCGATCAGCAGCGCCCCCAGACAGAGGGCGATGTAGGGGAGGTCGATGTAGGCGCGGAGGCCGTTGGAGAGGAAGGGGGCGCGGGTGAGGACGATCACGGCGGCGACCGCGCCGATCCAGCGGTCGAACCAGATCGCGCCGAGGCGGTAGACGAAGAACCCGATCAGGGCGAGGGAGAGGTAGGCGACGATCATCGTCACCGTGATCGCGCCGTCGCCGAGCGGCGTCGAGACCAGCCCGATCAGGTCGGTGAGCGGGTGCGGCGTCGGCGGCAGCGCCGCGCCGTAGTCGGGACTCTCGAGATGGGCCAGTTCGCGGCCCCACACCAGGGCGTAGATCGTGTCGTAGTTGGGGAAGCCGTAGGGGAAGACGAGCAGCAGCGCCGCCGTCACCCCGGCGACCCAGGCGGCGGGCGAAAGCCAGTTGCGGGCCCGGTTCGGCACGGGCGGGACCGTATCGGGCCGTGGATACACTGGCCCGAGTGCCGATGAGCGAGTCGACTTCCCTCTACCGCCGCCACCGCCCCGGGTCTTTCGACGAGGTCGTGGGCCAGACCCACGTCGTCCGCACCCTGCGCAACGCGGTCGAGGGGGGCAAGGTCCACCACGCCTACCTCTTCGTCGGCTCCCGCGGCACCGGCAAGACCTCGATGGCGAAGATCCTCGCGAGGTCGCTGAACTGCGAGCGCGGCGGACCGACGGTCACCCCCTGCGGCGAATGTGAGTCCTGCGTGACGATCGCCGCAGGCACGTCGGTCGACGTGATCGAGATGGACGCCGCCTCCAACCGCTCCGTCGACGACGTCCGCGACCTGCGTGAGCGGGTCGCCTACGCGCCCACCGGCGGCCGCTGGAAGGTCTACATCCTCGACGAGGCCCACATGCTGACCAAAGAGGCCTGGAACGCCTTCCTGAAGACGCTCGAGGAGCCGCCGCCGAACACCGTCTTCGTCCTCGCCACGACCGAGTCGCACAAGGTGATGGCGACGATCGCCGACCGCTGCCAGCGCTTCGACTTCCAGCGCCCCTCGCTGGAGCAGATCTCCGAGGTGCTGAACCGGGTCGCCGCCGCCGAGTCGATCGAGATCGACGACGGGGCGGTGGCGATGATCGCCCGCTCGGCCTCCGGCAGCTTCCGCGACGCCCTCGGCACCCTCGACCAGCTGGTCGCCTTCGGCGGCAGCCAAGTCGAGCTGAAGGACGTGCTGGAGATGCTCGGCGCCGCCGACGCCGACCTGCTCTTCGAGGCCGTCGACGCGGTCGTCGCCGAGGACCCGAAAGGGGTCCTCCTGGGCGTCGAGAGGATGGCCCGCTCCGGCCGCGATCCCTCCCAGTTCGCCCGCGACCTCCTCGCCCACCTGCGCCACCTCCTGATCGCCCAGACCACCGGCGAAGTTCCCACCAGCTTCGTCGTCACGGCCACCGACACCGCTCGGATGCAGGCCCAGGCGGCCGCGATCAAGCCGGCGAACCTCGTCCGCACGATCGACGAGCTGGCGGATGCGCTTACCGCTGTGCGGGAGGGAGACGACGCGCGGCTGGCTGTGGAGATCGCTCTGCTGAAGGCAGCCAGGCCGGATCTCGATCCGGATACGGCCGGGTTGCTGCGGCGCATCGAGAGGCTGGAGGACGGTGGCGCCCGGCCCGCGGGTCCTGTCAGGGCAGGGGACCCCCCATCTCTTCCGGTAGCCAAAGCTTCCTCAGAGATGGTCCCCCCTACCGTGCCACCCGCAGGAGA
>DATMBY010000286.1:0-14581 GCA_035558995.1 Solirubrobacterales bacterium
GTGGTGCCCGCGATGAACGAGGCCAAGAACATAGGCCACGTGCTTAGCCGCCTCCCGGAGGGCATCCACGAGGTGATCCTGGTCGACGGCAACTCCGAGGACAACACGGTTGAGGTCGCGACGCACGCCTACCCGAGCATCCGCGTCCTCACGCAGAGCGGACGCGGCAAGGGCGACGCCTTCCGCACCGGATTCGCCGCGGTGACCGGCAACCTGATCGTCATGCTCGACGCCGACGGCTCGGCCGACCCGGCGGAGATCCCTCGCTTCGTCGAGGCGCTGGAGGCCGGCGCTGACTTCGCCAAGGGCTCGCGCTTCCTGGAGGGCGGCGGCAGCGCCGACATCACGCCTCTCCGCCAGCTCGGGAACGCTGTCCTCAGCGGCGCCGCCAACCTCCTGCACGGCACCCACTTCACCGACCTCTGCTACGGCTACAACGCCTTCTGGGCGCGCTGCCTCCCCTTCATCGCGCTCGACGTCCCGGGCTTCGAGGTGGAGACGCTGATCAACCTCCGCATGGCCTCGGCCGGGATGAAGATCACCGAGGTGCCGAGCTACGAGAAGGAGCGGATCTCCGGCCAGAGCAACCTGAAGACCTTCCGCGACGGCTTCCGCGTCCTCGGCACCATCTTCAAGGAGGCCCGCCGCCGCCGCACCCTCCGCCACCCCAAGCACCACCTCTCCCCCGAGGTCGCCCAAGAGCGCGCCCGGGCTGCCGCCTAGAGCCGTCCCCAACGAAGGTCACTGGCTGGAGGAGGGGCGGCACCCCTTCCCCAAAGACCGTCGCGCAGCTGAGACGTGCTGCTGGGCGCACTGTGGTCTCAGGAGCCTTTGTGGAAGGGGTGCCGCCCCTCCTCTCCCACCGTGATCAGCATCAGCGCCGCGTGATGCTGGGGAAACACCAAATAATCTGAGCCCGGTGACTCGCGATCCCGAACACGATGTCAGGAGCAAGGGACGCGCTCTCTCGATAGCAACCCGAATTGCGGCTGCCGGTAGCGGCACCTACCTAGCGATGCTGCTCGGCCCGGCGGGCGGCGCGGTCATCGCGCAGGCCCTGGGGGAGTTAGGTGATGCGCTGGTTGGCAAGCTGGTCGACTGGGAATTGCGTCGTGTTCATCGAATGCTCACGGGCGTCAGGACCCAGATCGACGAGCGTGTCGCATCTGGCGAGCAGGTTCGCGACGATATATCGGACCCCGCCAGCTCCGGCGCGCAGGCGGTCTTTGAGTCGGTGGTCGAAGCCGCGGCTCGAAGCATCGAAGAAAAGAAGTGTGACCTGATCGCCAATTTCTATGCCTCAGTCGCCTTCGACAACACCATCCCGATTGATGATGCACTCCTCTACCTACGTCGTATCCGTGCCGCCTCTTGGCGCCAACTCGTCGCCTTGCGTTATGTCGAAGATGAGGCCCGAACGAAGGAACGGGAACTGATAGGCGTAGCGGGCGCTGAGGGGGATGCGAGTATCCATCCCGCGCTCGGCACCGAGCTCTCTGAGCTGGCAGGTCGCGGTCTTGAGTTGATCGGCATCGGCCAGGACGATGGCTCAGTTTCCGATCCTTCGAGTGTCTTCGGCGGCGGCACGATCACCAGCCAGACCGTTGGAAAATTACGGGCCACCGGGCTTGGCGAAACCATCAGCCGGCTTGGTCATCTCGCTGACCTCGTCACGAAGGGGGAACTTGACGCAATCGCAGCCGATCTGCGATCCCCGGACAGATTCTTGAGCTGAACTACGTCAGATAGACGGGAAGTGCATACTCGGGGTTCGAACCCTGCGGGAGGGACGGGTGCCCCTCTCACAGAGGCTCCTGAGACCACAAATGCGCCCAGCACCCCCGCCTCAGCTGCGCGACGGTCTCTGGGAGAGGGGCACCCGTTCCTCTCTCCCAAGCCAGCCCGGTCCTGCAGACGCTCTAGCGCGGCGGCGGCTGGATCGGGCTCTGGGTGATGCCGCCGAAGATGTTGGGGCGGTAGGCGGAGGGCCTGATGCCCTTGCGGAAGGCGTTGCCGGCCTTCTTGTTGCGCTCGATCGGCCAGTTGGTGCCGCGGTCGTCGACGTCGTACCAGACGATGGCGCGGATCTTGCGGTAGCGGTGGCGGACCTTGGCGAGCATGTCCTTGATCCAAGCGGACTTGCTGCCGCCCTTGTCGGAGGAGGCGACCTCGGCCAGCATCATCGGCTTGCCGGGCGCCACGCGGGTGACGATCCGCTTGTAGGTGCGGTGGAAGACCTGGTTGAAGCTCTGCCATCCCGGCGAGCCGCGGCGCCTGCCCCAGTTGAAGCCGTCGAGGCCGGTCCAGTCGACGTAGGAGTCGCCCGGGTAGAGCTCTCCGAGCGGGGTGAGGCTGTTGAAGAGGTCGACGTTCGGGCACCAGACCCAGGTCGCGTTGGTGGCGCCGACCTGGGTGAAGATGTCGCGGACGTGACGCCAGGCGGCGACGAACTGGCCCGGCGTGTTGCCGTTGACCCCCTCCGACCAGGGGAACCAGAAGCCGTTCATCTCCCAGTCGAAGCGGAGGAAGAAGGGCTTGCCCCATTCCCTGGCTTTGGTCGCGAAGTCGCGGATGTAGGAGTCGTAGCGGCCGCTGATCAGGGTGCCGAGGTTGAAGTCGGGCTGATCGACGCTGGGCGGGCTCGAGGTCGAGTTCCAGCTGAAGACCGGGATCGCGCCGTAGCGGCGGGCGTTCTCCAGGGGCGTCGAGGGGAATTTCGTCATCACGCAGTGGCCGCCATCGCATTCGGCGAACGGGGATCCGAACTCGATCAGCGAAAGCCCCTTGCCGGCGATGCTCTGGAAGCGGTCGACGGGGGTCATGTCCCAGGGCGCCGCTTCGCCGGTCATCTGGTCGCCGATCTGAGCCCCCCAGTAGAGGGAGGTCGGCGGCCGCTGCTTGGTCGCAGCGGCGGCGGGCGCGACCAAGAGCGAAGAGGCGAGCAGGCAACAGGCGCCGGCGCGCAGCAGCCGGCGGCGCACTCCTCGCTCCCTCTTGGCTCTCGTCTTCTTCATCTCGTCTGCTCCAACCCGCTCCGGGGCCGCTTGCTGCGCCCGTCGGACCTTGTTACGTACGGTCCGCCGCCGAGGATCAGCGCGGAGGCTGAATCGGACTGGTGGCAATTTCCCCGAAGCGATTATTGGCATAAATGCCCTTGCGTATGCCCTTGGCAAACGCCTGGGTTGCCGGCAGCGAGGTCTCCAGCGGCCAGTCGACGCCGCGATCGACGGTGTCGAAGTAGATCAGGGCGCGGATCCGCGGATACTTGCGGGGGAGTTTTTCGAACATCTGGCGGATCCAGGCCGCCTTGTGACCGCCGTAGGGGCTGGTCGCGAACTCGCCGAGCATCATCGGCTTGCGCGGCGCCACCTTCTTCACGATCGAGGTGTAGGCCGGGTCGAAGAGCTGGGCGAAGCTGCGCCAGGGCCGCGGGTTGACCGAGTTCAGCCCCCAGTTGTAAGCGTCGAGGCAGGTCCAGTCGACGTAGGCGTCGCCGGGGTAGAGCGGCTTCAGCGGGTTCCTTTTGATCCGCTTGGCGGTGTCGGCATAGGGGCACCAGACCCAGGTGGCGTTGGTCGCGCCGACCGCGGCGAAGACGTCGTGGACGTGGCGCCAGGCGGCGACGAACTGGCCGGTCGAGTTGCCGTTGGCCAGCTGCGACCACGGGAACCAGTTGCCGTTCATCTCCCAGTCGAAGCGGAGGAAGAAGGGGTGGCCCCAGTCGCGGGCTTCGGTGGCGAACTGGGCGATGTAGGAGTCGAACTCGCCGCCGGCGATCTTGGCGAGTTGGAAGTCGGGCTGCTCGGGACCGGTGCTGGGGCTGGATTCCGAGCCCCAGCTGAAGACCGGGATCGATCCGTGGCCGCGGATGCTGTCCATCGCTTCGTTCGGGAACTTGTACGGCGTGCAGGGCTTGCGGTTGCAGTCGCGCCAGGGCGAGGAGAACTCGATCAGCGACATCCCCTTCCCCAGCATCTGCTCGAAGTAGGTGACCGCGTTCATGTCCCAGGGGGCGTCGGTGCCGGTGATCTGCTCGCCGATCCAGGCGCCCCAGTAGGTCGGCTTCGGCTTCACCTTCTTCGCCTTCGGCGGCGGCGCCGGCGCCTGCCTGGCCGCCGTGGCCCCGGCTGCCGCCAGGCAGCAGGCCAGCAGCGCCAGCAGCAGCGCGGCGAGATGCGCCCGGCGCAGGCGCTTCAGATCAAACCTCGAGGACAAGATCGGCAAGTGTAGGGAACCGTCCCGGCGTCATCGAACGGCTCAGCTCGGCGGCGGGATCGCTCCACCGGAGAGGCCGCCGTAGCCGGCGCCGACGTAGGCCGGCTGCTCGATCCCTTCGGCGAAGGCGTCGGTCGCGGGCGCCGAGGTCTCGATCGGCCAGTCCATGTTGTCGTCGAATTTGTCGAACCAGAGCAGGGCGCGGATCTGGCGGTATTCGGTCGGGATCCGGGTCAGCGCGTCGCGGATCCAGTCGGCCTTGGAGCCGCCGTGCTCGCTCGAGCCGACCTCGGCCAGCATCATCGGCTTGCCGGGGGCGACGCTTTCGCCGATCTCGTCGTAGGTGCGGCGGAAGAGCTGGTCGAAGCTCCGCCAGCCGCGCGGCGAGGCGGGGTTGGTTCCCCAGTTGTAGCCGTCGAGGCCGGTCCAGTCGACGTAGGCGTCGCCGGGGTAGAGCGAGGAGAGGTCGGTCATCGAGTTCCCCGGATCGACGAACGGGCACCAGACCCAGGAGACGTTGGTCGCGCCGACCGCGGCGAAGATGTCGTGGACGTGGCGCCAGGCGGCGACGTACTCGCCGCCGGCGTTGCCGTTGGCGCCCTCGGCCCAAGGGAACCAGTCGCCGTTCATCTCCCAGTTGAAGCGGAGGAAGAAGGGGTGGCCCCAGTCGCGGGCCGATTCGGCGAAGCCGGTGATGTATTCGTCGTAGCGGCCGGAGATCACGTCGGAGAGCTGGAAGTCGGGCTGGCTCAGGGTCGAGGGAATCGCCTGCGAGCTCCAGCTGAGGACCGGAATCGAGCCGTGGGCGCGGATGTCGTCCAGGGGCGTGGTCGGGAACGAGTAGAAGGAGCAGCCGCCGCGGCACTGGGCGAAGGGCTGGAAGAACTGGACCATCGAGGCCGACTTCCCGGCCTCGCCTTCGAAGCGGGTGACCGCGTTCATGTCCCAGGGGGCCTGGTCGCCGGTCAGGTGGTCGCCGATCGTCGCGCCCCAGTAGAGCGGCTGCGCCGGCCCCTGGGCGACGGCCGGCTTGCGGCCGCAGCGGCGGCGGACCCGCGGCAGCTTCGAGCGCCTGGCGGTGCGGGCGACGCAGCGGTTGGGCCCGACCAGGGCGCGGGCGTCGCCGAGACGGCCGTGCTTGCCGTGGCCGCCCATCGGCTTGCCGCCGGCCGCGAAGGCGACGGTGGCCCCGAGCAGCAGCATCGCCACGGCCAGCCAGAGGGCGTGCGGTACCACACGAGTCGAGAAGCTTTTGGCCATACAGGCCCATCGGCCTCTCGCACGCCTCTTTCAGCATGATCCACGCACCTGGACGAATGTCCAATTGCGTCTGGGAGCGGTGGATCAGCCGAGCGGAAGGATCTTGGTGCCGCCGAGGCCGGAGAAGGCGTTGCCGAGGTAGGCCGGGTCCTGGATTCCTTCGGCGAAGGCGGTGGTGGCGCCGGTGGAGGTCTCGAGCGGCCAGTCCATGCCCGTGTCGTACTTGTCGAAGTAGATCAGAGCCCGGATCTTCGGATATTCAGCCGGGATCCTCGCCAGCATGTCCTTGATCCAGGCCGACTTCGAGCCGCCGTATTCGGTCGAGGCGACCTCGCCGATCATCAACGGCTTGGAGGGAGCCAGGGAGCCGGTGATCTTGTCGTAGGTCGAGCGGTAGAGCTGGCTGAAGCTCTTCCACGAATCCGGGTGAGCCGGGTTGGTGCCGTGGTTGTAGCCGTCGAGGCCGGTCCAGTCGACATAGGCGTCGCCAGGGTAGACCGAGGCCAGCGGCGTGGAGCCGCTGTATTCGAGGTTCGGGCACCAAACCCAGTTGACGTTGGTGGCGCCGACCGCGGTGAAGATGTCGTGGACGTGGCGCCAGGCGGCGACGAATTCGCCCGGCTGGTTGCCGTTGACGCCCTCGTGCCAGGGGAACCACTTCCCGTTCATCTCCCAGTTGAAGCGGAGGAAGAACGGGTGCCCCCAGGCCTTCGCTTTGGTCGCGAAGTCGGTGATGTAGGCGTCGTAGCGGCCGGAGATCACGTCCGAGAGCTGGAAGTCGGGCTCGACCTTGCTCGAGGGAATCGACTGCGAGCTCCAGCTCAGCACCGGGATCGCGCCCCGCTGGCGGATGCTTTCCAGAGGCGTCTTCGGGAACCCGTAGAAGGAGCAGGTGGGGTTGCAGTTGGCGAAGGGCTGGAAGAAGTTGAGCATCGAGACCTTCTTCTGGACCTCTTCCTCGAAGACGTCGAGGCCGGCCATGTCCCAGGGCGGCTGGGTGCCGGCGAGGTGGATGCCGACCGTCGCCCCCCAGTAGATCGGGGCGGCACTGCCCGGGGCGGGAGCCGGCGCCGGGGTCGGTTCGGGGGCGGGGGCAGGAGCGGCGTTGGCGACGGTCACGGTCACTTTCGCCGTCGCCTTCACCCCTTTGGCGCCATAGGCGGTGGCGCTGAGGACGTGGGGGCCGTCGGCGAGCTTGGCGGTGTCGAGGCTGCCGGCGAAGGGAGCGCCGGTGTCGGTCCAGACGACGCTGCCGTCGATGCTGAATTCGACCTTGCTCGGGGCCCCGGAGACGACGCCGATCTCCCAGGCGACCTTGCCGCTGAGGGTCTGGCCGGCGGTCGGGCTGGTCGTCGCGATCGCCAGCGCTTCCTTCCCGGAGGCGGTGCTGGTCCGCGAGGAGGAGGTGGTCGTCGTCGCGCTCGCGCCGCTGGTCGTGCCGCCGAGCTTCTTCGCCGGACCGACCCCTTCGGCGCCGAAGGCGGCCGGCGCCGGCAGCGCCGCGAGCGCGAAAGCGAGGAGGAGAAGGGTGACGAAGCGGCGGAAGCGGAGCATGCCCCGCTCATCGACTCACCCCAGCTCAGCTTCAGTCGCTCCCCGATCCGTGGACGTTGTGCCCATGCCCGGCTGCTTAATTTTGAGTAGGGAGCCGTAGAGGTCGAGTAGCGCGGTCGCGCACTGGTCCCAGGAGGTGAGGCTGGGCGAGCGCTGCGGCAGCGGCTTCTCCAGCTCCTCCAGGGCGGCGGCGGCGACCTGCTCCGGGGTCGACTCGAGCGGGATCCCCCGCCCGAACCCGTCCTCGGCGATCTCCCGCAGGCCGCCGGCCTCGGCGACGAGGAGGCGGCGGCGGGCGGCGGCGGCCTCCAGCGCCACCAGCGGGTGGCTCTCGAACTCGCTCATCAGGACGACCAGGGAGGCGCGGCCGAGCAGCGCCGCCATCCCCTCCGGGTCGTCGGGGGGGACGCTGGTGATCTCGACCTGCTCGGCCACCCCGAGCTCCTCGGCCTGGCGGCGCAGATCGTCTTCGTAGGGGCCCTTGCCGACGATCAGCAGCCGCGCCCGCGGCTCGCGCTCGAGCACGTGCGGGAACGCCTCCAGCACCCGGTGGTGGCCCTTGTAGCGCTCAAGTCGCCCGATCGAGGCCAGGGTCGGCACCTCCGGCTCGGCCCCGGCGAGGCCGGCGTCGGAGAAGCTGAGGTCGGTCCCGTTGGGGATGAAGGCCCAGCGCTCCGGCGGCATCCCGAGGGCGGCGCCGTACTCCTCGACCTCGAAGCGAGCGATCGCCACCAGCCGCGCCGCCCGCCGCAGCAGCGGCCGCAGCAGCCGCATCTGCAGGCCGCGGGAGCGGTTGCGGACCTCCGAGGAGTGGCCGCCGCCGTGGAAGGTGACGACATAGGGAAGGCGCAGGGTCAGCGCCCGCAGCATCGCCAGCGGCGCCACCAGCGTGTGGTAGCTCTGGACGTGGACGAGGTCCCACCGCTCCCGCCCCATCTCGCGCCAGATCCCCGGCGCCAGGTACCAGTCCCGCCCGCGCGGCCAGGCGCGGACGGTGCGGATGCGAACCCCGTCGCGGACCTCGGTCCTGGCAGCGTCCAGCTCGGGGTCGGTGCAGAGGACCTCGACGTGGACGCCCGCCGCGGCCATCCGCCGGCTCACCTCCATCACGTGCCGCTCCACCCCGCCCTGCTCCAGCGGGCTGCGGGGGGTCACCATCAGCACCCGGGGAGCCGTGTCGTTGGCGCCGGGATGGGCGGCGGCGGTGTCGTCGGGCTTGGCGACGCCGGAGCGGACCCGCAGGTAGTCGACGCTGGTGGCGGCGAGGCCGACGAGGATCATCGTCGCCCGGCCGAGGCCGCCGGCGTCGCCGCGGAGCGTGTCGCGCAGCCCTCCCAGCAACCCGAGCGGCAGCGTTCGCCGCACGTAGGAGCGCTCGGAGGAGAGGCCGTCCCCGCTGCCGACCATCCCGGTCAGCACCGCCTTGGAGCGACCCTCGGCGCGGCAGCGGTCGAGGAAGTAGCGGACCCTGCCGCGGGTCGCGGGCACCACGTGTTCGACCTCGGCGTCGGGGTCGTAGAGGATCTCGGCCGCCGGCCAGCGCTGGTGGACGCGGATGCTGAGGTCGGTCTCCTCGCAGCCGACCGGGAGGGTGCCGACCCGGCCGAGGTCGTGGCTGAAGCCGCCGACCTCGAGCAGCGGCACCCGCCGGAAGGACATGTTGGCGCCGACCAGGTTGCGGACCGGCGAGAGCTCCTGCGGCATCCCCGAGTGGGTGCAGCCGACGACCCAGTCGAACTCGGGCGGGAACCAGCCGGGCTTGCCCTCGACCCAGCGCGGCCGCACGGTGCCGCCGGCGCCGAGCACGTTCGGGTCCGAGTAGGCAGCGGCGAGGCGCTCGATCCAGCGGCGGTCGGCGATCGCGTCGTCGTCGAGGAAGGCGACGACCTCGCCGCTGGCCTCGGCAACGCCGGTGTTGCGGGCTCCCGAGAGGCCCTGCCTCTCGCGGTTGGCGACGATCTTCAGGTCGGGCCAGAGCCGCCGCACTTCCTCCAGCAGCTCGGGGGCGTGGTCGATCACGAGGACGACCTCGCGCGGCGGCAGCGTCTGCGAGCGCAGCGACTCGACCGCTTCGGTCATCACCTCCAGCCGCTCGGAGGTGAAGGCGCAGATCACCACCGAGATCGTCGGCGGCGCCTGGCTCTCGGCTGGGGACCCGCTTTGCACCGGCGGGATTCTGGCAGGCCCACCGCCCCTCCCCGTGCGAGTCTTCAGCCGTGCGAATCATGATGCTGGCTCAATCCATCGCCCCGATCGTCGGCGGCGAAGAGCGCGTCGTCGAGGATCTCTCCCGCGAACTGGTCGCCCGCGGGCACGACGTCTCGATCGCGACGCTGCAGCAGCCCGGCGGGATGACGCCCGACGAGGTGGCCGGGGCGCGCGTCCACACCCTGCGCAGCACCAGCTACCGGGTCACCCGCGGCCACCAGGACCTCGAGCGGCGCCACGCGCCCCCCGTACCCGACCCGGAGACCGTGGTCGACCTGCGCCGGGTGCTGCAGCGCGAGCGGCCGCAGGTCGTCCACGCCCACAACTGGATCGTCCACTCCTACCTGCCGCTGGCGCGGGGGGCCCAGAGCGCCCTCGTGCTCTCGCTGCACGACTACGGCCTGATCTGCGCGACCAAGCGGCTGCGGCGCAAAGACCACGTCTGCTCGGGGCCGGCGCCGGTCAAGTGCCAGGTCTGCGCCACCGAGCACTACGGGCCGACGAAGGGGCTGGTCGCCGCCTTCGGCACCCGCTCCTCCGAGTCGCGGCTGCGGCGTAACGTCGACGTCTTCCTCCCGGTCAGCAACACCGTCGAGGAGCTCTGCCGGATCCGCGGCGACGAGGTCTCGCGGGTGATCCCCAACTTCATCGGCGAGCTGCCGGCGCCCGTGCCGGGCGACCCGCGGCTGGCCCAGCTTCCCGACGAGCCCTTCATCCTCTTCTTCGGCGACGCGACGGTCGACAAGGGCGCCTGGCACCTGGCCGAGGCCTACCGCCAGCTCGAGAGCCCGCCGCCGCTGGTCCTGGTCGGGCGCTGCTACATCGACGAGCTGGCCGAGCGGCCGAACGTCTACCCGACAGGGGCCTGGCCGCACCGGCTGGCGATCGAGGCGCTGCGGCGCTCGCTCTTCACCGTCGCCCCCTCGCTCTGGCCGGAGCCGTTCGGGCTGGTGGCGCTGGAGGCGGCGGCCGCCGGCAAGCCGATCGTCGCCTCCAACATCGGCGGCCTGCGGGACATCGTCGCCGACGGCGAGACCGGCATCCTGGTCCCGCCCGACGACCGGCTCGCCCTGGTCGCGGCGATGCAGACGCTCAGCACCGATGCGGAGCTGCGCGGGCGGCTCGGTGCCGCGGCGAAGGAGCGGGCGGCGACCTTCAGCTCCGCCGCGATCGTCCCCCGCTTCGAGGAGGCCTACGAGCTGGCCGTCGCCAGGCGGCGGAGGCGATGAGCGCCTCGGCGCGGGCGCGGCGCGAGACCTACTTCCTGCTGCACCGGGCGACCGGCAGCAGGGTCGGGTCCCACTACCGCGAGTTCTCGCGCCAGGACCGCGAACGCGCCTACCCGGAGCCGGGGGCGCTGCTGGCCGAGACGCTCGAGCACGCGGTCGCGACCGTGCCCCACTACCGCGGGACGACCACCCCCGGCCAGATCCGCGAAGACCCCTTCACCGCCCTTTCCCGCTTCCCGGTCCTCGACCGCGACACCGTCCGCGCGAGCGGAGCGGCGCTGCTCTCCGATGAGGGCGACCGCCGCAGCTGGGTCGAGAACACCTCCGGCGGCTCGACCGGGGAGCCGGTGAAGCTGCTGCAGGACCCCGACCACCTGGCCCGGACCGTGGCCGCGCGCGAGGTCTACTCGACCTGGGCCGGGGGCGGGCTCGCCGAGCCTGAGCTCTACATCTGGGGCTCGGAGAAAGACCTCGAAGGCGGCACCTCGCTGCGCGGCCGCTTCGGCACCTGGCTGCTGCGACGGACGCTGCTGAACGCCTTCCTGCTCACCGACGAGACGATCGAGGCGATCCTCGGGCAGCTGCGCGAGGGCCCGCCGCAGCTGGTGATCGCCTATGCGCAGGCGGGCTACGAAGTCGCCCGCTTCGCCTCCCGCAAGGGGATCGAGGTGCCGCCGCAGCGGGGGGCGATCGCCACCGCGGGGACCCTCCACGACTTCATGCGCGAGCAGCTGGAGGAGACCTTCGGCTGCCGGGTGCTGAACCGCTACGGCTCGCGCGAGACCGGCGACATGGCCGGCGAGTGCGAGTTCCGCATCGGCCTCCACATCCTGCCCTGGAACTGCCACGTCGAGGTGCTGGGGCCGGAGGGCGAGCCAGTCGCGCCTGGCGAGGAGGGCGAGATCGCCGTCACCGGCTTCACCAACCGGGCGATGCCGCTGGTCCGCTACCTGATCGGCGATCGGGGCCGGCTGCCCGCGGGCGAGGTCGAGTGCCCCTGCGGCCGCCACACGCAGATGCTGGCCGAGGTGACCGGCCGCAACGTCGACATGTTCCTCGGCCCGGAGGGGCAGATGGTCGACGGCGAGTACTTCACCCACCTCATGTACTTCCGCCCCTGGCTGCGCCAGTTCCAGGTCGTGCAGCGGGCGCCCGACGAGGTCGTCTACCGGACCTCCGGCGAGCCGGTCCCGGCCGCCGACCGCGAGGAGATCGAGGCGAAGACGAAGGCCGTGCTCGGGCCGGGCTGCGCGGTCGTGTTCGAACGGGTGGGGACGATCGAGCCGAGCCCCTCGGGCAAGCTCAGGTACACGATCCGCGAGTTCTGAGCGCAACGCCGCCGCGGAGCAGGAAGAAGCCGGCGGCGAGGACGCCGATCACCTTGCCGAGCGCCCAGCCGAGGCCGGCGCCCTCCAGCCCCAGCGGCGGCAGCAGGAACCAGGTGCCGGCGATCGAGACGACGAGCATCGCCCAGGTGGCGAGGGCGGCGTCCCCGAGCCGGTGGCGGACCCGCAGGACGGCCAGCATCAGCTGCAGGATCGAGTCGAAGGCGGCGGCGGCGATCAGGATCAGCAGCAGGGTGTCGCCTTCCTCGGCGTACTCGGGGCCGAAGAAGCCGAGGATCGTCGGCCCGGCGACGAGCAGGACCAGCGCCGGCGGGCCGGCGAGGAGCAGGACCTGGCGGGCGGCGCGGCGGACGTCGCGGCCGAGCTGCTCGGGCTCGTGGGCACCCTCGGCGAAGAGCGCGTTGCCGATCGCCGGGGCGATGAAGAAGAGGGCGCTGGCGAGCATGAACGTCGTGTAGAAGTAGGCGTTGTCTTCGGGGCCGAGCCGGGCGGAGACGAGCACCGGCAGCAGGTAGCTGGAGGCCTGGGCGCCGAGGTTGATCGACTGGTGGCCGGCGATCAGTCCCCGCATCTCTCCCAGCTCCCCGCGCCATCCCGCCAGCGTCGGCCGGAAGTCATGCCCGAGCGCGGGCAGTTCGCGGAACAGCGCCATCAGGTTGATCAGCAGGAACGAGGCGTCGAAGACGATCAGGATCCAGGTGGTGCCGTCGAAGGGGACGACGGCGGCGAGCGGCACCAGCCCCGTCCGCACCACCCCCGCCAGGGTGTTGCGGGTGAAGGAGAGCTTCGCGTGGCGCTCGGCGATGCAGGCGTAGTCGATCACCAGCGAGCAGGCGACGCCGACCACCCCGAGCGGAACCAGGAGGAAGGCGGCCGGGTGCAGGCTGCCCTTCAGCGCCGGGATCAGGGTCGGCAGCAGCACCGCCGCGACCGCGCCGCCGAGGAGGCTCGCCAGCGCCGCCAGCGCCAGCCCGGTCGTCACCGTCCGCGACCACTCCGGGCCCTCCGCCCGCGAGGCCAGCCGCGAGACGAAGACCTGCCCCAGCCCGAGGTTGGTCAGGACCGAGACGAAGACCATCGCCGAGACCAGCGCCGCCGAGCGCCCCACTTCGGTCGCCGACAGAGTCCGCGCCGCGATCAGCCAGAAGCCGAAGCCGAGCAGCGACGTGACCACGGTCGTGCCCATGATGTAGAGGCTGTTGCGGAAGAGGGACTGCTCGCCGAGGCGCCTCAGCCGCTGCCAGCCCTGGGCGAGGCGAGAGGGATGCATGATCCGGAGCGATTCTGTCAAGTGCGGGTGGCGGAACCGATGCTCTTCCTATGCTGCGCCCCATCGAGGCCACCACCCCCCAACCGGAGACCATCCGCCTCCAGCCCACGCGCGGCTTCAGCCGGGTCCTGGCCCCCCGCGAGCTGTGGCGCTACCGCGACCTGGCGGGGCAGATCGCGCTGCGGGACATCACCGTCCGCTACCGGCAGACGGCGCTGGGCGGGGCCTGGGCGGTCCTGCAACCGATCGGGTTCATGGTCGTCTTCTCGCTGATCTTCGGCAACGTCGCCGGGATCTCCTCGAACGGGCTCCCCTATCCGCTCTTCAGCCTCTCGGCGCTGGTTCCGTGGACCTTCTTCTCCACCGCGCTGATGCTCGGGTCCGACAGCCTCGTCAGCAATGCCGCTCTGGTCTCGAAAATCTATTTCCCGCGGATCTTCATGCCGGCCGGGGTGATCGTCGCCGGCTTCGTCGACCTGGCGATCTCGCTGGTCATCCTGCTGATCATCGTCTTCGCCTGGGGCTACGCGCCCTCGGTGGCGATCCTGACCCTGCCGCTGCTGATCGCGATCGCGACGGCGGCGGCGCTGGGGACGACGGCGGCGCTCTCGGCGATCAACGTCCGCTACCGCGACGTCCGCTACGTCGTCCCCTTCGCGATCCAGATGTGGCTCTTCATCAGCCCGGTCGTCTACCCCAGCAGCCAGATCTCCGAGCCCTGGCGCACGCTCTCGGCGATCAATCCGATGGTCGGGGTGGTCGAAGGCTTCCGCTGGGCGACCCTGGGAACCGGGAACGCCCCCTGGGACCTGATCGGGATCTCGGCCGTGTCCGCCGCGGTGATCCTCGCCGCCGGCCTCGCCTACTTCGACCGCGTCGAGCGCGCCTTCGCCGACTTCGTCTGAGATGAGCAACGTCGCGATCGAGGCCCACGAGCTGGGCAAGAGCTACACCCTCGGCCTCAACAGGCGCGGCTACGGGACGCTGCGGGAGGCGGTGGTGGAAGCGGCGCAACGGCCTTTCAAGCGCGGCGCCGGCAAGCGCAAGGGCGACACGCTCTGGGCGCTGAAGGACCTCTCGATGACGATCCGCAACGGCGAGGTGGTCGGCCTGATCGGCCACAACGGCGCCGGCAAGAGCACGCTGCTGAAGATCCTCTCGCGGATCACCGAGCCCTCGACCGGCTACGCCGACGTCACCGGCCGGGTCGGCTCCCTGCTCGAGGTCGGCACCGGCTTCCACCCCGAGCTCACCGGGCGCGACAACATCAACCTCGCCGGCGCCATCCTCGGGATGCGTCGCCGCGAGATCGAGTCGAAGCTCGACGAGATCGTCGACTTCGCCGGCGTCGAGCAGTTCCTCGACACTCCGGTGAAGCGCTACTCGTCGGGCATGTACCTGCGCCTGGCCTTCTCCGTCGCCGCGCACCTCGAGCCCGAGATCCTCCTCGTCGACGAGGTGCTGGCCGTGGGCGACGCCGACTTCCAGAAGAAGTGCCT
>DATMBY010000287.1:0-3944 GCA_035558995.1 Solirubrobacterales bacterium
CGGAGACGGAGGGCTCGAAGGCGGTCGCGAGCGAAGCGCCCGTCGCCGCCGGCACCAACACCGGCAATCCCGCCACCGACACCTTCTCCAGCAACCCCGCCGCCCAGCCGGCCGCCGGCGCCACCTCCTCGGCCGCCGCCAGCGTCGACGGCCCGCCCGCCGGCCCGGCGGCGATCGCCGTCGCCCGCAAGTTCGCCGGCGCCTTCGTCGTCTACGAGACGGGCGCCGAGAAGAGCGCGGTCCGCAAGGCCTTCAAGGCGACGGCCGTTCCCGACGTGACCAAGGCGCTGCTGCAGCGGCCGCCGCGCCAGCCGGCAGGGGTCAAGGTGCCGAAGGCGAAGGTCCTCAACGTCGTCCCCGCCCCCTCCCACGACCGCATCTACCCCGTCAGCGTCTCGCTGCTGCGGGTCGGCACGACCAGTGAGCTGCGGCTGGAGCTGGAACAGCTGAAGAACAAGCAGTGGCGAGTCGTCAACGTCCTCGGCTGATGGAGAGCGCGCAGAAGATCAGGACGGTGCTGGCGACCGCGGCGGCGACCGCGGCGCTGGCGGCGCCGGTCGCCGTAGCGCGGGCCGAGGCGACGCCCGCCAGCGGCCTGGTGCCGGGGTCGGCCCTCGAAGCCCCGGCGGCACCCGAAGCGAGCGAACCGGCCGAAGCCCCGCTGAAGCAGAACGAAACCCTGACGCCGCCTCCCGTCCCGGCGACGGAATCGCCCGCCCCCAACGGCGGGGTCGACGCCGGCGCCGGCGGGATCGACGCCGAAGCTCCCGAAGAATCGGCGACGGCGCCCGAAGCCGGCGCCACCACCGCGCCCGGTCCCGGCGCCTTCACGATCCCCTCCCTGCCGAGCTCCACCTGCGCGATCAGCGGCGTGCCGCCGATCCTGATCCCGATCTACCAGCGCGCCTCCGAGCAGTACGGACTCGGGCCGCAGGGGCCGGCGATCCTGGCTGGGATCAACGCGATCGAGACCGCCTTCGGGACCAACCTCGGCCCCTCCTCTGCCGGCGCCGTCGGCTGGATGCAGTTCATGCCGGAAACCTGGGCGATGTACGGGGTCGACGCCAACGGCGACGGGACCGCCGACCCGAACAACCCCGAAGACGCGATCTACGCCGCCGCCCGCTACCTCAGCGCCGCCGGGATGCCGGAGGACGTCTGGGGCGCGATCTTCGCCTACAACCACGCCGACTGGTACGTCGAAGAGGTGCTGCAGAACGCCGGCTGCTACGCCGACGAAGTCGGGGGCAGCTACACGACCCTGACCCTCTCGCCCCAGATCAAGGTCTTCAAGTGCACTCCGGCCGAGAGCTGGAAGAAGCAGATCCCGGCGGACTACCTGAGCGCCTTCGAGACCGCCGCCGGCCGCTACGAACTCGGCAGGCGCGGGGTCTGGACCCTCGCCGCGATCGCCCGCCTGGAGTCGAACTTCGGCCGCGGCATGAACGCCAGGCAGCTGCGCACGCTCGGACCGCTCGGCCTCGACGGGATGGAGTGGAGCCGCTACGCGGTCGACGGCGACGAAGACGGCCGCATCCGCCACGGCGACGTCGACGATTCGGCGGCGACCCTGGCGCGGCTGATGTGGTCCCGCGGGTCGATCGACGCCGGCGTCTTCACCCACAACCAGGCCGCCTGGTACGTCGACGCGGTCGCCAACGAGGCCGACCAGCTCGCCGGCAAGTGCGCCGTGACCAGCAAAGAGTGGACGGTCGTCCTCCCCGGGGACACGGCCTCGCAGATCAACTGGGCGAACCTCACCCTCTCCAACGACCTCGAGCTGCGGGACATCCAGGGCGGCCTGCTCGACCAGCGCGTCGTCGGCCTGCTGGCGCTGATGACCCGCACCCACCAGATCACGATCACCGCCCTGCGCTCCGACCACTCGGAAATGACCGCCTCGGGCAACGTCTCCAACCACTTCTACGGCCGGGCGATGGACATCGCCTCCGTCGACGGCGTCTCCTGCACCGACACCTCGACCACCGCCCCCTGCGCCGAGCTCGGCTACTCCCTCGCCCAGCTGCCGGCCGCGCTGCACCCGACCGAGCTGATCTACTGCTTCGACCTCGACGGCCCCGGCCCGGCCTTCTCGCTGCCGGACCACTGCGACCACATCCACGCCGGCTACTACGCGTACTAAGCGCGGCGGTCGAGGAGGCGTCGGGTGGGGGTCGCTGGGAGCACCTCCGCCGAGAGAAGCGGGGATTGGCTGACGCCTCGAGAGCTTGTGGCTCGGCTCCATGCTGAGTACCCACCGACCCCCACCCGACGCCTCCTGTCACAGCTGTCAGCTGACGCGTGTCGGCCTTTGTTCTCCAGCTGACGGGATGGCGAGGCGCCTTAGTGAACCTATGGTTGACAAAAGCGCCTCGAGCCTTTCGCCGTGTCATGGGAGGAGGTCGGGTACCCCTGATCGGTACTCAGCATGGAGCCGAGCCGAAAGCTTCGCGGCCAGCCGGCGACGATCCTCTCGGCGGAGGTGCTCCGGGCAGGGGTACCCGACCTCCTCCCCCTACCCACCCCAACCCAGTACGGTTGAGCCGGAGGCTCGACCACTGATCTGAAGGGGGCGGAGATGCCGACTTTCTTGATGCTGACCAACCTGACCGCTGAGGGCGTGCGGACGCTGAAGAACAACCCGGGGCGGATCGACGAGGTGAACCGCGAGGTCGAACAGATGGGGGTGAAGGTGCTCTCGCAGTACGCCACCCTCGGGCAGTACGACTTCGTCACCGTGGTCGAGGCCCCCGATGACAAGACGATGGCGAAGGTCTCGGTGGAGCTCGGCTCGCGCGGGACGATGACCAGCCAGACGCTTGCCGCGATCCCGGCCGGCGACCTGGCCGGCTCGCTCTAGCCCCGCGTTGAAGGCGCTGGTCGTAGGCGGAGGCGGTCGCGAGCACGCGATCGTGCGGGCGCTGCGGCGCTCGCCGCAGGTCACCGACGTCCTCTGCGCGCCGGGCAACGCCGGGATCGCAGCCGACGCGGCCTGCCTCCCGGCTGTCGGGGCCGACGACGCGGCCGCGATCGTCGCCGCCGCGAAGGAGAACGCGGTCGACCTGGCCGTGATCGGCCCCGAGGCGGGGCTGGTGGCGGGAGCGGTCGACGCGCTCGAGGGGTCGGGCATCCCCGCCTTCGGCCCGCTGCGGGACGCGGCCGCGCTCGAGGGATCGAAGGCGTTCGCCAAGGAGCTGATGGAGGAGGCCGGGGTGCCGACCGCCGCGCACCTGCTGCTGCGCAGCCGGGAGGAAGCGCTGGAGCGGCTCGCCGGCTGCTCCTATCCGACCGTGCTCAAGGCCGACGGCCTCGCCGCGGGCAAGGGCGTGATCATCTGCCAGGACGAGGGCGAGGCCCGCGCCGCCGTCGACGTCTTCTTCACCGAGCAGCGCTTCGGCTCGACCACGGTCGTGCTCGAGGACTTCCTCGAGGGCGAGGAGCTCTCGCTGCTGGCGCTCTGCGACGGCGAGAACGTCGTTCCGCTGGCCCCGGCCCAGGACTACAAGCGGATCTTCGACGGCGACGAGGGGCCCAACACCGGCGGTATGGGCAGCTACTCCCCCGTTCCCGGCTTCGGCGGCCCCGAGGTCGAGCAGATCGTCGAGCAGGTGCACCGGCCTGTGCTGGTGGCGATGGCCGCCCGCGGCGTCCCCTTCCACGGCGTCCTCTACGCCGGCCTGATGATCGGCGCCGAGGGTCCGAAGGTGCTCGAGTTCAACGCCCGCTTCGGCGACCCCGAGACCCAGGCCGTCCTGCCGCGCCTGCGCTCCGACCTACTCGACCTCCTGCAGCGCGCGGCGACGCCCGCCGGCCGACCAGGCCGCCGGGCTCGCGCGTCGCCAGCATCAGATCGAGGAGGTCGGACCGCAGCCGCGGCAGCACGGCCTGCGTCTCCGGGTCGCCGAAGCGGGCGTTGAACTCGAGCACGCGGGGGCCGTCCGCGC
>DATMBY010000288.1:0-17496 GCA_035558995.1 Solirubrobacterales bacterium
AGCTCGACGAGCTTGCGGAGGTGGTAGGAGATGAGGGAGACGCCTACTTGGCCTGTGAGGAGGCGGTCGAGGTCGGTGGCCGAGAGCGGCTCCCCGATCCAGTCCATCGCTTCGATGATCGCGACTTTGACCGGGTGGACGAGCAGGGCGACGAGCGCTTCCCAGTCGAAGCTCTCGGTCGGGGCAGGATGAACGGCGGACGCCTCCATGGAAGCGAGCAACGCTTCCAAAGGAGGCAGCCGGCGTCCATACCGATTTCTAGAACGGGATTTCCCTCACGGTCACGGCACTGAGGGTGCGCCCGGGGGCCGCTCGGCGGTGCGGGAGCGCTTGTAGCTGAGTGATGAAGCCATCACCGAGAACGGCTCATCCCCGCTCTCCTCGCACCGCGCCTGCGATTCGCGCTCGATCTCCTGGAAGCGCCGCCAGGAGCGGAGCTGCTCCTCGGCGATGTCCGCGCGCCCCCTGGGATCGACGTTGAACCAGGACCAGGAGACGACCACCTCCGGATCCGAGGTGAGGTGACCGGCCCAAAAGGCGGAGAGGACCTCGGCGAACAGCTGTTGCAGCGTCAGCCCGGCAAGTTCCTCACGTTCTTCCCCACCCATCTCCGCCATTTCGTCATCGGTGACGTAGAGCGGGCCGATCGCCGAGTAAAAGCGCTGCTCGACGCTGCGCACCTTCTCGGTCCGCTCCACCCGGATCGAGCCTGCATCGAGCAGCTGGCTGACGTGGTGGGTGACGGTGCTCAGCGGCTGGCGGACGATCCGCGCCAGCTCGATCGCGCTGGCGCTCTCGAGGTCGTTCAGCGCCGCCAGCAGTTCGACGCGGATGCGATGGCCGACTGCGTAGCTGACGACGTCCGGGATCTCGCGTCCGAATTCGCGTTTCCCGTCGAGGGTCGTGGTCATGGTGCCTCCCTTCGAAAAGGGGGACCGCCTGCCGCGGTCCCCCTTGCTTTGGCCGATGTCCTACGGCAGAGCTATTTCGCCTGCTTGCAGCTCTGCGTTGCGTAAGCGGTGAGCGATTCGCCGTCGCGGTAGTCGAATTTGCCCCGCGCCTTCAGCTTCTTCTTGTTCGGGCACTTGGCCGAGATGAAGCTGCGCTGGACGCCCTTGTAGCGCCATTTTTTGTCAATTTTGACGTTGAATTCCTTCAGCGCGCCGGTGCCGCCGGCGATCAGCGGGACGTTGAGGTCGATGCGCGGGCCGTAGCCTTCCTTGTTGTAGTTGCTGACGGGCCCTTCGAGGACCAGGCTGACCTGCAGCGGCGTCGTCCCGTAGGTGTGGAGGAGGACCACCGGCTTGCCGCCCTTGGGGACGCCGTTGAAGGCGGTCACGGTCTGCGGCACTTCGTAGACTTTGCCGGCCCGCAGCAAGGCGGTCGCGTGCCCGGTGCCGATTTTCGCCTTCGCGCAGACCCGTTCGGCCACTTCGGTCGATTGGTTCTGCAGCTGGGCGGCGCTGCAGGTCGCGAGGCCCTTGGTGTAGATGCGGGCGTTGCGGTCGAAGTCGAGGGTCGCGTGGACCGCGGGGACGGGGACGCCGGACGGGTCCGTCGTCGAGGTCGTCAGCGTCGTCACTTCGAGGCTGCCCGGGGTGAACGTCTTTTTAGAAAGCTTTTTCGGCCTAATTTTCGCATCGACCGACTGGGTGTTGCCGTCGGGACCGCTCACGGTGGGTCCGGCCCACGCGGCGGTTGCTGCGATCGCGGCCGCCAGAACGGCGACGGTGGCGATCAGAAATGGACGTCTGCGCATTGCTTGCTCCTAGGGTCGGATTTAGCGGCGCCTCTCCCATTCCCTTCAACCGCTCCCAAGGCTCAGAGTAGCGCGTTGATTTCCAGTTAAGTACCTGCTTGCAGGCAGCTTGCCGGGGACCCCCTCGGATACGATCTTCCAGCCGTTCTACCGGGTCGGAGGGGCCGGGGAACCTGAAAGCAAGCGACGATCCGTGGCTGCCAAACCATTAGGCGAGGAGAGGGGCCCGGCCGCGAGCCGGGGAACTACCCCAGCCCGCATCGCGGTGATCGTCGCCCTGGCCGCTGCGGTGATCGTCCTCGCGGTCGTCCTCTTCAGCGGCGGCGGCGGCCACAAGTACACCCTGGTCTTCCAGAACGCCGGCCAGCTGGTCCCCGACAACCAGGTCCTGATCGGCGGCTCCCCGGTGGGATCGGTGGAAAGCATCGGCCTCACCGACGACAACCTCGCCGAAGTCAAGGTCTCGGTCGACCAGGAGCTTCATGAGGGCACGACCGCGGTGATCCGCGCCACCTCGCTTTCCGGGGTCGCCAACCACTACGTCTCGATCAGCCCCGGCCCGAACAGCGAACCGGCGCTCGACGACGGTGCCGAACTGGGGCTCGCCTCGACGACGACGCCGGTCGACATCGACCAGCTCTTCAACACCTTCCCGCCGCGGGTGCGGCAGGGACTCAGCGACTTCATCCGCGGCAACGCGCAGCTCTACTCCGGCCAGGGCAAGAACGCTAACCAGGCCTACAAGTACTTCGGCAGCGCCCTCAACCGCGCCGGCGCCTTCGCCCACGAACTCAACGCCGACCAGCGCCTGCTCTCCCGCTTCGTCGTCAGCTCCTCCCGCCTGACCACCGCCGTCGCCGGGCGCGGCGAAGAGCTCTCCAGCGCGATCGGCAACGCCAGCACCGCGTTCAACGCGATCGCCGACGAAACCGCCGCCTTCGACGCCACCCTGCGGCGACTGCCGCCGGTGCTGCGGCAGTCGAACACGACCTTCGTCAACCTGCGGGCCGCGCTCGACGACCTCGAACCGCTGGTCAACACGGCGAAGCCGGCGACCAAGGAACTGGCGCCCTTCCTCGCCGAACTGCGCCCGGTCTTCCAGAAACTGGTGCCGTTCGTGCACAACCTGCGGCTCGTCGTCGACCGGCCCGGCAAGGCCAACGACGCCGCCGAACTGCTCGCGGTCCTGCCCAAGGTCCAGAACCTCACCTCGAGCACCTTCCCGCACGCCGAACAGGCGATCTCCGACTTCCAGCCGAACCTCGAGTTCATCCGCGCCTACACGCCGGACCTCTTCAACGCCTTCAGCAAGCTCGGGCAGGTAGCCGGCTACTACGACGGCAACGGCCACTACGTGCGCGCCATTACCGCCGGGCAGAACCTCTTCCGCTACAACGCCGGCAGCTCCGAACTCGAACCGATCTCCAAAGGCGAACAGTTCGCTCCCTTCGGCTCGACCGAAGTCAACCGTCGCTGCCCGGGTGGGGCGACCCAGCCCGCGGCCGACGGCTCCAACCCGTTTGTCGGCGGCGGCAGCGTCGACTCCTCTGAATGCGACCCCGGCGACGTGCCCTCCGGCCCATGAGCAAACGACTCCTACTCGCACTCGGGCTGGTGGCCGCGGTTGTCGTGGTCGTGCTGATCGCCTCCGGCGGCGGCTCCTCCGACGGCTACCGGGTGCGGGCGATCTTCGACAACGGCGGCTTCATGGTCAAAGGCGAGCAGGTGCGGGTCGCCGGCGCCAACGTCGGCGAAATCGAATCGGTCAACGTGACGATGCCCGGCGACGTCGTCGCCTACAAGGGCGGCGAAAAGGTCGAGAAGCCCGGCAAGGCGGTGATCGTGATGAAGATCACCGACCCCGGCTTCCAGGACTTCCGCCAGGACGCCACCTGCCTGATCCGGCCGCAGTCGCTGATCGGCGAGAAGTTCGTCGACTGCCGGACGACGCTGCCGCGGGCGCCGGGGAGCGAACCGGCACCCCCCCTGAAGCAGATCCCCGACGGCGAAGCCGGCGAAGGCCAGTACCTGCTGCCGCTCGGCAACAACGGCACCAGCGTCGATCCGGACCTGATCAACGACATCCAGTCGCTGCCCTACGCGCAGCGCTTCCGCCTGATTTTCAACGAACTCGGCGCCGGCCTCGCCGGCCGCGGCGAAGACATCGAGGTCCTGGTCAAGCGCGCCAACCCCGTCCTCCGCGACGTCGACCGCCTCTTCGGCATCCTCTCCGCCCAGCGCAGGCAGCTGGCGCAGTTGGCCGGCGACTCCGACGAAATCCTCGGCCCGCTCGCACGCGAGCGCCGAGCCGTCGCCGGCTTCTTCTCCAACTCCGGCGCGGCGGCCGAAGCGAGCGCCGAAAAGGGGCCGGAACTGGAAGAGGCGCTGCAGAAATTCCCCACCTTCCTGGTCGAGTTCCGCAAGACGATGCGGAGCCTGCAGACCTTCTCCGACGCCGGCACGCCGGTCTTCGAAGACTTCGGCACCGCCGCCCCGTCGCTGACCGACGCGACCAAGACCCTGACCCCGTTCTCCGAAGCGCTGACCGTCTCCCTGAAGAGCCTCGGCAACGCCGGCGAAGCCTCGGGGCCCTACTTCGCCAAAGCGGACCCGGTGATCAAGAAGGCGCGCGACCTGGCGAAGTCGGGGGTGAAGCCGACCGGCGACCTGGCGAAGCTGCTGGTGAACATCAAGCAGACCGGGGGTTGGGACGGGCTCGTCCGGCTGATCTACAACACGACTGCGACCACTAACGGGTTCGACCAGTACGGGCACTTCGGTCGGGCGCGCGTCACCCTCTCAACCTGCGTCGAATACATCGTGGCGCCCGCGGGTTACTCAGGCTGCGTGGCGAACTTCAACGGTCCACAAGCCCAAGCGTCGGCCAGTACCGATCCAGCAGCTCTACTTCGCCTTCTCGAGAATGGCCTGGAAGAAACCAACGGGGGCAGCGCGGCGGGTGCGGGACCAGCGATCGGCGTGGGCCAAGGTGACAGCACCGAACCCCCTGCCGATGCTGGCGTCGCCAAGGCTTCGAAAACCGAAGGAACCGAACCCCTTCTCGACTACCTCCTGGGCCCATGAGGAACCGCAGCGGAATCAGCGGCGTCGCCAGCAGCCCGATTCTCGTCGGCGCGGTGACGGTCCTCGTCGTCATCGTCGCGGTCTTCCTCGCCTACAACGCCAACAACGGCCTTCCCTTCGTCTCCACCTACAACCTCAAGGCCCGCGTCCCCAACGCCGACGCCCTCGTCAAAGGCAACGAGGTCCGGATCGGCGGTGTCCGCGTCGGCATCGTCAAGAAGGTGGACCCGGTCCAGCTGGAAAACGGGGACGCCGCCGCCGAACTTACCCTCAGCCTTGACAAGAGCGCCGAACCGCTGCCGGTCGATTCGACCCTCACCGTCCGCCCCAAGTCTGCCCTCGGCCTCAAGTTCCTCCAGGTCACGCCGGGCGAATCGGAAGAGGGCTTCGAGGCCGGCGAAACGATCCCCGTCACCGCCGCCAAGCCGGAACCGGTCGACATCGACCAGTTCTTCGACATGTTCGACGAAAAGACCCGCGACGCGATCCGCCAGAACCTCGCCGGCTTCGGCAACGCCCTCGCCGGCCGCGGCCCGCAGCTGAACGAAGCCTTCGGCGCCCTCCGTCGCGCTGCCGTCAACGGCCAGCCGATCCTCCGCAAGATCGTCGAACCCAGCTCCAACTTCGCCGGCTTCTGGCGCTCGCTCGAGGCCCTCTCGGCCACCGTCGCCCCGGTCGCCGAGACGCAGGCGCAGATGTTCGTCGCCCTCGACCGCACCTTCGCCGCCTTCGCCCGCGTCTCCCGCCCCTACATCCAGGAAACGATCGAAAAGAGCCCGCCCACCCTGGACGAGGTCAACGCCGACCTGCCGGCTATCCGCCCCTTCCTCCGCGACACCGGCCGCTTCTTCACCGCCCTCCGCCCGGGGGTCAAAGCCCTGGCCGAGACCTCACCGGTGATCGCCGAATCCCTTCACGCCGGGATCCCGGTCCTGAACGCCTCGCCGGTCCTGAACAACCAGCTGCAGCCGACGGCGGAAGCGCTCGTCGACTTCCAGGAAGCGCCGGGTGTGTTCAACGGACTCGAACTGCTGACGGACACCAACCGCCTCCTCAAGCCTTCCTTGTCATACCTCACTCCAAGTCAAAGCGTCTGTAACTACTGGTCTCTCACCTTCAAGAACCTTGCCGATGCGACGGGTGAAGGAAGCAGCAATGGTCACTGGCTCGAATTCATTTCATACAGCCCACCGGAAGGACCGAATAGCGAGAGCACCTTTGCCAGTGCTCCTGCTGATCAAGATGGCAGCGTCTCTAATCATCTTCATTACAACCCCAATCCTCAGACCGCGGCGCCCGGCCAGAACAAGGTGTGTGAAGCAGGCAATGAGAGATACGTGAAGGGCGAGACGATCATCGGCCACTCGCCGGAACTCTGGGGAACGACTACCCGCGGGCAGGTGGAAAAATGAGCCGCCTTCCCGAGCGCGATCGACGCGCGGCAGCCGCCGGAACCGGCCGCATCAAATGGCGTCCCAGCAACGTCATGATCGCCATCATCTTCATCCTCATCTTCACGATCGGCCCGTACCTGGCCTTCACCAAACACGTGCCGTTCACCAGCCGCGGCTACGAAGTCAACGCGACCTTTTCCAACTCCGCCAACGTCGCCCTCAACTCCCCGGTCCGGATCGCCGGCGTCGACGTCGGCAAAGTCGTCAAGACCGAGCGCGACGGCGACAACACCAAGGTCACCTTCACCGTCGACTCCGCCGGCCGGCCGATCCACGACGACGCCTTTGCCGCGATCCGCCCGCGCATCTTCCTCGAGGGCAACTTCTTCGTCGAACTCGACCCCGGCAGCCCCAGCGCGCCGGAGATGGACAGCGGCGGCACGATCCCGGTCAGCCGCACCTCGACCGCCGTCCAGCTCGACGAAATCCTCACCGCCCTTCAGTCTCCCGTCCGCGCCGACCTCAGCCGCCTGCTCGAGAGCTACGGCACCGCCCTCACGCACGAACCTACGACCGAAGAAGACGAAACCCAGCTCCCCGAGGTCAAAGGCAAGTCAGGAGCCGAAGCCCTCAACGGCGCCTTCAAATACGGCGGCGACGCCGGCCGCTACAGCGCCCAGGTCACCAACGCCCTCCTCGGCAGCCAGCAGAAGGACCTCTCCCGCCTCGTCTCCAGCGCCGGCCGCGCCTTCGGCGCCTTCGCCAACCAGCAGCGGGACCTGCAGGGCCTGATCGTCAACTTCAACGTCTTCACCGGTGCCCTCGCCAACCAGGCGACCAACCTTTCCGCCACGATCCATCTCCTCGCCCCGACCCTCCGCATCACCCACGCCTCCCTCGTCAGCCTCAACCGCACGCTGCCGCCGCTGCGCACCTACGCGATCGAGTTCCGCCCCGCCGTCGCCGAGCTTCCGGGCCTGATCACCGCCTCGAAACCCTTCCTTGCCCAGATCAGGCCGCTGCTCTCCGGCAGGGAGGCGGGCGGCGACGTCAAGCTCCTGCGCGAATCCACCCCGGCCCTCGCCGCCGCCGCGCAGGCAAGCAAGAAGACCACCCTGCCCCAGCTCAACCAGCTCAGCCTCTGCACCTCGAAGGTGATGGTTCCGACCGGCAACCAGGTCATCGACGACCGCTTCAGCACCGGCGGCCCCAACTACCGCGAGTTCCTCTACAACCTCGTCAACTTCGCCGGGATGGCACAGAACTTCGATGGCAACGGTCCTTATGCACGGGCGCAGATCGGTGGCGGGGACGTTTTGGTTGGGGAACCGAACCCCAACGCGAACAAAGCCACTCTCAGTGACAAAATCAACTACGCGCACACGATCGAAGACCCGCTCGGCACCCAGCCGCGGATCGCCACCGCGCCGCCGCTGAAGCCCGAAGTCCGTTGCTACACGAACCCGGTCCCAGACGTGAATGGCGCCCTGGGCCAGGTTGGGCCGCCGTCTCCATCGGTTGCGGGGGTGAACCCGTGAGCGCTCCGGAACCCAAAGTCAGTCGCTTTGCTCACTTCCGCGCCTGGCTCGGGCGGCAGGCTCGCGGCCATCGCAAGGACACGATCGCGATCGTCGTCCTCGCCATCGCCGGTATCGTGATGATGCTCGGAATCTTCACCCAGCAGAAGGCCTCGCTGCCCTCGTGGCTGCCAGTGGTCGGTGAAGAATTCGAACACATCAGCGCCGAGTTCTCCACGGCCCAGGCGGTGACGCCGGGTCAGGGGCAGGCGGTGGACATCGCCGGCATCCAGATCGGCAAGGTCACCTCGGTCGACATCGAAGAAGGCCACGCCGTCGTCGGCATGGACATCGAGCCGAAGTACATGAAGCTGATCCACCCCGACGCCAGCTTCCTCTTGCGGCCAAAAACCAACCTCAACGACATGATCGTCGAGATCGAACCGGGCACCGCGAAGGGCCATGCCGAGGACGGTGACAAGTTCACCCAGACCCAGACCGAACCCAATACCAACCTCGACGCTTTCCTCGCCACCCTCGACGCCGATACCCGCCAGTACATCCAGCTCCTCGTCGCTGGCGGCGCCCAGGGCATCGGCGGCCGCGGCAAGCAGCTCGGGAACGCCCTCCGCCGCTTCCAGCCCTTCGTCCACTACACCGCGAAGCTGAACAAGGCGGTCGCCGCCCGCCACGTCGCCCTCTCCCACGTCATCCACAACTTCGGCCAGCTGACGGACGAACTGGCCCGCCACGACTCCGCGCTCGAACGCTTCGTCACTTCCTCCAAGGACGCCCTCGGCAACTTCGCCAACCAGCAGCAGTCGGTCCAGGCGGCGTTCGAAGAGTTTCCCTCCTCGCTCGAGGCCGCCCGCGCCGGGCTCGCCAGCTCCAACCGCTTCTCGCAGGCGGCCTACCCGACCTTGATCAAGCTGATCCCGCAGGCCCAGGCGCTGACGCCGGCGTTCAAGGCGACCGAGCGGCTCTTCAAGGAGACGACCCCTCCGATCCGCGACCAGATCCGACCCTTCAGCCGCGAAGTCCGCCCTGTTCTCAAGCACAGCGCGGAAGCGGCTCAGCCGTTCGAAAAGACGGTCAGGAGCTTCGGCAACTCGCTGGGCGGATTCAACTCCTTCCTCAATGAGCTCAGTTACAAGCCGAAGGGCTCGCGCCAGAGCTACCTCTTCTACCTGCCGTGGCTCAACCACAACTTCAACGCCTCGTTCAACCTCGAAGATGCCGGCGGCCCTCTACTGCGAAGCATGGCGTTGATTTCCTGCACGGGCGCAGACTTGGCGCGTGGAATCGCAGGGGAATTCACTCTGAAAAACAAGCCATATCTGCAGACGCTGATCGAACTTGTCGGCCTTCCCCGGGCTGAAGAGATTCCGGTGTCCTTCCCGGTGGAAAACCCGAATGGGACTTGTGAAAACAAGGAAGCTGCGAAATGAGCAAGCGCGCACCGAGCACCACTCAACTCTTGGTCATAACCGGTTTTGCCCTGTCCTGCTTCGGGATCCTGCTCTTCCTCTGGGTCACCTTCGGTGGACCTACGCCATTCCGTGCCAAGACCTACGAGATCAAGGTCCCCTTCAACGAGGCGACCCAGCTGGCCGAACAGTCCGATGTCCGCATCTCTGGCGTCAACGTCGGGAAAGTCCAGAAGATCGAACTGGCGCCCAATGGCAAGCAGGCGCTGGCTACGGCGGCGATCGACGACCGGTATGCACCTTTGCCGGAGTCGACTCGCGCGATCCTCCGCACCAAGACCCTCCTCGGGGAGACCTACATCGAACTCACGCCGGGCTCCCGCGAAGGCCAGGAACTCGAGGACGGCGGCACGGTGCCCGAGGCGAACGTCGCGGAATCGGTCCAGCTCGACGAGATCTTCCGCACCTTCAACGCCCAGACTCGCGCCGCCTTCCAGGAATGGATGCAGGAAGCTGCCGTCGCGATCAACGGCCAGGGCCAGAGCCTTTCCTATGCCCTCGGGGGGCTCGAGCCCACCTTCACCGAATTCGACAAGCTCTTCCGCGTCCTCGACAGCCAGCGCCTCGCGGTGGGGCAGCTCTTCCGTAACGGTGCCACCACCTTCCAGGCTCTGCGCGGCCGGGAAGGGCAACTCGCCGACCTGATTCAGACCTCCGACGCCGTCTTCCAGACTGCAGCCCGCAGAGATCGGGACATCGAAGCCCTCTTCCGGGCTTTCCCCACCTTCCTGGACGAGTCGCGGACGACCTTCGCCCGTCTCAAAGACTTCTCGCTCAATGCCGACCCCCTGATGCGCCAATTGGTGCCGGCGGCGGAAGAACTGTCCCCAACGCTTATCGCTCTCTCGAAGCTCGCTCCGGAATCCAAGGCCTTCTTCGAAGGGCTCGGTCCGGTAATCAAACGCGCTCCTTCGGGCTTCTCGGCGCTGCGCACGATTTTCCGCGACGAATTCCCACCGCTTCTAAGGGCGGTAGACCCCTTCATCCGCAACCTCAACCCCATCCTTGTGGGTCTGAAGCTGTACCGGGTTGATCTGGCTTCGTTTTTCGGCAACGTTGCCGCGGCCGTCAACGGCAAAATCACCAAAGCGGGCGAAGAAGCTGAAAACCAACCCCACGCCTTACGTGTAGTCGGCGGCATGACCCCGGAAACCGTGTCTACCTATCCGAGCCGACTTGCCATCAACCGCAATAGCGCGTACAGCCCGCCGCGGTGGGCAGAAGACTTGGTCTCAGGGCTGCCTAGCTTCGATACCCGCCAATGCACCACCGGCATCGTCGCCACCCTAGATCCGAACGACTGGGAAGACCCTGCCTTCAAAGAACGCACCCAAGAGAGCCGGAGCTTTGAAACGGGCGAGGTGACCAGAACCCAGGACGAGAACGCGAAACTTCTCTTTGAACGGATTCAGCAGTATGCCTTTACCGGCAAGGAAAAGACCAGCACCTCCGAAATAGCCGCTCCTCCCTGCAAGCAGCAGGCTCCCTTCAACCCGATCTACGGCAGCGCCCCCGCCACGCAGTACCAGCACACGTTCGAACAAACCGGGCGGTGAGAATGCGGAGCCTAGTGGCGCACAAGTCGCTGTAGGGTGATGCGCTGATTCGCACCCTTGCAGAAAACATTTCTGCGCACTGCCACTTGTGCTCGACGCTTCCCTACGCTTGCTCGAACGTGATGGACTCCATCAGGCACGAGCCCACAAACCAGAAAGTCGTGCATTGAAGGATGCTCGGTACGCTCCAGGCCTAACGAGGCCGAGACTGAGTGAAGCCAAGCAGACTGCCAGGACGAGCAACAGCTTAGATCGCAGTGCTGCATTGGACATAAATGTTCCTCCAATGACGTACACCGGGACCTGTGTCCCGGTGCGGACACCTCAGTGTGCAGCGGTAGTACCCCTGTCGAAGCAGGCTCTCCGAACTACAAGCCGTGGGCCTTGATGAGCAGGCCGATGATGCTGCCGGCGCCACAGAGCAGCCCCCACATCAACCGATCGAAGCCCGCTTTCATGTCCCGCCGAAGTTCGCGGAGGTCTGAGTCCACCCGGGCGAACCCGGCGTCCATCCTCGCGTCCGCCCTTTTGAACCCGGCCTCCATCTTTGCGTCCGCCTTCTCGAACCCGGCGTCCATCCTCTTGAAGCCCTCGTCGACCTTCTTGTTGAGGTCATCGATCCGGGGGTCGGCCCAGGTTTCCCTTGGAGTCGTCACAGCCATGATTCTAGCGCAACCTTTCGTCTACATACTGCTCGGTTCGAATCTTGGAACCGAGCCTAGGAAGGCTCGACGCACGCGTGGCGCGCAGAAAGCAATAAGTCAGGAACGAAAGGCGCGCGGCTGCTGCGCGGCCCCGGTCAGAGGACGTGAATGAGGGTGACGACCAGAGTGCCGATGACGCCGAACAGAGCGGTGATCATCGCTATTGCGGCAGTCAGTAGATGAAAAGTCAACCGGTCGAACTTACGGTCAAACTTTTCGTCGAGCTTCTCGATCCTCTTTTCCCACTTTTCGTCGAGTCCGTCGATCTTCCCGTCAAGCCTGTCGAACTGTTCGCCGATCTTCCCGAACGTGTCGTCGATCTTCCCGAACGTTTCGTCAAGCTTCCCGTCAAGGGTCTCGAACCTTTCGTCGATCCGTGTTAAGCCGGCGGTCATTTCGACCTTCAGCTCCGCCAGTCTCTTATCCGCCCGGGCAGAGCTTTCCGCCAACTTCGAGTCCACTAGCGCGAGCTCGTCGACCTTCTTGTTGAGCTGATCGATTCGGGGCTCGGTTCCCGTATCCCTCGGAGTCGTCACAGCCATGATTCTAGCGCAACCTTTCGTCTACATACTGCTCGGTTCGAAATCTTGGCCGAGCCTAGGAAGCTTCGACGCATGGGTGGCGCGCAGAAAGCAAAAAGTCAGGAACGAAAGGCGCGCGCTTTAGAAGTGGTGCGTGAGGATGGCGCTGGCGACAGTTACCAGCAGAGCAAGGGTCAAGCGGTCGAACTTCTTGTCGAACCTGTCGAAACCGCCTCTCATCTCACCGCGCAGCTCACGGATGTCGGCATCGACCCTGGCGAATCCGCCATCGACCTTCTTGTTGAGGTCGTCAAGCCGGGCGTCGGTCCATCTTCCCCTCCTCGCTCTCACAGCCGTAATGCTAACGCAACCTTTCGTCTTCATATTTCGAAGTTCGGTCTTCGAGCCGAGCCTAGGGAGCTTCCACGCACGCCTGGCGCGCAGAAGGTCAAATCTCAGGAACCAGAGTCGGGCAGATCTGGGAAGTGGCCCAGTTCCTCGAGGCTCAGGGCCACCTGCAGGGCGTCGGCGCACTTGGCCAGGGGGCACTGGGGGCGGGCGGCGAGGTCTCCCGCTGGTGCTCCTCGGTGGCGGCGGCGATCAGCTGCTGGAGGACGCACTCCTGGGCCGTGAGTGCCTCCGTCAGCTGGGCCGGCGCGAGGTCCGGCATCGCGGCCGCTTCCTCCAGCACGAACTGCTGGAAGCTGCCTTGGCAACGGTGAAGCGGCGGATGACGAGGGCGAGGGAGATCCGGTGGCGGGCCGCCAAGCGGACCCGGGTTAGGCGGTGCCGGACGAGGCGGGGGTACGTAAAGAGACGGGCGGCGGCGGGCGTCGAAGCGGTTAGAGCGGGCCGGCTTCCCAGCCGGAGAAGTTGGAGGTGTCGGGTTCGATCGCCTCGCGGACCCTGGCCAGCGCCTCGTTCTCGGAGCCGGCCTCTACGGCGACGGTGTAGATGGGGCGGCCGGTGCGGACGGTGCCCGTCTCCGGGTCGCCGGCGATCATCGAGGAGCGGCTGCCCTCGAGCTTGATCCCGGCCGCCCCGAGCCGCTCGCGCTCCTGCCCCGTCATCAATCCCTTGAAGCGGACGGCGAAGGTCGGCATCGAACCAGCCTACTACCGGTCAGGAATCCTTAGCCGGTCGTTCTAGTCGAAGTCGAGGATCCGCGACAGAGAAGTTCCACAGGTGGCACTCCCGCGTCTTGTTCGGTCACGGCTACCTCGGGAGGGTGCCGCCGTGCCCGCCCGCCAAGCCATCAGAGGCCGGATCCTCAAGGTCGACGCGCCCGAATGGGAGCCGCTGCTGAACCTCGCCCCCGACCACGTCGTCGATTTCATGTGGATGGGAGCCGCCCTGCTCGCCGACGGCACCCGGATCCAGGTCTACAAGCACTACTGGACCCGCGACTACCTTCACCTCGCCGACGACGGCCGCGCCTTCGTCTTCGTCCCCAAGACCAGATACGAGGAGGTCAACCCGCCATGGCTGCTGATGCGAGTGCTGCGCAAGATGCCAGACCCGGAGGGGCGCTGGTCTGTCCGACAGAATATTTGGCCTGAGGAAGCCAAGGTCACCTTCGCTCGCTCAGCGACCAAGCACCGAATCTCGCGGCAGCGCTCCCTCCACATCATCGAGCACTGCGGGATTCAGCTGGTCGATCGAGCTTGGGACCGAGGAATCCCCGGCATTGAGAGGCGAGTTGTATTCGTAGGGGATGATCTGGAGGGAGTCGCGCTGGAGGTGATCGCGGCCGAAGAGGATGAAGAAGCGTTCGTGGTGATCCACGCGATGAACATGCGGAAACGGTTCCGCGGTCTTTATGAGGAGGTGCGCAAGTGGGAAAAGTGAAGAAGAAATCGAAGTTCGACCCCGAGAACGAAGTGCTCGGCGTGACCCGGTCGGGCTTGGTGATCACCGAGAAGGTTGCCGAAGAAATGGCGGAGGAATGCGAGAAGGATCCGCCTGACCCCGCCACGCTCGAGCGTCGCTACGTCGGTCGCCCCTCCCTCGGTCCGAACGGGCTTTCGCCCCGCGTCAGCTTCCGAGTCCCGCCGGAGCTGCACAAAGCGGCCTGGGCCCGGGCGGACAAGGAAGGCAAGTCGCTCAGCGAACTCGCGCGCGAGGCGTTCAACCGCTACATGGATTCCTAACCGGCGCTACGGTTGTCGCATGGAGAGGGACGCGGCGGTCGAGGCTGTGTTCATGCCGGTGCGACCGGCGAGCACTTTCGAGGAGACGGTCGAGCGGCTGGGAAGCGCGATTCGGCTGGGTCTGCTGGCGCCCGGGGACAAGCTGCCGCCGGAGCGGGAACTGGCGCAGCGGCTGCGGATCTCCCGCTCGACCCTGCGGCAGGCGCTGACGGCGCTCGTCCAGAGCGGCCACTTGGTCTCCCAGCGGGGACGGACCGGGGGGACCTTCGTCGCCGAGCGGCCGCCGCTGGCCGAAAGCGCGGGGGAGCCGCTGGACCAGGGCGCTTGGGCGGTGCTCGACTACCGCGTGGCGATCGAGTCGGGCGCCGCGGTGCTGGCTGCCGAGCGCGGGGAGGAGGCCGAGTTCGAGCGCCTGGGGGAGCTGGTGGCGAGGATGGCCGGCGAGCTGGAGGACTTCGGCGAGTACCGGCGGATCGACATTCGCTTCCACATCGGCATCGCCGAGGCCGCGCACTCGCCCCGGCTGCTGAGCGCGATGACCGACGTGCAGGCGCAGATGAGCGACCTGATCGCGCTGATTGCCCACCCGCCGGAGGTCCTCACCATCTCCAACGAGCAGCACGCGAAGCTGCTGAAGGCGCTGCGCAAGGGCGACGGCGCCAAGGCCGCGAAGCTGATGCGCGAGCACACCGAGGGGACCGAGCTGATCCTCGCCGGCCTGCTGCCGGTACCGGTCGCGGTTTAGGCGAGGCGCCTTAGTGAACCAGGGGTTGACTAAAGCGCCTTAGGCTCTGACCCGCTCGCCAGTGGGGTCGAAGAGCGGCTCGCTCGCGACCTCGCCCTCGACCCAGCGGCCGAAGATCTCGACCTCGACCGCCGTCCCAGGCTCGGCTCGCTCCGGCGGCAGGTAGGCGTACGCAATCGAGCGCTCGACCGTGTAGCCGTAGCCGCCGCTGGTCACCCGCCCGACGACCTCGCCGCCCGCCCGTACCGGCTCGTTGCCCAGCGCGATCGAGCGCGGGTCGGCGAGGGTGAGGCAGCACAGGCGCTTCCGCGGCCCGCGCTCCTTCGCGTCCAGCAGCGCCCCTTCGCCGACGAACCCGGCCGGCTTGTCGAGCTTGACGCAGAAGCCGACGCCGCCCTCGTAGGGGGTCTCGTCCGGGGTGATGTCGGCGCCCCAGACGCGGTAGCCCTTCTCGAGGCGCAGACTGTCGATCGCCCGGTAGCCGCCGGCGAGCATCCCATGCGGCCGGCCCGCCTCCCACAGCTCCCGCCACAACCCGAGCCCGTACTCGGCCGGGCAGTAGATCTCCCAGCCGAGCTCGCCGACGTAGGTGACCCGCAGCATTCGTACCGGCACGTTCCCGACCGTCGTCTCCCGCAGCGACATGTACGGGAAGGCGTCGTTGCCGAGGTCCTGCGGCGTCAGCGGCTGCAGCGCCTCGCGCGCCCGCGGCCCCCAGAGGCCGAAGCAGGCCCACTGCGAGGTGACGTCGCGGATCCGCACCTCGTCCGCGTCGGGGAGGTGGCGCCGCATCCACTCGCGGTCGTGGTTGCCGAAGGCGGTGCCGGTGACGATCGAGAAGCGGTCCTCGGCCAGGCGCGCGACCGTGAAGTCGCACTCGATCCCGCCGCGCCCGTTCAGCATCTGCGTGTAGGTGATCTGCCCGACCCCGCGGGCGACCCGGTTGTCGCAGAGGATTTCCAGGAAGGTTTCCGCCCCCTCGCCCTCGATCTCGAGCTTGGCGAAGGAGCTCTCGTCGAAGAGGGCGACCGCCTCGCGGGCGGCCCGGTGCTCGGCTCCGATCGCCGGCGACCAGTGCTGCCCGGCCCAGCCGCGCGGCCGCAGCCCCTCGTCTCCGGCGGCGGCGTTCGAGTCGTACCAGTTGACCCGCTCCCAGCCGGACTTCTCGCCGAAGGCGGCGCCGTGCTCGCGGTGCCAGGGGTTCGCCGGGGACATCCGCAGCGGCCGCCCCGCCCCCCGCTCGTGATGTGGATAACGGATGTCGTAGTAGGTCTCGTAGGTCTCCTGGATCCGCGCGTGGGTGTAGGCGGGAGAGCGGTACTGGGCGCCGAAGCGGCGTACGTCCATGTGCCAGAGGTCGAGGCCCGGTTCGCCGTCGACGATCCACTCGGCCATGACTTTGCCGATTCCGCCCGCGCCCGCGAGGCCGTGGGCGCAGAAGCCGGCGCAGACGAAGAAGCCGGCGACCTCGGTTTCGCCGAGGCAGAACTCGTTGTCGGGGGTGAACGCCTCGGGGCCGTTGATGAGTTTCGTCACCGTGATCTCATTCATCGCCGGCACCCGCCGCTTCGAGTTCTCGGTGATCTCCTCGAAGCGCTCCCAGTCCTCTTCCAGCAGCCGGCCGTTGAAGTCGGCCGGGATCGCCTCGACCCGTCCCGTCCCCTGCGGCAGGAACGCCGGCTCGCTGCGCCGCTCGTAGCCGCCCATCACCAGCCCGTCCCCGTCCTCGCGGTAGTAGACGAGCAGGTCGGGATCCCGCAAAGTGGGGAGGTGACCGCGAGTGTCCCGGTCCTTTGCACCGCTATCCGGGGCAAATGACCGGCGCGCCTCGGCGGACCGGCGCGCCTCGCGGACGGCATCGAGCGGCTGGGTGACGAGGTACTGGTGGGACATCGGGATCACCGGGACGCGGACGCCGGCCATGCGCCCGATCTCCGCCGCGTACATGCCGCCGGCGTCGACGACGACTTCGGCCTCGACGTCGCCGCGGTCGGTCTGCACGCCCCAGACGCGGCCGTCGCGGACGTCGATCCCGGTCACCCGGGTGCTGGTGAAGATGCGGCAGCCGCCCTGGCGGGCGCCGTCGGCCAGCGCGTAGGTCAGCTGCGCCGGGTCGATGTAGCCGTCGGTCGGCAGCCAGGCGGCGCCGAGCACGCCCTGGGTGGACATCAGCGGGAACATCTCCTTCGCGTCGGTGGCGGAGATCAGCTCCAGCGGCAGGCCGAAGGTCTTCGCCCAGCCGGCCTGGCGGCGCAGCTCCTCCATCCGCTCCTCGCTGGAGGCGAGACGGATGCCGCCGCACTCGACCCAGCCGGGGTCGAACTCGGACTCCTCTCCCAGCCGCCGGTAGAGCGCGACCGAGTGCATCATCATCTTCGTCAGCGAGACCGAGCCGCGCAGCTGCCCGACCAGCCCCGCCGAGTGGAAGGTCGAGCCCGAGGTCAGCTGCGAGCGCTCGAGCAGGACCACGTCCTCCCAACCCAGCTTCGCCAGGTGGTAGGCGAGCGAGGCGCCGCCGACGCCGCCGCCGACGATGACGCAGCGGGCCGAGTCAGGAAGGTCAGCGCGCGGGCTCACTC
>DATMBY010000289.1:0-4410 GCA_035558995.1 Solirubrobacterales bacterium
TCGGGGGTGTCCTCGAGCACGTCCTCGTGGCCGGTGTCGGGGTCGTAGTTCGCCGCCGGCTTGGGCTGCTCGTGCTCCTCGGAGGGTGCCTCGGGCTCCTCGGAGAGCTTCTCGAACTCGACCTCGTCCCCCTCGTCCTCCTCGGTGAGGGGCGCCTCGAGCGCCTGGTCGAGCTCGTCGGAGAGGCGCTGCTCGCTCCAGAAGTCGTCGTCCTCCTCGTCCTCAACGTCCTCGGCGGGCGGCGCAGCGCGGGTGGCGTGGATCTCGGTGGCCGGTTCGATCGGGGCTAGCGGCGGCGCGGCGGCCTCGGCCTCGACGCTCTCCTCGTCGGAAGGGCTGGGCGCCTCGACCGGGGGCGCGTCTTCGGTCCCCATCTCGGCCTCGACGTCGAAGAATTCGGTCGGCTGCTCGGCGATGGCGTGGCGCTCTTCGGTCGAGTGGCCGGCGTCGGCGACCGGCTCCTCGGCCTCAGGCGCGTCATCCGCCTCGGCGGCCTCAGGCGCGGCGACGATCTCGTGCTCCAGCGCCGGCGGCTCCTCCTCGGCCGGCGGTGCCGCCTGCGCGGCGTCCTCCGCAGGCGCGATCGGCGCGTCGGCCGGGGGCGCCTCCTGCAGGTCGGCGATGTTGATCCGGCGTCCGCCGGTCTCCTCGGCCTGCGCCGCCTCGGCCTCGGGCGTGGCCATGAACTCCGTCGGCGCCTCGGCTGCCGGATCCGGCTCCCCCGGCCGCCCCGGAGGCCCGAACGCCTCGTCCTCGAGCCGTTTGATCTCGGCATCGTCCGCGCCATGGGCGCGCTTCAGTTCCAGATGCTCTCGGATTGCGTCGTCGAGGATGCTCATGCTCGCCATCTCCGCGGAGGAGGCTGTCAAAGACTATGCGGTTATCCTGTCGCTTGCGCGGAACTGGGACCAACTTCCCACCCGCAGAGCCCGGGGCTATAGCTCAGCTGGCAGAGCGCCTGGATCGCACCCAGGAGGTCGGCGGTTCGAATCCGCCTAGCTCCATCGCCGAAATACCCTGCACGTCGCAAACTTCACTTTTTGCAGGGCTTTTGAACCGCCTCTGAAATCCGCTCCTATTTCAGGCACTAGTGCCTGAAATCGCGCGGATGTGCAGGGATTGGCAGTGATCGGCCGTGACGCCATTACTCAGCATAGGCTTGGGCCATGCCTTCGAGTAAGAACGAATCAAATGGGACCGGGAATCACGACCTCCCCTTTGCAAAAGAGCTATGGGAGGCCTGCGATCGCTTGCGCGGCAGCGTCGAGTCCGCGGAATACAAGCACTTGGTTCTCGGTCTTGTCTTCCTGAAGTACATCTCGGATGCGTTCGAGCGGCGCAGAGCACTCTTGGAGACCGCGACGCGAAAAGAGGGCGGCGACCTCTACACGGAGGACGAGGACGAGCGGGCGGAAGTCCTGGAGGATCGGGACGAGTACATCTCCGAGAACGTCTTTTGGGTCCCGAAGAAGGCCCGATGGAGCGCCCTCCTCGCCGCCGCGACTCAGCCGGACATCGGACAGCGGATCGACGCTGCGCTAGGCGAGATCGAGAAATCCAACGAGGAGCAGTTGCGGGGAGTCCTACCGCGGATCTACGCACGGGCGCCGCTCGCGTCCCAGAAGCTCGGCGAGCTGGTCACGGCGATCGCCAAGGTCGGGTTTGGTGATGACGAGGACAAGGCCCGTGACATCCTCGGCCGCACCTACGAGTACTTCATCAAGCGCTTCGCGGCAGCCGAGGGCCATCGCGGCGGCGAGTTCTACACGCCGCAGTCGGTGACCCGGCTGCTGGTCGAGATGCTCGAGCCCTACGAGGGTCGAGTGCTCGATCCCGCTTGCGGCTCCTGTGGGCTGTTCATCCAGTCCGCCGCCTTCGTCAAGAGTCACGGAGGGAAGTCACGCGAGATCTCGATCTACGGTCAAGAGAACAACCAGGCCACCTGGCGGATCGGACGCATGAACCTCGCGATCCACGGCCTGTCCGGCGACATTCGCCTTGGTGACAGCCTGCTCGATGACCAGCACCTAGGGCTCAAAGCGGACTTCGTCCTCGCCAACCCTCCGTTCAACGAAAAGAAATGGGGCGCCCAGCAGGTTGCGGATGACAGCCGTTGGGAGTTCGGTACTCCCCCCGACTCAAATGCGAACTACGCATGGATTCAGCACTTCATCCACCACCTATCCCCTGACGGGCGCGCCGGCTTCGTCATGGCAAATGGATCGCTGACCTCCAATCAGTCCGGGGAGGGCCAGATCCGCGAGGCGATCATCCGTGACGACCTGGTGGACTGCATCGTCGCCTGCCCCGGGAAACTCTTCTACACGACTCCAATCCCGGTTTCGCTTTGGTTCCTCGACCGGAGCAGGCAGTCGGGTAGTGAGCGTGACCGCAGGGGAGCAGTGCTGTTCATCGATGCCCGGCAGATGGGCAACAAGATCACCCGCACGCAGATCGAGTTCACTGCGGCAGAGATCCAGCGGATCGCTGATACCTACCACGCATGGCGAGGAACGGCGGGTGAGGAGTACGAAGACGAAAAAGGGTTCTGCGCCTCGGTGCCACTCGAAGAGATCGAGGAGCATGAATTCTCTCTCACCCCCGGTCGCTTCGTAGGGGCTCCGGATTCCGAGGAAGACGAGATCGAGTTCGAGGAGAAGATGGCGGGATTGGTCGACCGGCTCGCTGACGAGCTGGTGGAGTCGGAGCGGTTGACGGCGGAGGTGAAGAAGGCGCTGGGGTCGGTGGGGTATGAGGTATAGGCCGCACCAACTTGTTCCGCTTGGCGAGGTGGCGACCATCGATATGGGCCATTCACCTCCAGGGAGTACTTACAACGAAGAGGGCATTGGACTTCCACTGCTGAACGGTCCTACGGAGTTTGGGGATCGGTCACCAAGCCCGACTACTTGGACGACTTCACCAACCCGAAAAGCTGTTTCGGGAGACGTTCTTTTCTGCGTTCGAGGCTCAACCACCGGCCGGATGAACCGGGCAGACCAGGAATACTGCATCGGTCGCGGGATCGCCGCGATACGTGGAGATACGGCTTATGACACCGAGTTCTTGCATGCCGCGCTTCGCGCAAATCTCGATCGCCTACTCATGCTCACGACGGGATCCACGTTTCCGAATCTGTCCCGTAAGGACCTGGAGACTTTTAACATTCCCTGGCCCGAGGGTAATCAGCGACACCGAATCGCTCATATTGCGATGAGCCTAGATGACAAGGTCGAGAACAACCGACGTCTTGCTAAGGCCTTGGAGGAGATCGCCGCCGCGCTGTTCAAAGCTCGGTTCCTCGACTTCATCGGTTACGACGATCTGACCGAGAGCGATATCGGACCCATTGCACCTGGATGGCGAACTGTTGCCTTGTCCGAAGCTGTCGAGATCAATCCGCCAGTACGGGCCATCAAGAAGGGGCTGGTGGTACCGCATATCGGGATGGCCGACGTACCCGCCTGGGGGGTGCGACCCAGTCGAATCGAGAGTCGCGAATACGCCGGTGGTGCGCGGTTTGAACCCGGCGACACTCTTATGGCACGAATCACCGGGTGCATTGAGCACGGCAAAGGTGCCTTCATAGATTTCCTCGCCCGGCCAGGCGCCGGCTCCACCGAGTTTCTGGTACTGCGTGCACGAAGCCCACTGACTCCGGAGATGGTGTTTCTCCTTTGTCGCACTGCACGTGTTCGGGGCCATGCAATTGCGAACATGAGCGGCTCGTCTGGAAGGCAAAGAGTTCAGACGTCTTCGTTCGACCACATCAAGATCGCAGTCCCTCCGAATGCTGAAGCTGTTGAACGCGAGGCAAGTATCTTGCGAGCAACTTTCAGCCAGACCCATGCGTTGTGGCGCGAAAACAACACCGTAACGCTGATCCGCGATGTTCTCCTCCCGCGCCTGATCTCCGGCAAGATGTTCATTCCGCCAGACGCAGCACCTCGACTGGAGAACGCATGACGCCTCCGTCCGGTCACTTCAAAGAGGATTTCTATGCCGAGCAACCGACTCTTCAGTGGCTCGCCGAACTCGGTTGGGAGGTGCGGCACGGTCCCGATCTAGGTCCTGACGGGTCCGCCCCCGAGCGGGATAGCTGGCGTGATGTAGTGCTCATCGATCGGCTTCGCTCCGCAGTGGCGGGGCTCAACCCCATGCTTCCCGATGACGCGATCGAGCAAGTGGTGCAGCAAGTGCTGACGACCACGTCCCCGAACGTGATCGAAGACCACGCGAGCTTCCATCGCCTACTCGTCGATCAGGTGCCGGTGACCTACCAAGACGTCGACGGCGTCGAGCGCTCCGATCGCGCGAGGCTCGTCGACTTCGAGCGCCCGCAGGCAAACGACTTCCTGGCCCTCAACCAGTTCACGGTGATTGTCGGCTCGAAGAACCGCCGGCCCGACG
>DATMBY010000290.1:0-2442 GCA_035558995.1 Solirubrobacterales bacterium
TTTGATACGGCGAAGCAGTTGCGCGAAAAGGACCGCTCCAAGGACGCCGAGTCCGAACGGGAATCCCCGCAGGAGCGCTTCGAGGCGGTGGCACCGCTGCTGGACAACCTCAGCGACCTCGCCCTGCTCCTCGATGCCAGCAAGAAACGCCAGGATCTCCATCACGTGGCGCTGGAGATAGCGAGGACCCGCGCCGACATCTACCTCTGGGTTGCCTATGACCCGGCGCGGCTCGACAAACCGGTTGACGAGATACCGCGCAAAGAAGGCGAAAAATTAAAAATGCTCCCGGATTCCGCCCGCCTCAAAGAGAAGCAGAGGGAGGCTCGCCTTGCCCTGGTCAAGGACGAGGAGAAGGGGGAGGAGCCCGAGGGGGAGGCCGTTCGATTTGCCGACTCGCGTGTGCTGCGCAAAGTTCCTCCTGACGCGGCTCGGGCTTGGGCGCTGAGGCAGGCGGAAGCGATCTGCGGCTTCGAGGACAAAGGCAAACTCAACTTCGACGTAATTTTCGCACTCGCGGAGGCGCAGTTCATGCTCTGCGTCAACGATGCGGAGGCAACCTTCACCGAAGCGGAAAAAGCGCTCGGCAACGAGTTCGGCGATTACCTCGAGAAGCGCAAGAAGGTGAGCTTGCGCGAGAGCTCGCTCATCTGCCACAGCCGCCTGCTCTATCTCCGCAAGGACGATGAGCAGAAAAAGGAGTACGAGACGCGGCAGGTGGGTCAGGCGGAGCAGCGGGCTCGCGAAGCCGTCAGCGACATGCGGCAGGGACGGGTGACCGTGTTCAGCCAAATCCAGAAGCGGAACATCAACCGCTCGGAGATGCTCGAAGAGATCGAAGCGATCGTCGAGCAGGACGAACTCGAGGGATAGGCGCGTTGGTCATCCTGCGTTCCCTGGGCGGCTGGCTGATCGGTTATTGGCAGCGGCGAGTCGACGAATTTCGCCATTGGCGATGGCGGCGGGTGCGGCCGGAACGGTTCGAGGAACTCACCAGCTACCGGATCCCGGTTCAGGTCTGCCCCCGAGGGTGCGAGTACCACGAGGCCGCCAGGCGAGACCTGCTGACGCGGACCTCGTTCTGGGGACGAGTAGAGACCCAGGTGGCCACCACCTTCGAGACCAGCAACTGCCCGAAGTGCGGTGCCCAGCTAGTGCGGGAGTGCGCGCGTTGCAAGCACGAGATCTTCGCCCCCGTGGTCGATCGCTGCCAGTCCTGCGGCTTGCCGCAGCCATGGGCAGCCGAGCGTCGCGCGGCAGCGGAACGGGCTGGTCTGCGGAAGTGGCATCCAGACGACAAGGAAACGAGGGACGAGGCGACCAAGCTGTTCGAAGTCGCGCATGGCGATCTCTGGGTCGTCGAAGGCGACATCACCCGCCTCGAGGTCGATGCCGTCGTCAGCAACGTCGACGTCGACGGGCAGATGTGGGCGGAGGTGGCGAGTGCGATCCGCAAAGCCGCCGGTGAGGAAGTGGAGCAGCGCGCCCAGGATGACCGGCCCTACAAGCTCGGCGAAGCGTGGGACACCTCCGGCGGCGACATGGGTCCTGCGCTGAAGGGGATCATTCACGTCGCGTCGATGAACCGGAGAGGGGAATCGAGCCTTGCCATCGTCCGTGACTGCCTCAACTCAGCGATGGACAAAGCCGTCAAAAAAAGCTTCGAATCCGTCGCGGTAGGGGCGTTCGGGAGCGGTCCGAACGCCATCGACGCCAAGGACTGGCAGCGCGTATTCGTGCAGACGGTGGTTTCTTACTTGACCAACAGCCAGCTTCCCGAAGCCGAGGACAGGAGGTTCGCGGTGGTGCTCGTGTTGTTCGAGCCGCAGGACTTCGACGCAGACCGCCGTTTTCTCGCTGACGCCGTCGAGGAGACGTACGAGAAGCTAGGTCGGCCCTCGGCGGCTTCCCCGGTCCCGCTTCCGTTTTAGTCGATTGAGGATGATCCTCGCCCGCGTCGGGTAGGGGAAGCTGAAGAAGTCATCGCGAAGGAGGCCGGGATGGAGAGTTGGGATCTGAAGTCAGTCGAGGTGGAGCCGCATCAGCCGCGCATTCTCGCGTCGGCCGATGACGCGCGGACGATCCTCTTGCACCTGCCCTCGGGCGAGGAGCTGCAGGAGCACGAGGTGCACGAGCGGGCGCGGGTGATCGTCGTCGACGGTGAGGTCGAGGTCAGCTCCGACGGCGGCTCCGAGCCGGCCGGCGCCGGCCACCTCTTCGAATTCGCCCCCGGCGAGCGCCGCACCGTCGTCGCCCGCTCCGACGCCCGCCTGCTGATGGTCCTCTCGCCCTGGCCCGGCGACGGTCACCCCGGCGCGATGACCCTCGAGGAGAAGTCCGAAGCGCGTGAGAAAGCCGCCGAACACGCGGCTCAGTAGCGCCCGGAATCAAGTTCTTCCCCGAACGGACCGAGAAGGTTCTAGATGGAGGAGCTATTCGGCA
>DATMBY010000291.1:0-2329 GCA_035558995.1 Solirubrobacterales bacterium
AGGGCGAAGGCGAACTCGGCGACCTTCTGGTCGAGGAAGGGGACGCGCAGCTCGAGCGAGTGGGCCATGCTCAGCCGGTCGGTCTTGACCAGCAGGTCGTCGACCATGTAGATGCCGAGGTCGACGTCCTGCATCCGCGCCAGCGGGTCGGCACCTGCGGTCTCGGCGTAGCGCTCCCGGTAGAGCTCGAGCGGGTCCCAGGAGGAGGCCTTGGCGCCGGCGAGCGCAGCGCGGTCGCCGAGGTCGAAGATCTCCTTCCAGCCGTGGTGGCGCTCCAGCGGCGGAAGCGCCGCGGCGCGGGCGAAGCGCTTGGCTTTGTAGTCGAAGCCGACGCGCTCGTGGCGACTCGGAAGCGCCTCGGCCAGCGGCCGCGCCAGCGGCGCCAGGCGGCCGACCCGCCGGGCGAGGAGGTCGGCGACGTAGGTGTAGTAGCCGCCGAAGAGCTCGTCGCCGCCCTCGCCCGAGATCGCCGTCTTCACGTGGCCGGCGGCGAGCTGGGAGACGAGGTAGGTGGGCAGCGCCGAGGAGTCGCCGAAAGGCTCGTCGAAGGCCTCGACCAGGCGCGGCAGCAGCTCGACCGCGTCGGGGCGGAGGACCAGCTCGTGGTGGTCGGTGCCGTAGCGCTCGGCGACGAGGCGGGCGCGGGAGAGCTCGTCGAAGCCCTCCTCCTCGAACCCGATCGAGAAGGTGCGCAGGGGTTCGCCGGCGTGGGCGCTTGCGAGCGCCGCTAGCCCGCCGGAGTCGACGCCGCCGGAGAGCAGGACGCCGACGGGAACGTCGGCGACGAGGTGGGCGCGGACGCTGTCGTCGAGGACCTCGCGCAGCTCCGCCGCCAGCTCCTCTTCGGAGCCGCGGCGCGGCGCCTCTGCAGGCACCGGCCCCGGCCGCGCGTAGCGGCGCGTCGCCACCTCTCCCCCCTCCCAGCTCAGCAGGTGCCCCGGAGGCAGCTTGCGCGCCTCGGCGAAGATCGTCAGCGGGGCGGGAATCGAGTTGAAGGCGAGGTAGGCGGAGACCGCCTTCGGGTCGATCTCCCGCGAGAAGCCGGGCTGCTCGAGCATCGCCTTCAGCTCCGAGGCGAAGGAAAGCTCACCGCCGACGTGGCGGTAGTAGAGCGGCTTGATCCCGAAGCGGTCGCGGGCGAGCAGCAGGCGGCGGCGGCGCTTGTCCCAGAGGGCGAGCGCGAACATCCCCCGCAGCCGCTCGAGGAACCCCTCCCCCCACTCCTCGTAGCCGTGGACGAGGACCTCGGTGTCGCAGTCGGTCGCGAAGCGGTGGCCGCGCCCCTCCAGCTCCCGCTTCAGCTCGCGGTAGTTGTAGATCTCCCCGTTCTGGACCACCACCGCCGAACCGTCCTCATTGGCGATCGGCTGGTGCCCGTGGTCGAGGTCGATGATCGAGAGCCGCCGCGCCGCCAGCGTCACCGGCCCCTCGTGGAAGAGCCCGGCGTCGTCCGGCCCCCGGTGCACGAGCCGCCCGCTCATCCGCGCCACCGCCTCGAGGTCAGGTGCCCCGTCTCGCTCAGCGGCGGCGACGCCGCAAATACCGCACATGCTGCGGCAGTCTCGCAGGGGTCAAGGCGCTTTAGTTGACCAAGAGGACGCTAAAGCGCCTAGGAAGTCGGCTGGCCTTGCCCCATCACCTTGGCCACGGTCGCGAGGAGGACCTGGAAGTAGAGGGGGACCGAGCGGTCGGCGATGTACTCCATGTCGTGGGCGAGCTTGTCGGCCCAGGTCTCCTCGCGGGTGATGCGGGTCTGGGCGAAGCCGGTGACGCCGGGGCGGACGACGAGGCGCTGCCAGTACTGGGGGATCTCGCGGCAGAGCTCGGCGTAGAAGGTGGGCCGGATCGGGCGCGGGCCGACGATCGACATGTCGCCGCGGAGGACGTTCCAGAGCTGCGGCACCTCGTCGAGGTGGGTGGTGCGCAGGGCGCCGCCGATCCGGGTCCGCTCCTGCTCGGTGCGGCGGGTCAGCTCCTCGCCGTAGTAGGGGCCGAGGCGGGTCTCCGCATCCGGCTTGAGGGTGCGGAACTTGTACATCCAGAAGAGGTGGCCGGCGCGACCGACGCGGGCGCCTCGGTAGAGGACCGGCCGCCCGGAGGTGAGGGCGATCGCCGCCGCCACCAGCCCCAGCAACGGCGAGAGGACCAGCAGGACGGAGGCGGAGATGAGGATGTCGAGCCCGCGCAGGACCGGGTCGATCGGGCGCGGGTCGCCCTCCGCCGCGGGCGCGACGAGTTCTTCGAGGCCGGGCTCGGCCTCTGGCAGCTCGCTCAGGAAGGCGTTACGGGATGGGGCTCTTCGCGCAATGGTGAGGCTCCGACGGTACCT
>DATMBY010000292.1:0-2411 GCA_035558995.1 Solirubrobacterales bacterium
GAGGAGATCTGGGAGCGCGACGTCAAGCGCGAGGCCGAGCAGGTCTACGGCACCACCGACGAGGCCCACCCGGGCGTCGCCGCGATCTACGAGGAGGGCAACCGGATGCTCGCCGGCCCGATCGAGGTCGACGCGCTGCCCGACCACGACGAGGCCTTCATGCGCCGCTACAAGACGCCGGCCGAGCACAAAGCCGACTTCGAGGCGCGCGGCTGGAAGAAGATCGTCGCCTTCCAGACCCGCAACCCGATCCACCGCGCCCACGAGTACCTGACCAAGGCCGCGCTGGAGACCTGCGACGGCCTCTTCATCCACCCGCTGATCGGCAAGACCAAGGCCGGCGACATCCCCGCCGAGGTGCGGATGCGCTGCTACGAGGTCCTGATGGAGAACTACTACCCCCAGGACCGGGTCGTGCTCGGCGTCAAGCCGGCGAAGATGCACTACGCGGGTCCGCGCGAGGCGGTCCTGCACGCGATCGTCCGCCGCAACTACGGGGCCACGCACTTCATCGTCGGTCGCGACCACGCCGGCGCCGGCGACTACTACGGCACCTACGACGCCCAGAAGATCTTCGACACGATCGACATCGAGGAGCTCGGGATCGAGCCGCTGATGTTCGAGCACACCTTCTGGTGCAACGAGTGCGAGGGACTGGCTTCGAACAAGACCTGCCCCCACGACCAAGACGCGCGCCTGTTCCTTTCCGGGACCAAGGTCCGGGAAATGCTCGGCAACGGCGAAAGGCCGCCGCACGAGTTCTCGCGCGACGAGGTCGCCGACATCCTGATCGACGCTTACAAGGAGGACTGACGACGCATGGCTGGTGAGAAGGGCTTCACTCTCTGGTTCACCGGGCTCTCCGGAGCCGGCAAGACGACTATCTCCCGAGTACTGGAGGGACACCTGCGCGAGCGCGGCTCGAAGCTGGAGATCCTCGACGGCGACGTCGTCCGCGAAAACCTCTCCAAGGGCCTCGGCTTCTCGAAGGAGGACCGCGACACCAACATCCGTCGCATCGCCTTCGTCGCCGACCTGCTCAGCCGCAACGGCGTGCCGGTGATCACCGCCGCGATCTCCCCCTACAGGGAGATCCGCGACGAGGCGCGCGAGCTGATGGGCGACCGCTTCGTCGAGGTCTTCGTCAAGGCCTCGGTCGACACCTGCGCCGAGCGCGACGTCAAGGGCCTCTACGCCAAAGCGTTCTCCGGCGAGATCAAGGAATTCACCGGCGTCTCCGACCCCTACGAGGAGCCGGAGAACCCGGAGTTCGTCTGCGACACCGAAAACGAGACCCCCGAGGAGTCGGCCGACAAGCTGCTGGCCTACCTCGAGCAGCGGGGCCTGATCCCGGCCAAGGAGGCTGCGGCGGCTTAGTCGCCGACGGCACCGCAGTTCTTCGAGGGGAGGGGCGCGAGCCTCTCCCCTTTTTCATTCCGCGAGGCGCTCGAGGACCTCGCGGTCCTCTGCGAGGCGCTTCTTCAGGCGCTCCTGGAAATCCTTGTCGGCGCGCCGTGCGGCGATGTGGTTGTCGATCGCTTCCCGCACCACCTCGGAGACCGGCATGTCGTCTGCGCGGGCGACGGCGGACAGCTCCGCTGCCTTCTCCTCGGGGAGTCGGAGGCTCATGGCTTTGGTGGACATGGTTTCGACTCGCTTCTAATGGTCAAGCGGCTTTGATAGCGCCAAGTGTACCATGCAAAAAAGTTTGGTGCTATTAAATGTTTAATTTTGGTAGCGTGATACCACGATGCAAGAACGTATCGGGGTAGGGGATCTGCTGCTAATCGCGGAGCTTGTGCTCGACTGCAAGGCCGAGGAGCTGGCGCGTGAGATGCGGATCCCGGGTGCCGAGTCTGCGCTCGCCGCCCCCTACGCGAGCTTCGGCGGGGTGAACTTCTACCCCGACCCCGTCGTCCAGGCCGCGGTCTGCTGCTCGCGGCTGATCCGCAACTGCCCTTTCCAGGACGGGAACAAGCGAATCGCCTACGAGTGCATGCGGGAGATGCTGGAGCGGGCCGACCTGCCCTGGCCGCGCCCCCGCGAGGACGCGATCGAGATCGCGGAATCGGTGAAGGCGCTTGCCGCCGGTGCGCTGAGCGAGGAAGAGTTCGTCGCCTGGGTCCGCGCGCGGGTCGCGCTCGGCGAACGGCTGCGCGGCAGGCCGGCCGGCGAGGCTACGGTCTAGCCGGCACCTGCGGCTCGCCGAGCCCGAAGGTGTCGTAGGCGCCGAACTCGGCGAAGGTCTTGTGGGTGGGGCCGTGGTAATCGGAGCTGGCGGTGGGGACGAGGCCGAGCTCGTCGCAGAGGCGCAGGAGGTGCTCGGTCTGCTCCTTGGTGTGGCTCGGGTAAAAGACCTCGATGCCGTCGGGCTTGAGGGAGCGGACGAGGTCCTCTACCTGGGCCGGGTC
>DATMBY010000293.1:0-2586 GCA_035558995.1 Solirubrobacterales bacterium
GCTCCCCGGCCGTGGGTTCGGATCCAAGGTCTGAGCCCGTTCCAATGACCCGATGGTGTGCGGCACCGGATCAAACTCACATACTGAACCGCCCCGGTTTTCCCGGAGGCCGTTTTGTTTGAGTTCTACGCGGCGACACGGGTCATCTCAAGCTGGGCATAGTAGGCGGCCTCGGCCTCGGCGGGAGGGATGTTCCCGAGTGGCTCGAGGAGGCGACGTTTGTTGAACCAGTCGACCCATTCGAGGGTGGCGAACTCGACCGCTTCGAAGCTGCGCCAGGGGCCGCGCCGATGGATCACCTCGGCTTTGTAGAGGCCGTTGATGGTTTCGGCGAGGGCATTGTCGTAGCTGTCACCGACGCTGCCGACCGAAGGCTCGATGCCCGCCTCAGCGAGCCGCTCGGTATATTTGATCGAGACGTACTGCACACCGCGATCACTATGATGGACGAGGCCGCCGCCGCGGACGGGCCGGCGCTCGTGCAGAGCTTGCTCCAGCGCGTCCAGTACGAAGCCGGTGTGAGCCGTACGGGAGACACGCCAGCCGACGATGCGCCTTGCAAAAGCGTCAATGACGAAGGCGACATAGACGAAACCGGCCCACGTCGCGACGTAGGTAAAATCGGACACCCACAAGGCGTTCGGATGCGGCGCTTTGAACTGCCGATTGACGCGATCGAGCGGACACGGGGCCGCGGCATTGCTGATCGTGGTGCGGACCCTCTTGCCCCGCACCACGCCCTGCAGGCCCATCGTCCGCATCAGGCGTGCCACGGTGCAGCGAGCGACCACGATCCCTTCCCGGAGAAGCTGGCGCCAGACCTTCCGGACGCCGTAGACGCGGAAGTTCTCCTCGTGCACGCGCCGGATTTCGATCCTCAGGGTGACATCGCGCTGGGCCCGTGCCGGCAGCTTGCCCGGGTCGGCGCGCCGGGCGGCATGGGCATGATACGTCGACGGGGCGATCGGCAGAACGCGGCAGATCGGCTCGACCCCGTGAATGGCGCGGTGCTCGTCAATGAAGGCGATCATGGCTTGAACCGGCGGTCGAGCTCCGCCTGAGCAAAATAGGCCGAGGCCTTGCGCAGGATCTCGTTCGCCTGGCGCAGCTCGCGGTTCTCGCGCTCGAGCGCCGTGATGCGCTCGCGCTCGTCCGTCGTCGGACCGGGCCGGAGGCCCTGGTCACGCTCGGCCTGCCGCACCCAGTTACGTAGTGTCTCGCCCGAGCAGCCGATCTTCTCGGCAATCGAGCGGATCGCCAACCATTGCGAGGCGTGCTCGCCTTGGTGGTCCAGGACCATCCGAACCGCGCGGGCGCGGACCTCGGGGGAATACGGGGGAACTCGCTTCGTCATGGCTCCATCCTCTCAAGAGTTGGAGCCTCCGGGAAACCCGGGGCGGTTCAGTTGGTCCAGATGGCACGTCAACTAAGCAGGCTGTATGAGAATGGGCGATGATTTTTGTTGGCGCTCGTGGTTGAGGCGGGCGACGGCGTCAGGGATGGCGCGGGCAAGAGCATCGGCATCGGCGAAGGTGCGGTTGGCGAGCTGATGCTGCTTCAGATCACGCCAGCAGCGTTCGATGTCATTCAGTTCGGGGGCGTATTTCGGCAGCCATTCGAGGGTGAGCCAGGGGCGCTGGGCGAGCGCCTTTGTGGTCAGCTTGCTGCGGTGGATCGGCCCGTTGTCGAGAACCGCGACCAGCGGCCGAGCGCGTTCGGTGGTGCCGTAGGCGGCGCCGAGTTGGTCGAGCAGGGCGACAAAGTCAGTGGAGCGCTTGGTGGCACTGGTATGTACGAGAAGGCGCCGGCGCACCGGATCAAAAGCGCCGAGCATGGCTTGTTTCTTGGCCTGACCAGGGGCTTCGATGCGCAACTCGGTGCCGCGCCGGGCCCAGCAGCGCGCCAGATAGGGATGTGTGAGCGCTTCCGACTCGTCGAGAAACACCAGATCGATCGCGCCCGCTGCAGCCCGAGTTTTCAGATTGGCAAGGTGCTCGCGGCTGGCCGCGACCGCGGCTGCGTCCTGGCGCCCTTTGAGAGTGTGGCGCGGCCGTCGCCAGGCAAACCCCTTTGGCGCAATTGGTGCGAGAGCCACCGCGGCGAGATCGCCGGCCCACCGCGCCGGGCGATCTCGGCGCACAGCCGCGGCAGCGTCCAGCCGCCATCGTGGTGCGTGTCTTCGTCCAGGATCGCCGCGGCGATCGCTCCGGCATGCGGCCCGATCTTGGCCTGCTGTCCTGGCCTCGGGCGCCGCCGCAGCCCCGCCACGCCGCCATGCGCAAAGTAACCCCGCCAGTTACGCACCGTGCTGACGTGCACCCCGAGAACTGCGGCGATCTCCCCGGCGTGCCGTCCCTCCAGCGTCAGCAGGATCGCCCGCGCCCGGTCCGCTTCCTCGCGCTGCTCCGATTTCGACAGGGCGCGCAAGGCGGCCCGTTCCCCGCCATCAGCCGTCAGCTTCGATTTTCCCGGCATGTCTAGCCTCCACAGCTCTCATCCCAGGCAAACAATCCATTCCATCGCCCATTCGCAGGCGGTCTGCTTAGGTGCAATGCTGTTCAGTTACACATACTAGTCACAATATAT
>DATMBY010000294.1:0-2782 GCA_035558995.1 Solirubrobacterales bacterium
GATCGCTTCGAGCTGGCGGTGGCGCGCTGCGCCGACAGGCGCGAAATCCCGATCCTGGCGATCTGCCGCGGCACCCAGGCGCTCAACGTCGCCCGCGGCGGCTCCCTGATCCAACACCTGCCCGCGGTCTCCGAGGAGATCGCCCACCGGCAGGCCAGCCCCGGCAACGAGACCAGCCACACCATCGACGTCGAGCCGGGGAGCCGCCTCGCGGCGGCGCTCGGCGACGACGAGGTCGAGGTCCACGACGAGCTCGACGTCAACTCCTTCCACCACCAGGCGATCGAGCGCCTCGGGGAGGGGTTGAAGATCACCGCCCGCGCCCCCGATGGGACGATCGAGGCGATCGAGGACCCCTCCCGTCCCTTCCTGATCGGCGTCCAGTGGCACGCCGAGACGCTCGTGCACCGCACCTACGAGGCGGCGCTGTTCCGCCACTTCGTCGAAGCGAGCCGGCTGAGCCCGGTCGCGGCCTAGAGACCCGACGCTCAGTAGGGGAGCTCGCCGCCGGCGCCCGCCGGGGCCGGGTAGACCGGCCGCAGGTGCCGCTGGGGGAAGTCGAGCGGGTCGGTGGTGCGGTCGAACTCCTCCAGGGCCTCCTCGCCGAGCTCGGCGAAGGCGCGGCGGACCGCCGCCACGTACTCGCTGCTGACGAAGACCTCGGCGTCCGGCCGGTGGCGGCGGCAGCGCTCGCGCGCCTCCTCCGTGGCGCGGTAGGCGAACACCGACTGCGGCAGCGCCGGCTCGAAGGCATCGCTGACGTCGATGCGCAGGTAGTTCATCTCCCGCCCGTCGATTTCGGCCAGCCGGCCTCGGTCGACGGGGACGGCGAGGCCGTTGACGGTGCGGCCCGACTCCTCCTCGATGTCGAGGTAGGCGACGCGGATCCGCGGCTGCTCACCGCTGTCGGGGTCGAGGAAGTGCTTCTGCTTCGGCCCCGCCTCCCAGTTGTTCATCGCCGCTCCCCAGTAGCGGCGGTAGCCGCGCAGGCGGCCCGGAACCGGCGCCCAGGCGCGGCCCCCGAGCGTCAGCTCGCCACCCATGGCAACCAGCGAGCCGTAGCCGAATACGTAGGCGACGCCGTCGGGCGCTTCAGGCATCGCCTGCGGGCGGCAGGACAAACTGGCTGACGATCAGGTTCGCGGCCAGGCGCGGGTCGGTGCCCTCGCGGCGGCGCTCGATCCGGACCTCGATCACCACGGTGCTCTTGCCGACGTGGAGGGGCTCGGCCCGGGCCTCGATCTCGTCGCCGAGGACGCCGGCGGCGAAGACGTTCAGCTTCAGCTCGATCGTCGTGAAGTTGTGGCCGGGCGGAATGCAGCGGAAGGTCGACCAGGCGGCGACGGTGTCGCCGAGCGCGGTCCAGACGCCGCCGTGGACGAAGCCGCCGGGGTGCAGGTGGCGCTTGTCGACGACGATGCTGCCGCGGGCGTGGGAGTCCTCGACCTCGAGCGGCTCGATCCCGAGGTCGCCGGGGAAGCTGCCGGGCAGGAACGCGCGCACCGACTCGGGGGTGATCATCGAGCTCGGGTGCGAGGCGTCGCTCATCGCCGCGGCAGCCTATTCGGGATCGAGGCCGAAGCCCTCGAGCCCGTGGTCGCCGTACGGCTCGTCGCGTTCCCGCACCGCATCCCGGAAGCCGGACTCGGCGGCGCGGCGGACGAAGGCGTGGCCCTCCTCGGTGTGGCGGGCGATGCCGTCGAAGAAGGTGCCGAGGACCTGGGTCTGGGCGAGGCCGTGGGCGTGAACGGTCTGGTTGACGAGCAGCTTCATCATCACCAGCTGGTTGACCGGCATCCGCGCCACGCGCTCGAGCAGGCGCTCGAAGCGCTCGTCGAGCTCGGCGGCGGGCGCGGCCTCGGTCGCCAGCCCCCACTCCGCCGCCTCGGCGCCGGTCAGCGAGTCGCCGGTGAGGAGCAGGCGCTTGGCACGCATCGGCCCCAGCCGGCTCGCCCACATCGCCGTCGTCGGCGAGCCCCAGACTCGCGCCGGCGGGTAGCCGATCTTCGCGTCCTCGGCGATCACGAGCAGGTCGGAGCAGAGCGCCATGTCGGTGCCGCCGGCGACGCAGTAGCCGTGGACCTTGCAGAGGACCGGCTTCTCGGAGTGGAAGAGGCTCATGAAGCCGCGCACGTTGCGCGACATGAACTGGTAGTCGGTGACCGGATCCCAGTTCGTGTTCGGCTGGTGGTTGGCGCCGATCACCGCCGGGTCGAGGGGCGAGCCGGGCGGCGAGGCGCTCCCCTCGCCCAGCTCGCCCATGTCCCCCTCGGCCGAGGCGACGAGGTCGTAGCCGCCGCAGAAGCCGGTGCCGTTGCCGGCCAGGGCGATCGCGTGCACCTCGGGATCGAGGTTGGCCCGCTCGACGCACTCGGCCAGCTCGACCGGCATCCGCGGCGTGATCCCGTTGCCCCGCTCGGGGCGGTTCAGGGTGATGCGAGCGACTCGGCCGTCGGTCTCGTAGAGGAGCGTCTCCACGACTCGACCCTAACTCGTCAGTGGTGAGTTAACGCCGCCATAGGGGCGCTAACTCACCAATCGCTTCTTAGTTCAGGCGTTCCACCAGCATCGCCTTGCCCTGCCCACCGGCGACGCACATCGTCTCCAGGCCGACCTGCTTGTCGTCGGTCTCGAGGACGTTGAGGAGCGTGCCCATGATCCGGGCGCCGGTCATCCCGAACGGGTGACCGAGGGCGATCGCGCCGCCGTGGGTGTTGAGCTTGTCTTCGTCGATCCCGCATTCGGCCATGATCGGGATCACCTGGGCGGCGAAGGCCTCGTT
>DATMBY010000295.1:0-2842 GCA_035558995.1 Solirubrobacterales bacterium
GCAGTCCATCAGGAAGCTGATCGTCCCGGTCGGCGCCAGCACCGTCGCCTGGGCGTTGCGGTACCCGTGCAGCTCGCCGAACTCGACCGCCTCGTCCCAGGCCCGCTGCGCGGACTCGAGCAGCTCGCCCTTGATCCCGACGGGATCGATGTCGTAGGCGGCGTCGCGGTGCATCCGCATCACGCCGTTGTGGGGCTCGCGGTTGCGCTCGTATTCGTCGTAGGGGCCGGTCGCCCCGGCCGCGATCAGCGCCGACTGGCGGTAGGCGCGGCCGGTCATCAGCGCCGTGATCGCAGCGGCGACGTTGCGGCCCGCGTCGGAGTCGTATGGCAGGCCGTCGGACATCAGCAGCGCGCCGAGGTTGGCGTAACCGAGGCCGAGCTGGCGGAACCGGTTGGCGTTCTCGGTGATCTCCTCGGTCGGGTAGCTGGAGAAGCCGACGACGATCTCCTGGGCGAGGAAGACGATGTCGACCGCGTGCTCGAACTCGGCCGTGTCGAAGCTGCCGTCCTCGCGGCGGAATTTCATCAGGTTGAGCGAGGCGAGGTTGCAGGCCGAGTCGTCGACGTGCATGTACTCGCTGCAGGGGTTGGAGGCGTTGATCCGGCCCGACTCCGGGCAGGTGTGCCAGCGGTTGATGATCGTGTCGTACTGGACGCCCGGGTCGGCGCAGCGCCAGGCGGCGTCGGCGATCTGGTTCATCAGGTCGCGCGCGTCGAGCGTCTTCACCGGCTCGCCGGTGGTGCGCGCGGTCAGGTGCCACTCCTCGCCGGCCTCGACCGCCTCCATGAACTCGTCGGTGACCCGGACCGAGTTGTTGGCGTTCTGGTACTGGATCGAGGTGAAGCCCTCGCCGTCGATCGACATGTCGAAGCCGGCGTCGCGCAGGGCGGCGGCCTTCTTCTCCTCGTCGGCCTTGCACCAGATGAAGTGCTCGATGTCCGGGTGGTCGACGTCGAGGACGACCATCTTCGCCGCCCGCCGCGTCTTGCCGCCGGACTTGATCGTCCCGGCCCAGGCGTCGGCGCCGCGCATGAAGCTGACCGGCCCGCTGGCGGTGCCGCCCTTCTGCAGCGGCTCCATCGAGCCGCGGATGTTGGAGAGGTTGATGCCGGAGCCGGAGCCGCCGCGGAAGATGTTCCCCTCTTTGGTGTTCCAGGAGAGGATCGACTCCATCGTGTCGTCAACGCTGAGGATGAAGCAGGCCGAGCACTGCGGCGTCTCCTCGAAGCCGACGTTGAACCAGACCGGTGAGTTGAAGGCCGCCTTCTGGTTGAGCAGGATCGCGGTCAGCTCCATCTCGAAGGCGTCGGCGTCCTCCTCGGAGGCGAAGTAGCCGCCCTCGCGCCCCCAGTTGGAGATCGTCCCGGCGACGCGCCCGATCATCTGTTTGACCGAGCTCTCGCGCTCGGGGCTGCCGAGCTGGCCGCGGAAGTACTTCTGGGCGACGATGTTGGTCGCGTTCTGGGACCAGGTCACCGGGAACTCGACCCCGCGCTGCTCGAAGGCGGGGCTCTCCGGGTCGCCGATCACGGCGTCGCGGATCTCCCACTCGACCTCGTCGAAAGGATGCACTCCGGGCGTCGAAAAACGCCGCTCTATCGAGAGTCCCTGCAGGCCGTTCCTGGGGCTTGCGAGTGCGGTCTTGGACATGGAACTTCTCCTCTCGAGCGACTTTCAGCGGTAACTACGCAGGATCGCGCTTCCTTCGGACGGAACTGGCCCGCCAAATCGCAAAATCGGCACGCATTTGCGTCGCCGGTGTGTCCCTACATGGTGGCAATTCCGCATTCTCGGCACAGAAGGCGGGTAGCCTTCCCAGGTGGCAGAGGATTTGGGATGAGCCGGGAACGAATGGGAGAGAAAGCTGTGGCGGCCCGCGAGGCGGTGGGCGAGCGCGCCTCCGCGGCCAAAGGAGCGGTCGAAGAGCGCGCGACCGCGGCCAAAGAGGCGACGGTCGACGCGATCGCCGCGGTCAAACCGAAGTTGAGGGGCGTCTCCCACGAGTGGGCCTTCTTCCTCTCGCTCGGGTTCGGTGCCGCCCTGGTCATCCTCGCCGACAGTCCGAAGGCGACCCTGGCGGTGGCGATCTACGCCGCCAGCCTCTCGGCCCTGCTCGGCACCAGCGCCCTCTACCACCGCGTCAACTGGGCCCGGCCGCAGGTGCGCCAGTGGATGCGCCGGCTCGACCACAGCATGATCTTCTTCCTGATCGCCGGCACCTACACGCCCTTCGCCCTGCTGGTCCTCGAAGGCACCCTGGCGATGGCGATCCTCGCCGTCGTCTGGGTCGGCGCGATCGCCGGGGCGATCGTCGAGATGATCTGGATCGACCACCCGAAATGGGCCTCGGCCCTGATCTACCTCTCGCTCGGCTGGGTCGCGGTCGCGACCTTCCCCGACCTCTGGTCGCAGATGGGACCGGGGGGGACGCTGCTGGTCGCCGCCGGCGGCCTCCTCTACACCGCCGGCGCCGTCGTCTACGCCGTCCAGCGCCCCAACCCGAGCCCGGCCGTCTTCGGCTACCACGAGGTCTTCCACCTCTTCGTCATCGCCGCCGCGGTCGCCCACTTCTCCGCGATCGCCTTCTTCGCCCTGCCGAACGGCTGAATCAGGCCAGCAGCCGGTCCTCGATTGCGTCGGCGGCGGCTTTTGCTCCCCCCGCAGCAGCGAATCCGCGCGCCATCTTTTCCGCCCCCGGACGATGCTCGATCGCTTCGCGGACCTTTCTCCGCAGACGATCGGGCCGCAGGCGCCGGGCGGGAAGCCGGGTGCCGGCATCTCCGACTTCGACCCGACGCGCGACCTCAAGCTGATCGCGCCCGAAGGGGACGGCGCAGAC
>DATMBY010000296.1:0-20424 GCA_035558995.1 Solirubrobacterales bacterium
GTTCCTTCCTGGGCCTCCCAGACGTAGGTGAAGGTGCGGTTCCGCTGCACGAAGCCGCCAGGGTCGGTCCACTTGCCCTTGTAGGCCCCGTCCATCTCGTTGGCGTAGAAGATCCCGTGCGGGTGGATCGTCACCGGCGCCGCCAGCTTGTTGCGGAAGTGGACGACGACGGTGTCCCCGACCTCGGCTTCGATCAGCGGCCCGGGCACCGTCGCCTTCCCCAGCGGGGTCTTGAAGCCTTCGGAGTAGTGCCGGTAGCCGTAGGCCCCGAACCGCGTCTTTCCCTGCTTCACCTTCTGGGCCATCATCTGGTCGCGATGGGTGGGGACGATGTCCCACTGCACGGGCTCTGCCGCGATCCAGTACTCGCGGGTGCGGCCGCCGACCGGCAGCGCCGCCAGCCGCCGCTCCCCGGGATCCTCGCCTCGCCACTCCGCCGCCGTCACCTTCGGCGGCACCTTCACCTCGCGGGCGAGCCCCTCGACGTCGATCTTCCCTTCCTCGGTCGCCACCTCCTGGCCGGCGATCGTGCAGAGCAGGGCGCCGCCCGAGAGGGCGAGGAACCCCCGGCGATCGATCGGGTCGGGCACCGCGCGGCTACTTCTTGACGGTGACCGTCATCTTCATTTCCGACGGGTGCACCGTGCAGATGAACTTGTAGGTGCCGGGGACTTCGAAGGTCCGCTGGAAATGGGCGTCGGTCACAGCCGTCGTCGTGGTCGAGAAGCGGGCCTTGTTCTTCAGCGCTTTCGGCCCCTGCTTCAGGTGGACGTCGTGCGGATAGGTGTTGTAGGACGACCACACCCACTTCACCGCCCGCCCCTTCTTGATCGTCACCGCGGTGGGAGCGAAGTAGAAGTCGTTGACGGTCACCTTCACCGGCGCCTTCTTCGGCGCCTGCGCAGCCGCCGCGGTCACCCCCGAGAGGGCGACAGCGACGACGCAGCAGGCAGCGAGGGCGGCTCGGAACATCCTCCTCGGGCGCCTCATCCGCAGTTCACCTCTCCGGGCTGCGGCGCGATCTCGACCGGCTTGAACTTCTCGAAGGCAGGATGGGCGGCGACGCGGCGGACCCAGCTGCATTCCTGGTTCTGCGGCGGGTTCGAGGAGGCGTAGCCGAGGATCGTCTTCGGGTCGTCTTCTTCCCCGAGGTTGATCTGCAGGCCGGCGGCGATGTTGAGGCTGCGGACCTGGTCGGCGAGGACTTCGGGCTGCGGGCAGGCGGGGTAGATCTCGCTCACAGGGACTTTGCCGTTGCCCGGCGCGAAGCTGGCGCCGGCGCTGTTGGCGCCCCAGCAGTTGCCGCCGCCGGTGTCGTCGTTCCAGAAGTCGAATTCGCCGTTCGGGTCGGCGCCTTCGCGCCCCATCGCGTTTTCGACGATCTGGTTGTTGATGTTCTTGGCGTCGTCGCCCTCGTTGGCGACGAAGACTTCGCCCGGCCCGGAGAAGGAGGCGATCCCCCACTTGTAGTTGCCGAAGACGTTGTTCTTCTTGACCACGTTGTGGGCGCCCCCGTAGAGGACGATGCCGACGCCGGTCGGGTAGTTGACCGTCGCCCCCGCGACCTGGCCGAGCCCGCCGGAGACGGTGTGGAATTTCGAGCCGGCGAGGAAGTAGTTGTAGTTGTTCCAGAACACGTCGTTGTTTTCGAACACGTTCCAGCCGTTCGGCTCGAACCCCTCGCTGTCGAGCGTGTTCGGCACGATCCCGGCGCCGTTGTTGTAGAAGGCCGAGTCGACGATCTTCACGTACTTCGAGTTCGTCCCCGAGTAGCCGAGCACGTTTTCGTAGCTGCGGTCGTTCTTCAGCAGCGTCCATTTCGGCTTCCGCTGGCAGGGCTTCGGCGGCGGCGCGACCCCGTGGTTGGTCCAGGCCTTGCCGTCGCAGGGGGTTTCGCCGACGTAGAAGGCGGAGTCTCCGTGGTGGTAGCCGGCCGAGTTGGTCATCTTGCCGCCGAAGCAGTTCTTGGCGAAAAGACCATAAGACCGGTTGGCGGAGGTCAGGAGGTTGTTCATCTTGTAGCCGTCGCAGTGCTGGCCGCCTTCGTTGGCGGCGTGGATGAAGAACCCGTTCGACTGGTAGTTGCGGGCCCACATGTTTTCCAGCACGAGGCCGTCGACGCTGATCGCCTCGATCCCGTTCTGGGCGGCGCCCAGCTCCCCCTTCGCGTTCTTGCCCTCGAGGACGACCTTCTTGCGGTCCTTCTTCGCCCCCTTGATCGTCAGGTCGTCGAAGCTCTTCTTGCGTTGGGTGCCGTCGAGGACGACCCCCTCGACGTACTTGCCGGGCCGAATCACGACGACGGCCTTCGCCTTCGCGTTCTTCTTCTTGACCTTGAACGAGCCCGCGGCGTCGACCGCCATCTGGATCGTCCGGAAGCGGCAGCCGTGCTTGCAGACTTCGAAGGTCCTCGTCACCTGCTTCTTCTTCTGCCCACCGCCCTTGCCGGCGAGGGCCGGGGCGGCCATGGTTCCGAGCAGCGCGCATAGCCCGAGGACGAGAAGAGGGACTGCCAGCCTGTGCTTCATATCGCTCCTTGCAGCGTCGGTTTGCCTTCGACCCTGCCTCCCAGCGGGCACTTCTCGCCGGTCCCCTGACCGGCCCTGCGAAGCCTAGCGGCAGCCTGGCCGATTAGCCAGGAACTATCGTCCGCATCGCTTCTTCCAGTTCAGACACGCCAAAAGCGCCCTCGATGCGGTCGCGGACGATTCCGTTGCGGTCGATCAGGAAGGTCCAGGGCTCGGATTCCAGGTGGTAGGCCTGGACCTGGCGGCGCGGACCCTTGGAGATGTCGTTGTCCTTCCAGATCTCCATGTGGATGAAGTCGGCTTCGTCGCCGTGGGCGTCGGCGACCTGCTGGGCGACGTCGACCACGGGACCGCAGACGCGGCTCTGGCAGAGGGCGGGGGTGGCGAAGACGAGGACGACCGGTTTCCTGCCGACGACGTCGGCGAAGTCGACCTTGTGCATCTGGTCGGGCGGGACCCTGGTGTCGATCTTCGCCATGTCGCCGCCGACGTCCGCCGCGGTCGGGGTGTGGATCACCGGCGCCTTGTCGCCGACCTGCGGGATCCGCGGGAACTCGCCGACCACCGGCGTGGCGGTGATCCGCGTCGCTTCCAGCCCGTGCTCGCCCTTCAGCATCGCGATCGCCAGCCAGGGGCCGTTGCGGTCGAAGTCGACCTCCGGGACCACGTAGACGGTCGTCGCCTCGCCCGGAGCCCCGGCGTCCTGGGCCCGGTAGGCGGGCTTCGTCTCCAGCGAGGTGACCTGCGCCGGCAGCGGCCCCTGCACCGGTCCCTTCCCGTCCTTGGCGAAGTAGAGGGCGACGTCGGCGTCGTCGATCTGTTCCTGACCCAGCGTGAAGACGCCGAACGGGTAGCGGTTGGGGCCGCGGTCGAAGGTCTGCGCGGCGGGGGCGATCACCAGCTTCGAGGGCTTGGCGCCGGAGTCGTGCAGCAGCTCCGAGATCGTCTTCCCCTTCGCCGCCGGGAACTCGGTTGCCGGCGGCGCGGCGCGCGAGGTGTCTTCGGACCCGCCGCAGCCCGAGAGCAGGACCGGGGTTACCGAGAGGAAGGCAAAAAGAAGCCGGAGCGTGGGGCGCACCTGGGAGAAGCTACAGATCGGGTGGAGCAAAGTGGTCAACCGGATCCCCAGAATGCTCATCGGGCCTGGCTGATCGAGAAACTATGATGTCGTCGGGCTGGGTTCGCAACGGAATAGGGAGGGTGTTGATGCCTGGGAAGAAGCTGATCGTGCCGCTTGTCGTCTTCGCCGCACTGCTGGGGGCGGTGCCGTCGTTCGCGATGACGAGCGCGGAGGAGACCTACAAGGCGGAAGTGGAACCGATCTGCAAGATCAACACCCAGGCCAACGAAAAGATCCTCAAAGGCGTGCGGCAGCTGGTCAAGGCCGGCAAGCTCGGCCCCGCCTCGAAGAAAGTCTTCGCCGCCGCCCGAGCCCTCAAGCGCACCCGCACCGAACTTCTCGCCGTGCCGCAGCCGCCGGAAGACACCGCCCGGCTGGCCAAGTGGCTCGGCTACGTCAAGGACGAGGTGACCCTGTTCGAAACGCTCGGCCGCAAGCTCAAGGCCGGCGAAAAGACCCAGGCCCAGAAGATGGTCCTGCGGCTGAAATCGACCGCGGAACGGGCAAATAACACCGTCCTAGACTTCGAATTCCGCTACTGCCGCTTCCAGCCCTCCAAGTTCATCTAGACCGATGGCGGTGATCGCGGGCGCCCGCACTCCACGCGAGAGCACGCGGGCGCTCGCCGCTTCGATCAGCTGCGGCGACCTCGACTCCGCGGCCCGCTGCTTCGCCAAGGACGCCTGCCTCCTCACCCCGGACGCCACCGCGGTGCGGGGGCGGGAGGAGATCAAGCCGATCCTCCACCAACTGATCGTCACCGGGTCCCAGATCGAGGTCCAGGACAGCTCGATCGTCCTCGCCGGCGAGGTCGCTCTCGGCAGCGAGCGCTGGATCGTCACTTCTGCCGGCTCCGAAGGAGCGCCCTTCACGAGGACCCTGACCCCCACCGTCGTCCTGCGCCAGATCGAGGACGTCTGGAAGCTTGCGGTGGCGATGCCGTGGGTCCGTCGCTGAGGTCAAGAGCCACGGTCGGCGAGCTCGGCTTCGGCCGCCTCGCGCCCGAAAAAGATGGTGGTGGCCAGGAAGAGCAGGTCCGGGATTGCCCTGGCGAACAGGTCCCGATCTTCCGATGCCAGTTGCTGGCTCGCAACGGCCTCGACTGCGCTTAAAATGAAGCGGGCAGCAATCGGAGGTGGAGAGTGGCGAGAAGATTTCTCGCGGCGCGCGGTGTCGATCGCGCGGGAGAGGCGCTCCAAAACCTCATCGCGTTTGGCGGCAGCGGCGGCCTCCCCGCCATAGACCTCGAGCAGGATGCCTTTTGCCAGCACCGGCTCTGCGGCAAGGAAGTTCCGCACCCAGATCAGCGCAGCGCGCACGCCCCCCGACCAATCGTCCTGCCGGCAGGACAGGTCGAGAAGTTCCGAGGCGAGTTCCTCCGCTGTGCTGGCGTAAGCCGCCGCATAGCAGGCCCCGGCGTTGGTGAACCAGAAGTAGAAGTGCTGCCGTCCGAGGTTCGATCGCTCGAGGATCTTCTCCACGGTCAACTCGCGGTAACCGTACTCGCCGCTGATTTCGAGAGCCGACAACTCGAGCATCCGGCGAGCGCGGGCGCTGTCGGCCTGAGTCCGTTCGCCTTCCTCCCTGTTCCCGTTCAAAGCTCTCCCTGGCCACAGCCGCTTGCACCACAGCTATCTAATCGAAAACGCTATCAATCACCTCAGGAACGATGTCATCATCCGAGTTCGATGATCAGCGCTGCCCCCAGTTCGAGACACGAGCCGATCTATTACGGAAACTCTCTTCAACGTTCTGTATCCTTCTTACTCGATGACGCTTCCCGGTCCCCTTGCGAAGCAGCCGGTCGGCCGCACTCGTCTCTCCCGGGCGACCGTCGAGGAACACCAGCGCGAGCGAATCCTCACCGCCGCCATCGCCGTCTTCGCGAAGCGGGGCTTTCAGCAGACGAGCATCGACAACATCGTCGCTGCCGCGAAGACCAGCGTCGGCAGCTTCTACGGCCTCTTCAAGGGGAAAGGGGACTGCTTCCTGCACTGCTACGAGCGCATCGTCAGCCGGGCTCGCAGGGATATCGAGGCCTTGCTCCCGGAGGACGCGGGGTGGCCGGAACGGGCCAGCGCGGCATTGGGCGGAATCCTTGGCCTGCTCGAAGAGGATCCAATGGCGGCGAGGATCGTCTTTGTCGAGGCTCAGACTGCGGGATGCGAGGGCCTTGCCCGCTACGAGCAGACCATCGACTCGGTGCTTCCGGCGCTCCGCGGCGGAAGGTCGCTCTCGGCAGGGGGGGAGAGCCTGCCGGCGAATCTCGAGGAGGCCACCGCAGCCGGGGTCGCCTGGCTGCTGCACGAGCGCCTGGTCAGCGGGAGCGGAGCGGGCAGCAGGGAGCTGCTCCCCGAGTTGGCGGCGATCGTGATCGGTCCCTATGTCGGCGAAGCCGAGGCGCGGCGGCTCGCCCGCTCTTAAATCGCTGTCCATCCATAGGGCTTCGTCGTGGCTCGGGCTGAACAGCCACCGTCGGCGGAGCGCGACGGCGAGGTCACGGCACGCCTGCGGGAGGCGATTATCGACCTCGTTTGCGAGCGGTCCTATGCGCAGACATCCGTTGTCGCCATCTGTGACCGGGTCGGGGTGGAAGTCGACGTCTTTACCCGCGCCTACGGGAGTAAGGAGCAGGCGTTCTTGCGAATCTATTCGGAGGAGTCCGAGCGCCTGCTCGCGGCCACCCGGGGGGCCTACGACAGCGAGGAGACATGGCGCGACGCGCTCAGGGCCGCCGCATATGCGACGGCCCGCTGGATCCAGCGCCACCCTCGGGAGACGCGCTTCTGCGTCCTGGAGGCGTTGAGCGCCGGAGAGGCAGCGAGACTGGAGCGGGAAAAAACGCTGTGGCATTTCATCGACCTGGTGGACCGCAGCCGCCAGGGGCTCGACGATCCAGGATCCGTGCCCCAGAGCTTTGCCGCTGCGATCGTCGGCGCGATCGCCGAGATGCTTCTTCGCAGGATCGCTGCCGGCAAGGATCTCTCGCGAGCGGAATCCCTGGTGCCGGAGATGATGTACATAGCGGTGCGTCCCTACGTCAACAAGGATGAGGCCGAGCAGGAGCTGTCGCTTCCTCCGCCCCCCCATGTCTGATACCGGTATCGTCGGCTGGTGCCCGAGCAGGGAATCGAGCCGCACAACCCGCCGCCCGAACTTGCCCGGCTGCCCCCCGGCCGGCATGGCTTGCCGCGACAGTTCGTCGCCCGCAATCAGCGAGACCGCCTCACGGCGGGGATGATCGCCACTATCGCGGAGAAGGGTTTCCATGCTGCCACGATCACCGGCATCTCCGCCGCCGCAGGCGTTTCTCGCCGCACCTTTTACACCTACTTCGAATCCAAAGAAGACTGCTTCCTCGCCACCTACGACACGATCATCGCCTATCTCCAAGGGGTAGCTGAAGAGGCTGCCGCGACTGAGCCCCGATGGCCGAGAAGACTGAGGGCGGCCATGGTCGCCCTCCTCCGTGCCCTGGCAGCGAATCCTGACCTTGCCCGCTTCATTCTCATCGAGCCCCAGCGCGCTGGGGGGAGTATCGCCGAGCGCCAGCGGAGTGCCACCGAAATGGCTCTCAACGATCTGGGGCGGGGCCTTCCGGAGGACGTGAGCGCGCCGACTCGCGAGGTGCAGCACGCCCTCCTCGCCGGAATGGCTGCGTTGGTCGCTCGTGCGGTCGAGGCTGGGGAAGGAGAGCACCTAGAGGCCCTGCAGACTGAACTGGTCGAGATTCTTCTCACTCCGTACGTCGGCCGGGAGGAAGCAGCCGCGGTCGCCAAGGAGCCATAGCGTCCCGCGGTGTGCGAGCACGGCGCCGACGCTCTAACATCGGTTGCGCATTCGCGCTTGGTCCCAAGCCGCGCGCCCGGATAGCTCAGTTGGTAGAGCACTTCCATGGTAAGGAAGGGGTCACGAGTTCGAGTCTCGTTCCGGGCTTCAAGAAGGCCCCGCGAAAGCGGGGCCTTCTCTTTGCCGGTCGAGTGAGCAAGTCAATTAAGACCGGAATGGAGCCTGGGGGCACGCTAGCTACTCAATGGGCCGGTTGCGGTTCACCCCGTCCTCGCTGCAGCCCTTGGCATCGTCGCGTGCGGCGAAGGCTCCAGCTCGTCGTCAACCAGTGCCAGTTCTAGTGCCAGTTCTGAAACCTCCGCGAAGCACAAGCCCGCGAAGCCGAAGCCGGTCGAACCGACCGAACCTACCGCGACGGCTTCACAAGAAAATGCCCTAGGAGCCGCCGAAAATTATCTCGACTACGAAGCATTTTCCGAGACCGGTCTGGAAAAACAGTTGAAATATGAAGGCTATAACGCGGCAGACGCCAATGCCGCAGCTCAGGTAGGTGCGGACTGGAACGAACAAGCGGCCAAGGCGGCAAAGTCCTACCTCGAATATGAATCCTTCTCCGAATCCGGCCTTGTGCAACAACTGGAATACGAGGGCTATACGTCTTCCCAGGCGGAATACGGTGTTTCGAACTCCTATCGCTAAGGAGTGATATCATTGCTATCGCGATGGCACAGCTACTGGTCCGGGACATAGAGAGTGATGTGGTGCGTGAGCTGAAGATGCGGGCTGCTCGTCACGGTCACTCGGCGGAGGAGGAGCACCGGCAGATCCTGCGCGAGGCACTACGTGAACGTGGGTCCGCCAAATCGCTGAAGGAGCTCCTGCTCGAGATGCCGGCTCTCGGCGAGGATCGGGACTTCGAGCGTCCGGAGGATCGCGGTCGCTCGGTTGAGCTTTGAGCTACCTGCTCGAAATCAACGTCATCTCCGAGCTGCGCAAGGGCCAGCGGGCCGATGCGAACGTCACCGCCTGGTTCGCCGATGTCGCCGACGAGGAGATCTTTCTCAGTGTCCTGACGATCGGGGAGATCCGTCGCGGTATCGAGAGCGTGCGGCGTCGGGATCCAGGTTCGGCGGCAACTCTTGATCGTTGGCTCGCGACCTTAAGCGAGGCGCACGGAGATCGCGTCCTTCCGATCGATGACGTGATCGCGGGAGAGTGGGGGAGGATGAACGTGCCCGACCCGTTGCCCGTTGTGGACGGCCTACTCGCTGCGACCGCCAGAGTGCTGGGTCTGACCTTGGCGACGCGCAACGTCGCCGATGTTGAGAGCACCGGCGTGAAGCTGTTCAACCCGTTCGCGGGCTAGCGGTAGAAGTGGCCTTCGGTTCATTGGCCGGTCGGCCAATGCCTCGCACCCCGCGTTAGGCTGCCGCCGTGGACTTCACTCTCAGTGACGAGCAAGAGGACTTCGTCGACGCGATCCGGGACTTCTGCGACCGCGAGTGCGGGACGCCGGACCAGCGCGAGCGGCTGACCGACGGCTATCGCGAGCACCACAACTTCGACGTCTATAAGCAGATGGCCGAGCTGGGCTGGCTTGGGGTGACGATCGACGAGCAGTACGGCGGCTCTGGCGGGACGATGCTCGACGCCTGCCTCTTCATGGAGGAGGCCTCGCGCGGCCTTGCCCCGATCGGCGGCTACGCGACGACGCTGATCGTCGCCGGCGCCACCCAGCGCTTCGGCAGCGAGGCCCAGAAGCAGGAGATCCTCGGCGGGATCGCAAACGGGGCCGTCGAGGCGATCGCGATGACCGAGCCGGAGGCCGGCTCCGACGTCGGAGCCCTCTCCTGCAAGGCCGAAGCGGTTAACGGCGGCTTCGTCATCAACGGCCAGAAGGTCTTCTGCTCCAACGCCCACATCTCCGATCATGTGCTGGTCGTCTGCCGCACGAACAACGCCGGCAGCAAGCACGAGGGGATGACGATGATCTGGGTGCCGCGCGACGTCGAGGGGATGGAGGTGATCCCGATCGAGACGATGGGCGGCCGCGAGACCAACCACCTCTACTTCACCGACTGCGCCGCTCCGGCCGACGCGGTTCTAGGCGAGGTCGACCAGGGCTGGATGCAGCTGATGGCGGGCCTCAACGTCGAGCGCCTGATCCTCTCCGCGACGATGCTGGGGATCGCCCAGCGCGCCTTCGACGACCTCCTCCTCTACGTCAAGGAGCGGCGCCAGTTCGACCGCCCGATCGGCTCTTTCCAGGCCCTCCAGCACCGCATCGCCGACCTCGCCACCGACTTGCAGGCGGCGCGGCTGATGACCCACTGGGTCGCCACCCTCGTCGACGAGGACCCCGACCGGATGCTGCCCCAGCAGGCCTCGATGGTGAAGCTCTTCGTCACCGAGGTCGCCAAGCGCACGACTCTCGAGGGGATGCAGATGATGGGCGGCTACGGCTACTCCTCCGAGTACGACATGGAGCGCCTCGTCCGCACCTCCCTGGTCTCCACCATCTACGGCGGCACCAGCGAGATCCAGCGCGGCATCATCGCCAAAACGCTGGGGCTCTAGACGTTTAGGAGGGGTGCCGGCGGGGGTCCCTGGGAGCACCTCCGCCGCGTGTTTGGAAGAGGGGGCTGACGCCTCCGGCGTGTCTGGCGCGGCTCCATGCTGAGTACCCAGGGACCCCCACCGGCACCCTTGTCCGACATGAAGGCGCAGTCTGGTCTCCGAGCACGACGACCCTAGGGTTTGACGTCTACCGAAATTCGATCGTGGAGGGAGCCGATGCCCCTCCGCAGGAATGTTCGGCGAAATGCAATCTCGTTCTTACGCGGGCGTAGCCCGCGTTCCAGGTTCTCCCCGAAGCGAAGCGAGGGGAGGTCAATTCCGGAGGAGGGGCATCGGCTCCCTCGCCTGCCACCAGGTGCTTTTGAGCAGGGCGCGAAGGTCGAACTCGCTCAACGCGTTCTGGCCGCGCCCTTGATCGCGCTCATCTGTTTGCAGAGCACGTGCACGCGGGCCAACCGCTCACTCATCGTCGACCGCAGATCGGCTTGCCGGCGCACGGCTCGGGCTCGGTCCAGATCCTCGCCCTTGCCGCTCAAACGCATCTCCATGCGGCAAAGTCTAATCCCGAGCCTCGAGTTTGGCCCGGCTAAAGCTCAGGCGGTAGTCGCGAATCGGCCGCCGTCGACGAGGGCGGGTTCGCCGATGTGGAAACCCGCGCGTAGTCCCCGGTAGGGGTCACCACGACGGTGGCGAAGAGGACGGCGTGCGAGAGTTCGCCAAGCGCCAACCCTCGGCCGTCCTCCTCGCCGCGCAGCTGGCGGCGATCCTCATCTATCCGTTCCTCGAAGAGGGCGCCGCCGGGCGCGCGGTCTTCAGCATGTTCGGCATCGCGATCCTCGGCCTCGTCGTGCTGGCCGTGCGCAGCTCCCCGGCGGTGACGTGGGTCAGCGTGCTGCTGGCGCTGCCGGCGACCGTGCTGCTGCTTGTGCAGGCGGTCACCGGCGACGACGCGCTGCTGCCGTACTCCTCGGCCTTCGAGTCCGTCCTCTACTTCTACGCCGGCGGGGCGCTTCTGTTCTACATGCTCGAGGACCACGAGATCACCCGTGACGAGCTCTACGCCGTCGGCGCGACCTTCACGCTCGTGGCCTGGGCGTTCGCCTACGCCTACGTCGTCTGCCAGGCGATCGAGCCGCAGAGTTTCACGGCGGCCGTCGACCCGCGCGACGCGCGCACCTGGATGGAGCTGCTGTTCCTCAGCTTCACCACGCTCACCAGCACCGGCCTCAGCGACGTCGTGCCGGTCAAGCCGTTCGCGCGCAGCCTCGTGATGATCGAGCAGATCGCTGGGCTCGGCTATGTGGCGATGGTGGTCTCGCGACTGGTGGGGCTGACGCTGCGGGCGACCGGCCGGATTCAGTGAGCTGAGGTTCAGGCCGCGACGGCACGGCCGAAGTCGACCAGCGCCGGTTCGCCGATGTGGAAGCCCTGGGCGTAGTCGACCTCGAAGGCGCGGACGAGGGCGAGGGTCTCGGAGTTCTCGATCCCCTCGGCGACGGTCTCCAGGCCGAAGGCTTTGGCGAACTGGACGAGTGCCTGGACGAGGCGCTGGTCGGTGGGGGAGGAGGGGAGCTCGCGGATGAACTCGATGTCGATCTTCAGGTGCTGGACCGGCAGTTCCTTTAGGTAGCTGAACGAGCTGAAGCCGGTGCCGAAGTCGTCGAGGCCGAGGCCGCAGCCCAGGCCGGTCACCGCCTCGGCGAAGGCGCGGGCGTGGTCCATGTTGGAGATCGCCGCCGTCTCGGTGATCTCGAAGTCGAGCCAGGCGGGGTTGAGGCCGTCGGCGATCGCCGCCCGCACGTCGGCGATCAGCCGCGGGTCCGAGAGGGAGGCGCCGCTGACGTTGACGGCGATCGGCTGGGAGCGGCCGGCCAGCTCGATCGCCTTCGAGAGCACCAGCCGGTCGATCTCGGTGATCAGCCCCATCCGCTCGGCGGTCGGCAGGAAGGAGGAGGGCGGGATCACGTCGTCGTTGTCGTCGAGCATCCGCACCAGCAGCTCCTCCCGCGCCACGCACTCCTTGCGCAGGTCGAAGATCGGCTGCGCGTAGACGACGATCCGCTCGCCGTCGATCGCCTCGCGGATCCGGTCGGCCCAGGTCAGTTTCTGGTTGGGGCCGCTGGCGGCGTCGACCGCGCGCCCGCCGCCCGCCTCCTTCGCTTCGCAGAGGGCGATGTCGGCGGTGATCATCAGCCCTTCCGCGGTCACCTCCTCGCCGCTGCCGCCGAAGGTCGCGATCCCGACGCTGGCCCCGACCGCGGGCTGGCCGCGCTTGCGGACCAGGGCGATCAGCCGCTCGGCCGTCGCCATCGCCTGCGCCGGCGTCGCCCGCGGCAGCAGCAGCCCGAATTCGTCGGCGCAGATCCGCGCCGGCAGGTCGTCGATGCGCGACTGGTCGCGAATCGTCCCCGCCACCGTCTCCAGCAGCCGGTCGCCCGCCTCGTGGCCGAGGGAGTCGTTGACGATGTGGAAGGAGTCGATGTCGAGCAGCAGCAGCGCCCCGGGCTGGCTGCGATGCAGCGGGTCGAGCAGCCGCTCTTCCATCGCTTCGACGAAGCTGTCTCGGTCGTAGAGGCCGTTGCTTTCGGTTAGCTCTTGCACTGTCGCCCTCGGATGCCCTATCGGATTACCTTGAAAACGACTTTACATAGAATTAAGTAGGGCATGTGAACCGTCGCCTGAGTGGTCGGCGGCAGCCGGTGCCGATGCGCCGCAGGGCGCTATCCTTGCCTCAGCCTCGCGCCTTGGCCCGGGGTTTTTCTTCTGTAACGACTACCTCCAGGCACGGAACGAGGGAAGAGATGGCACGCGGAGATGTCCGCATTGCGGTGACGATGGCTTGCGAAGAGTGCAAGCGGCGGAATTACCAGACCAACAAGTCCCGGCGCAACAGCCCGGACCGGATCGAGATGCGCAAGTTCTGCCGCTGGTGCGGCCACCACACCCCTCATAAGGAGACCCGGTAGTCCCCGATGGCAAAGACCCGCGCACAGCGCAAGGCCGAGCGCCGGGCTCGGGAAGCTGAGGAGCGGAAACGCTCCGGCGGGCACGAGAGCCCGGTCGAGGCTCAGCGCGAGACCCAGACCGGGGTCTCCGGTGACGTAGCCGAGGTCGAAGCGGTGGAGATGGGGATCGCCGCCGGCGCCCCCGAGTCCCAGCTCGAGACCCCGGACGCGCCGAAGCCGCGCTCCGCCCGTCGCGCCGAAGCGAAGGCGCTGAAGGAAAACGAAAAGCGCAAGCGCGAGGAGCAGAAGCGGCGCGAGAGTCAGCAACTTGCGAAGAAGCAGAAACAGGCGAAAGCCGATAGGCAGCGCTCCGGTTTCATCGGCTTCCTCATATCCTGTTGGCAGGAGCTGAAGAAAGTCCAGTGGCCTGATCGCGAGACGCTGATCCAGGCGACCGCTGTGACCGTCCTCTTCGTCGCCGTCGCGGCCGCCTACCTCGGTGCCCTCGACGCGGTCTTCAACTGGCTCATCAAGCAGATCCTCTAAGCGGGATCCCGAACAAAGGCTTTCTCAGAAGATGTATCGCTGGTACGTGATCAACACCTACTCCGGGCACGAGAACAAGGTCAAGCACAACCTCGAGCACCGGGTGCAGACGATGAGCCAGAACCGCAACGTGCGGCAGGTCGTCGTCCCCACCGAGCAGGTCTCCGAGATGAAGGACGGGCAGAAAGTCCAGACCGAGAAACGGACGATGCCCGGCTACGTCCTCGTCAACATGGAGATGACCGACGACGCCTGGGGCCTGGTCAAGAACACCCCCGGCGTCACCGGCTTCGTCGGCTCCCGCAACAAACCGGTGCCGCTCTCCAAACCCGAGGTGGACCGCCTGCTCCACCGCGAGACCGCCGAGCGGCCGCGCACCCAGGCGCAGTTCGCGATCGGCGAATCGGTCAAAGTCATCTCCGGCCCGCTCTCCGACTTCTCCGGCGAGATCGCCGAGATCAACGAGGACGCCGCGAAACTCAAGGTGCTGGTCTCGATCTTCGGCCGCGAGACGCCCGTCGAGGTCGGTTACGACCAGGTCAAGAAGATCTAGGTCGCAAAGACCGCTACCCTCCCGAACCCGCTCATGGCAAAGAAAGTCCTCACCCTCATCAAGCTGCAGATCCAGGCAGGCAACGCCAACCCGGCGCCGCCGGTCGGCCCCGCCCTGGGTCAGCACGGCGTCAACATCATGGACTTCTGCAAAGCGTTCAACGCGCAGACGCAGAGCGAAGGCGGGACGATCATCCCGGTCGAGATCACGGTCTACGAGGACCGCTCGTTCACCTTCATCACCAAGACCCCGCCGGCCGCCGTGCTGATCAAGGAAGCGATCAAAATCCCGAAGGGCTCGGGCGAGCCGCACGTCAACAAGGTGGGGACGATCTCCGATGCGCAGATCCAGGAGATCGCCGAACGGAAGATGCCCGACCTCAACGCCAACGACGTCGACGCCGCGAAGAAGATCATCGCCGGCACCGCCCGCTCGATGGGCGTCGACGTCGCCTAGAAACTTCAGAGAGAGAAAATGGCCCACGGCAAACGATTCCGCGCCCAGTACGACAAGGTCGACCGCGACCGCGCCTACCCGCCGGCCGAGGCGGTCGCCCTGATCAAGGACACCGCCTCGACCAAGTTCGACGAGACGGTGGAGCTGCACGTCCTGCTCGGGGTCAACGTCCGCCACGCCGACGAGCAGCTGCGCGGGACCCTGGCGCTGCCGCACGGCCTCGGCAAAAACGTCACCGTCGCCGTCTTCGCCCAGGGCCAGCAGGCCCGTGACGCCGAGGCGGCCGGTGCGGACTTCGTCGGCGGCCAGGACCTGGTCGAGAAAGTCCAGGAGGGCTGGACCGACTTCGACGTCGCGATCTCGACGCCGGAGATGATGAAAGCCGTCGGCCAGCTCGGCCGCGTGCTCGGCCCCCAGGGCAAGATGCCGAACCCGAAGGTCGGCACCGTCACCGACGACGTCGAGAAGGCGGTCGGGGACTCCAAGTCCGGCAAAGTCGAATACCGGACCGACCGCCAGGCGATCGTCCACATGGCGATCGGCAAGGCCAGCTTCGACGCAAATCAGCTGCTCGAGAACTACCAGGCCGTGATCGAGGAGATCCTCCGCGCCAAGCCTTCTTCGGCCAAGGGCAAATACGTCCTCTCCGCCACCCTGGCGACGACGATGGGCCCCGGCATCCGCGTCGACGCCGGCGCCAAAGCCGACCGCGAGACCGCGGCCGCTGCTGGGGAGACCGCAGAGGAGCTGGCGACCGCTTAAACTGCGTCGCCGCTAACCGCAGACCACCGGCGGGGCCCTTGCCCAGAAGCCCGGTGCAGGTGAGACGATGAACCGCGAGGAAAAGTCAGCTGCCATACAAGAGATTGCCGCCGATATTTCGGCGTCCGAGGCGATCTTCGCTGTCGACTACCGCGGCATCAGCGTCCCCCAGGCGGCGGAGCTGCGCTCGAAACTGCGCGAAGCTGACGCCAGCTTCCGCATCGTCAAGAACCGCCTGACGAAAATCGCCGCCGACCAGGCCGGCGAGGAACGGCTGGCGGAGCTGCTGAGCGGGCCGACCGCCCTCACCTTCGTCCGCGGCGACACCGCCCAGGCCGCGAAAGCGATCACCACCTTCAACAAAGAGCACGAAGTGCTCACCTACAAGGGCGGCTTCATGGACGCCACCTCGCTCGACGAGGCGGCGTTCAAATCGATCGCCAAACTGCCCAGCCGCGAAGTGCTGAACGGGCAGCTCGCCGGCGTCGTCGCCAGCCCGCTGACCGGCTTGGTCCGCGGGCTCGGCTCGATGATCCAGGGCCTGGCGCTGCAGCTCGGCCAGATCGCCGAGAAAGGACTTGTGTCGGGCGAGGCCCCGGCAGAGGCGGCTCCCGCCGAGGAACCGGAGGCCGAGGCTGACGAGGCTCCGGCCGAGAAAGCCGAGGAGGCTCCGGTCGAGGAGGCGCCGACCGAGGCCGCCAGCGGCAACGAGCCGCCCGCCGACCAGGCGGAAGCTCCGGACGACGAGCCGGAGGCCAAAGAAGAGACTTCAGATGAGGATTCAAACGAGGAAGAGGGGTAGCGACTGATGGCAACCAAAACTTCAACCGAGGACTGGATCGAGGAGCTGAAAAGCATCTCGGTGCTCGAGCTCTCCGAGCGGATCAAAGCGCTCGAGGAGGAGTTCGGCGTCTCCGCGACGGCCGTTGCGGCCGCGGCCCCTGCCGCTGCCGGCGGCGGTGGCGGCGGCGACGAGGGCGGCGCCGAAGAGTCCTCGACCGTCGACGTCATCCTCAAAGAGGTCGGCGGCCAGAAAGTCCCGGTCATCAAGGTGGTCCGTTCGGCGACCGGTCTCGGCCTCAAAGAGGCAAAGGCGCTCGTCGACGAGGCTCCGAAAGCGATCAAAGAGGGTGTCGAGCGCGACGAGGCCGACAAACTCAAAGCTGAGCTGGAGGAGGCTGGGGCCACGGTCGAACTCGCCTAGAGAGTTCAACCGCTCTTCCCAGCCCGCTTGGGGAGCCAAACTTGAAGGCGCCGGCGGCGGTGTGTTATTTTCCGCCGTCGCGCGCCATTTGAGTGCCCCTGCCCATATTTGCGCTGTATCCACGTCCCTCTGACCGTCCGAGGAGTCGCCGACTTTGGCACGTTCCAACGCTGCCCCCGTAACCCGTAGGAGCTTTTCCCGCCTAGACAACCCTCTCGAGGTTCCACACCTGATCGATATCCAGCGTCGTTCCTTCGAGGAACTGACGGATCCGAAATCCGGTGGGCTGCGAGAGACGATCAACGACATATCCCCGATCGAGGACTACACGGGGAACCTCCAGATCGTCTTCGGCGATTTCAAATTCGAGGAGCCGCCGCACACGATCGAGGAGTGCCGTGAGAAGGACATGACCTACTCGCGGCCACTGACCGCGACGGTCGCCTTCCAGAACAAGGAGACCGGCGAGATCCGCGAGCAGGCCGTCTTCATGGGCGACTTCCCGTGGATGACCGAGCGCGGGACCTTCATCATCAACGGCACCGAGCGCGTCGTCGTCACGCAGCTCGTCCGTTCCCCGGGCGCCTACGTGATGGCCCCGAAGGACCCCGAAAAGCAGGTCTTCATCGCCAACCTGATGCCGGCCCGGGGCTCCTGGCTGGAGCTCGAAGTAGACAAAAAAGGCAAAGTCTTCGTCCGCATCGACCGCAAGCGGAAACTGCCGGTAACGGTCCTGCTGCGCGCGATGGGCTACGTCGAGGACCAGCAGCTCCTCGACATGTTCGACAACTCGGTCTACATCCGCCACACGATCGCGGCGGACACCGAAGCGACCAAGACCGAAGAGGGCGCCCTGATCGAGCTGTTCAAAAAGCAGCGTCCGGGCGAGCCGCCCTCGGTCGACGCCGCCAAAGCTCTGCTCGAGCAGCTCTTCTTCGATCCCAAGCGCTACGACCTCACGCGGGTCGGCCGCTACAAGCTCAACGCCCGCCTCGACCTCGACATCGACCTCGAGACCCGGGTCCTCACCCATGACGACATCATCGCCCTCGTCAAGGAGCTGACCTCGCTGCCGAAACTGCTCGGGATCCCCGAGGAGATCGACGAGGAGAACCCGATCAAAGACTATGCCGCGGAGGCGATCACGTATCCGCGCGAGCAGGTCTACGACCACCTCGACGAGTACGAGCACTTCGGCAACCGCCGTCTGCGCACGGTCGGCGAGCTGATCCAGGAGGCCTTCCGGATCGGCCTCTACCGGATGGAGCGCGTGGTCCGCGAGCGCCTCACCACCGAGGACTCCGACGCGATCACCCCGCAGACGATCATCAACATCCGCCCGGTCGTGGCGGCGATGAAGGAGTTCTTCGGCTCCTCGCAGCTCTCGCAGTTCATGGACCAGACCAACTCGTTGGCGGGCCTGACCCACAGGCGGCGGCTCTCGGCGCTCGGCGCCGGCGGCCTCACCCGCGAGCGGGCGCCGATCGAGGTCCGCGACGTGCATCCGACCCACTACGGCCGGATGTGCCCGATCGAGACCCCGGAGGGACCGAACATCGGCCTGATCGGGTCGCTCGCCTCCTACGCCCAGATCTCCGAGCACGGCTTCGTCACCACCCCCTACCGGGTGGTCACCGACGGCGTCGTCACCGAGGAGATCGTCCACCTCGACGCGACCCAGGACGAGGACAAGATCATCGCCCAGGCGAACTCCGAGGTCGATCCGAAGACCAGGAAACTGAAAGGCCCGCAGGTGCTGGTCCGCGCCGGCGAGCAGGAGTACGCGACCGCGGCTCCTAAGGAAGTCCACCTGATGGACGTCTCGCCGTCCCAGATCTGGTCGGTGGCCACCTCGCTGATCCCGTTCCTCGAGCACGACGACGCCAACCGGGCGCTGATGGGCTCGAACATGCAGCGCCAGGCGGTGCCGCTGCTGAAGCCGGACCCGCCGCTGGTCGGGACCGGGATGGAGCGCCGCGCCGCGGTCGACACCGGCGACGTCGTCCTGGCCGAGAACGCCGGCGAAGTCAGCCACGTCGACGCCCAGCGGATCGTCGTCACCAGCGGCTCGAAGAAAGACGAGTACCCGCTGCACAAGTTCATGCGCTCCAACCAGGGGACGATCATCCACCAGCGGCCGATCGTGAAGAGCGGCCAGCAGGTGAAGGAGGGCGACGTGCTCGCCGACGGCTCCTCCACCGGCGGCGGTGAGATCGCCCTCGGCAAGAACTGCCTGGTCGCCTTCATGTCCTGGGAGGGCTACAACTTCGAGGACGCGATCATCCTCTCCGAGCGCCTGGTCAAGGACGACGAACTCACCTCGATTCACATCGAGGAGTACGAGATCGACGCCCGCACGACCAAGCTCGGCGACGAGGAGATCACCCGCGACATCCCCAACCGCTCCGAGGAGAGCCTGCGCAACCTCGACGAGCGCGGAATCGTCCGCGTCGGCGCCGAGGTCGTCTCCGGCGACCTCCTGGTCGGCAAGGTCACCCCGAAGGGCGAGACCGAGCTGACCGCCGAGGAGAAGCTGATCCGCGCGATCTTCAAGGAGAAGGCGCGCGAGGTCCGCGACACCTCGCTGAAGGTGCCGCACGGCGAGGGCGGGGTCGTGATCGACGTCCTCACCTTCAGCCGCGACGACGGCGACGACCTGCCGCCCGGCGTCAACGACCTGGTCCGCGTCTACGTCGCGACCAAGCGCAAGATCGCCGAGGGCGACAAGCTTGCAGGACGCCACGGGAACAAGGGTGTGATCTCGAAGATCGTGCCCGAGGAGGACATGCCGCACCTGGCGGACGGCACCCCCGTCGACGTCATCCTCAACCCACTCGGCGTGCCGAGCCGGATGAACATCGGCCAGATCCTCGAGACCCACCTCGGGTGGGTCGCGGCGAACGGCTGGTACGACGACGGCTCCGAGGCCTACAAGCAGGCCCACTCCGACGAGGGCGACGGCCGCGTCTACGTGGCGACCCAGGTCTTCGACGGGGCCACCGTCGAGGACGTCGACGACGCGCTGGTGGCGTGGCAGGACGAGAACGCCGAGCGCGGGATCGACCTCGGCGTCGACAAGAGCGCCCGCCCCGGCGCCCGTGCCGCCGGTACCGCGCAGCTGTACAACGGCCGCACCGGCGAGCCCTACGAGGGCAAGGTCACGGTCGGCTACATGTACATCCTCAAGCTGCTGCACCTGGTCGACGACAAGATCCACGCCCGCTCGACCGGCCCGTACTCGCTCGTCACCCAGCAGCCGCTGGGCGGCAAGGCGCAGTTCGGCGGTCAGCGCTTCGGCGAGATGGAGGTCTGGGCGCTGGAGGCATACGGCGCCGCCTACACCCTGCAGGAGATGCTCACGGTCAAGTCCGACGACACGGTCGGGCGCGTCAAGGCCTACGAGGCGATCGTCAAGGGGGAGAACATCCCCGAGCCGTCGATCCCGGAGTCCTTCAAAGTGCTGTTGAAGGAGATCCAGAGCCTCTCGCTCGACGCCAATGTGGTCTCCGAGGGGACCGACGTCGAAATCTCCGACGAGGAGGACGACCTGCTGAAAGCCGCCGAGGAGCTCGGCATGGACCTGACCGGCGTTCGCGCCGACTCCTCCAACGGAGCCGCCGACGAGCAGGAGGAGCAGGTGGTCGCCGAGGGCGAGGGCGGAACTGATGGTGATGGCGCCGGCAAAGCTGCGGATGCAGCGCCGGCCGAGGTGGAGGACTGATGATCGACATCAACAATTTCGACGCGATCGAGATCGGGCTCGCGTCTTCGAAGAAGATCCGCTCCTGGAGCTGGGGCGAGGTCACGAAGCCCGAGACGATCAACTACCGGACGCTGAAGCCCGAGAAAGACGGGCTCTTCTGCGAGCGCATCTTCGGTCCGACCAAGGACTGGGAGTGCTACTGCGGCAAGTACAAGCGGGTCCGCTACAAGGGAATCGTCTG
>DATMBY010000297.1:0-3335 GCA_035558995.1 Solirubrobacterales bacterium
CTACGGCTATCTGAAGACGCGGGACGGGACGAAGCTGGCGATCGACGTCCACCTCCCCGGCCCGGCCGACGCCGGCCCCTACCCGACCCTGGTCGAATACTCCGGCTACGGCTACGCCGACCCGTCCGGGCCCGAGAGCGGCATCAGCGAGATCGCCAACCAGCTCGGGTACGCGGTGGTCGACGTCAACATGCGCGGCACCGGCTGCTCGGGAGGTGCGTTCGACTTCTTCGAGCCGCTCCAGGGCCTCGACGGCTACGACATCATCGAGACGATCGCCCGGCAACCGTGGGTCAAGAACCACAAGGTCGGGATGATGGGGATCTCCTACGGCGGGATCAGCCAGCTCTTCACCGCCGCCACCCAGCCGCCGCACCTGGCCGCGATCTCGCCGCTGTCGGTGATCGACAACACCCAGACGACGCTGTATCCGGGCGGCATCCTCAACACCGGGTTCGCGCTCGAATGGGCCAAAGAGCGGGTCCACGACGCCGAAGCCGCCGGCCCCGGCTCGGGCCAGGAATGGGCTTACAAACGCGTCCAGGAAGGCGACCAGACCTGCGCGGCCAACCAGGCGCTGCACCCCGAGGCCGTCGACCTGCTGAAAAAGGTCGAAGAAAACGACCACTACAACCCCGCGGTCGCCGACCCGCTCTCTCCCGTCACCTTCGTCCACAAGATCGGCGTGCCGACCTTCATGGCCTGCCAGTGGACCGACGAGCAGACCGGCGGCCACTGCCCGACCTTGGCCGAGCACATGACCGGGACGAAGCAGAAGTGGTTCACCTTCACCAACGGCACCCACGTCGACTCGCTCGACCCGCAGACCTTCAACCGCTGGTTCGACTTCCTCGAGCTCTACGTGGCGAAGCGGCCGCCGATCCTCGCCGCAGCGGCGGTCAACGGCGCGGCGCCGCTGGTCTACCAGGAAGCGATGGGGATCCCCGGCGTGACGCTGCCGCCCGACCCGATCCAGTTGCAGCCGACCTACAGCCTGGCGAAGGCCGCCTTCGAAAACCAGAAGCCGGTCCGTGTCCTCTTCGACAGCGGCGCCGGCGGGCTCTCGCCGGGGCGGCCCTACCCTGGCTTCGAGAAGTCCTTCTCCGAATTCCCCGTGCCCGGCACCGAAGCCAGGGCCTGGTACCTCTCCCCGGGCGGCGCCCTCGGCGGCAGCCCGCCCGCCGCCGGGGCCGACGAATTCACCTGGGACGCCGGCGCCCTGCCAAAGACCGACTTCAGCGGCGACACCGCCGCCGGCGAAGGCGGGCTCTGGACGGCGCTGCCGCAGTACCACTGGGAACAGAGCCCGCCTGGGAGCGCCGTCTCCTACCTCACCGCTCCGCTGAGCTCGAACACGACCGTGATCGGGGCCGGGGCGGTGAACGTCTGGGTCCGCTCCTCGACCCCCAACGTCGACCTGCAGGTGACGATCAGCGAGGTCCGGCCCGACGGCAAGGAGACCTTCGTCCAGAACGGCTGGGTGCGGGCCGACGAGCGCAAGCTCGACGCCGAAAAGAGCACCGCGCTTGAGCCGGTGCTGAGCCTGCGCGAAGCTGACGTCTCGCCGATGCCGCCCGACCAGTTCGTGCCGGTGACGATCCCGCTCTACTACGAGGGCCACGCCTACCGCGCCGGCTCGCGGATCCGGGTGACGATCGCCGCCCCCAACGGCACCCAGCCGATCTGGGCCTTCGACCACACCGAGCCGGAAGGCACCGCCCAGGTCGCGATCGCCTACGGCGGGAGCACTCCGTCGAACCTCCTGCTGCCCGTCGTCCCCGGGGTCGCCGTCCCGACCGGACTGCCTCCCTGTCCGGGCCTGCGGGGAGAGCCGTGCCGTTCCTACGAAGCTCTGGTGAATCGCCCGGCGACGCCCTGAGCGGTACGGGTTAGGGTGGCCGTTGTGGAGACGGTCGTCGACTGCGGCAGGAGCTTGACGCGATGAAGATGCGCGCCGCGGTGCTCGAGGAGTTCGGGGAGCCGCTGGCGGTGCAGGAGGTCGAGCTGGCCGAGCCGCGGGCCGGCGAGGTGCTCGTCCGTCTCCACGCCTGCGGGGTCTGCCACACCGACCTCTACACCGCCTCCGGCGCCGACCCCTCCGGCTACGCGCCGACGGTGCTCGGGCACGAGGGCGCCGGCGTCGTCGAGTCGGTCGGTCCCGACGTCGGCTCGCTGGCGCCGGGCGACCACGTCGTCACCCTCTTCTCGCCCCAGTGCCGGGAGTGCGTCCACTGCCTGGACGAGCGCACCAACCTCTGCCTGGCGATCCGCGAGGAGCAGAACAAGGGGCACCTGCCCGACGGGACGACCCGGATCTCCCGCGACGGCGAGAAGATCCGCAGCTTCATGGGCTGCTCGACCTTCGCCGAGTGCACGGTGATGCCGGAGATCGCGCTGGCGAAGGTGAGCCGGGAGGCTCCGTTCGAGCACGCCTGTCTCTTCGCCTGTGGGCTCTCGACCGGGCTCGGCGCCGCGATCAACACCGCCGCGGTGCGGCCCGGCAGCACCTGCGCCGTCTTCGGCGCCGGCATGGTCGGGCTCGGGGCGGTCGCCGGCTGTCGCCTGCAGGGGGCGGAGCGGATCATCTGCGTCGACCTCTCGCCGCAGCGGCTGGAGCTGGCCCGCGGCCAGGGCGCGACCGACCTGCTCGGGGGCGGGGAGGGGGCCGTCGAGCGGATCCTCGAGCTGACCGGCGGCTTCGGCGCCGACTACACCTTCGAGGCGACCGGCAACGTCGCCGTGATGCGGCAGGCGGTGGAGGCGGCGCGGATGGGCTGGGGCCTCTGCACCGTCGCCGGAGTCGCCGGGCGGGGGGAGACCCTCGACGTCGTCCCGCGCCTCCTGATCACCGGCCGCCGCATCGCCGGTTCCTCCTTCGGCGGCGTCAAGGGACGCGACCAGGTCCCGGTCCTCGTCGACCGCTATCTGGCGGGGGAGATCGACCTCGACCCGTTCGTCTCCCACCGGATCGCCCTCGACGAGGTCAACCGCGGCTTCGAGCTGATGGAGGCCCAGGACGGGATCCGCAGCGTGATCGAGCTCGCCTAGGCTGAGCGCGACTTTCGGGCCTGGGGCGTGTAGAAGAAGCGTGATGGGGAGGAGGCGCGGACGGCGCGGCGGCAATCGACTCGTTCCGGCACTGGCCGCGGCGGCCTGTGCGCTGGTGGGGGTCGTCGCGGTCGCGACGGCCGAAGACGCGACGGAGACGACCACCTTCGGCAGGGACGGGATCGCCACCCAGAGCCTCGGCGTCCACTTCGAAGAAACGGGGTTCTCGACCGTCGAAGCGCGCCCTGACGGCGGTCTCGTCGCGCTGCGGGGCGACCAGCTCGAGA
>DATMBY010000298.1:0-52198 GCA_035558995.1 Solirubrobacterales bacterium
GAGCAGCCCCTCGGCGACCCAGACCGCGGTGTCGGCCTCGATCAGCTCGCGGCCCAGCTCGGCCGCCCGCGACCACTCGCCGCGCTCGCGGAGGACGTAGACGAGGCAGGTGACGCAGGCGACCTCGGTCCCGGCGTCGCCGTCGGTGCGGCAGAGGTCAAGGGCGGTGTCGAGCGCCTCCTCGGCCTGGCGGTAGTCGGCGCCGTCGTAGAGGACGAGGCTGAGCCGCTGGTAGAGCTCGGCGGCGACGGGAGTCAGGTCGTGCTCGAAGGCGAGGGCGAGGCCACTGCGGACGGAATTCAGCCCGCGCTCGAAGTCGCCTCCCTTGGCCTCGACGACCCCGCGGAGGCCGAGGACGCGGGCGTCGATGTCGATCCGTTCCGCGGCCCGCGCCTCCTGCGCGGCGACCTCGGCCAGCTCGATCGCCTCGCTGTAGCGGCCGCCGCGCCGGTGGTGGTCGGCCATCGCCAGCCGCTCCAGGGCGGCTTCGGCGGGACAGTCGGCGGCGGCGAAGGCATCGGCGGCGAGGCGCCGCGCCGCGAAGGCCTGATCGCGTTCGCCGCCGAGGTCGTAGACGGCGGCGAGGCGGCGCTGCGCCTCGGCGTAGCCGAGCCCGTCGCCCTGGCGGTCGCAGCCGGCCGCCAGCTCCCGCCACGCTTTCGTCGCCTCGGCGAGCTCGCCGACTAGCTCCGCGCAGCGCCCGTAGCGCTCCAGCGTCTCCGCCCGCAGCTCCTCCGCCTCGTCCTCGGGCCAGAGCTCGAGCGCCTCGCGTGCGGCCCGCACCGCGTCGCGGTGGGCGTGGACGGCCTCCGACTCCCGGCCCGCCCGGACCAGCGCCTCGCGTGCGCGTGCGTCCTCCCCGGCGCCCCGCCACTGGGTCGCGATCTCGAGGCTGGAGCCGCCCGCTCCCTCGAGCAGCTCGGCGAGCCTGCGATGGAGGTCGCGGCAGCGGACCCACGGCACCTCGGCGTAGAGGGCTTCCTGGGCGAGGGCGTGGCGGAACGTCGCCTGCCCCGTGTCGGGCTCCTCCAGCAGCCCGGCCTCGACGAGCTCGGCGAGGCCGCTGGCGGGGACGAGCTCGGCGGCGAGGGAGAGGTCGATCTGGGGGCCGATGACGGCCGCGGTCTCGGCGGCTTCGCGGGCCTCGGGCGAGAGGGCGGAGATGCCGACGAGGACCGCTTCGCGGATCGAGTCCGGAACCGGGACCTCGTCCTGCTCTGCCAGCTCGAGGCCGCGCCGGCCCGGCCGCAGCGCCTTCCGCGCCTGCAGGGCGCCGATCAGCTCCTCGACGAAGAAGGGGGATCCCATGGTGCGGTCGTGAACCGTCCGGACCAGGGCCGGCGAGGGCTCCTCCGGCAGCAGCTCTCCGATCAGCTCGCCGACGGCGGGCCGGTCGAGCGGCTCCAGGGTCAGCTCGCTCAGGTTGCCGCCGCGCCGCAGCTCGTTGCGCAGCCAGCGCAGGCGGTGGTCGCGCGGCAGCCCATCGGAGCGGTAGGCGGCGACCACGAGGACGGAGAGATGCCGCAGCGGCTCGGCCATGGCCGCCAGCAGCTCCAGCGTCGTCTCGTCGGACCACTGCAGGTCGTCGAGGACGACGATCGCCGGCTGCTTGGCGCTGAGGTGGGCGAAGGCGCAGCGGACGGCCTCGAAGATCGTGCTGCGTTCGCTCTCCGCCGCCGGCTCGCCGAGCTCGGGGAGGAGGAGGGAGAGGTGGGGGAGGAGCGGCCCGCAGTCGTCGAGCGCCTGCGGATCGACCCGCAGCCGCGAGCGCAGCGCGTCGACGATCGGCCCGTAGGAGACGGTCACCCCGTTTGACGCCGCCCCCCGCAGGACCACATCGAACCCATCGGTCGCCGCCTCGGCCAAGCTGCTCTTGCCGACCCCGGCCTCGCCGGCGAGGAGGACGATCGAACCGTTGCCGAGCCGCGCCTGCTCGGCCGCATTACGCAAGAGGGCGAGCTCGTCCGCCCGCCCGACCAGGGGAGTCCGCTCGCTCATCGGGTCAGTCTAGGCGCGAGATGAGGCGCTTTCGTGAACCAGGGGTCCACCAAAGCGCCTCGCGCGCGGGAGTTGCCGACGCTAGTTCGCCGCGGGGGCCGGGTCGGGGCGGACCACGACCGTCTCGAGGATCGGGACGATCTCGTCGCAGGGCAGGCCCGCGGCCTCGGCGTGGGCGCGGATGGTCTCCGGGCTCTCGCCTTCGTAGACGCAGAACGTGCCGACCTCGCCGCTCTCCTCGCCGAGCGCGTAGCTGCGGATCCACCGCACGCCCGAGCCCGGTTCGTCGCCGACTTCGGCCGATTTCTTCCCGGCTACTTCCAGGTCCGCCGGGGTCCGCCATCCGTTGCGGCGAAAGATTCCATAGAGCTGCATTTGATGCCTCCGATTCGGTGTTTGACGTTGCCAACCCAACTTAGGCGCGAAAAAGAGGCCGCGCATCAGTGAAGTTGCCGTATTTTCGCCTCGGGCATGCCGTAATCGGCTACGGAGGATGCCGCGCACCCGGCGGGAGGTGGCCCCGCCCTCGGGTTTCGCCCTATGGTCGGCTGAGTTGGGAGCGGACGAAAAGGGAAACGGCGAGGGAGACGGCCAGCGCGATTAGGACCAGGAACGCTCGAGCTTCTCCGGAAGCGGAGAAGAGGCCGATGATCGTCGCCAGGGTAGTCAGGACTACAAGTCCGGAGCCGTAGACCTGGAGGTTTGCCAGCGCTTCGGCTTGCGCATCTTCGGCGCGGCGATGTTGTTGGGCGCTGTAGGTGGCCAGATCGCCCTCGAGGTCGTCGAAGAGGCGCTCGGTCCCCAGTTCGTCGCGAAGTCTCGAGAGAAGCTCCTGCGGCACCTCGGTACTGGTCGAAAGCTGCGACCACCAGACTGAATTCCGAAACGAGAGCCAGTCTCGGTGAAGGTCCTCGATTTCGGGCTTGAGGGGATCGCCGACCTCGGCGAGGCGATGCTGGAAATCCTCGAGACACTCCTGTTGCAGGAGGCCGAAGACGAGACTCTCGGACCAGTAGGAACGGAGGTTGCGGGCGTAGGCGCCGTCGATGGGTCCGTCCACCGTGAAGGCGGTGCAGTTGCCGAGGACCAGTCCGGTTGCTCCCGCGTAGTGGACGGTCTGCCGGTCCTCCTTCTCCTGGTACTGCTTGCTCCACGCCCTCACCTTGGCTGAGCCGCGGCGTTTGGCGAGCGCTCGCCGCCACGTCTGTTCATCGACGGAACAGCCACCGGGTGGCGGATACTCGGCCATCAGCACCGTGTAGAGGCTCTGCTCGAGATGGCGATGTGGGTCGCCGAACATCTCCTCGACCAAGGCGCGAACGGGGCGGGACGGGTCCAGGTCCTTGCCCCCGAGCGTCATCCGCAGCGGTTCCTTCCCGCGACGAAGCCCCGTCCGCAGCGCCCATCCCCACCAGAGTGCGTCCGGCGACGCCTCGCCGTCTGCGGCGGGTTCCAGCGACAGATGGATGAGACCGAAGGTACAGCCTGGCTTCAGGGGGGTAGTTACCCGCTCCAGCAGGTCGATGCGAGCGCGCCGCGATCTCCCGTCTCGTCGGTAGTGATCGAGGTGGAGCTCGTCGGGGCAGCAGAGCAAACGAGCCCCACGTTTGTTGCCAACGGGGAAGAGCAACTGGCTGACGTGAGCGCTGAAGTACGGCCATTCGTCTTCCCCCGGGAAGCGCTTGAAGGGGGGCACGCTCGTCGGGCTGGTGGGGGCGGCCTCACTGAGCCCGTCCGGTTCGGCGCCGACCGCTCGATCCCAAGGGTGCCAGCAAAGGTCGCCTTCGACAGGATGAGCCGACTCGAGTCGGACGATCAGGACGGCCAATGCGTCGCAGCTGATGCCCACTCGAGTGAGTTACGTCAAATCAGACCAATTCCCTCCAGCGAAACTTCCACTTTCGCCCAATTCGATGCCGGAGGAGGGACTCGAACCCCCGACACGCGGATTATGATCGAGGGCGATTGTTAAGGATTTCGCTCTGATAAGCGGAATCCCGTCCGGTTAGTGCAGTCCAGTTGGGCCTGTTTTTGCCTAGTCGGGGACACATCTCGGGACACATTTTCAGTCCGAAGGAGGGCGCTACCCTCGGTTCATGGCGTCGTCCTCGATCCATTTCCGCGAAGCACCGGTTAGCGGCCATGTCTTCCGCAAGGCCCGCAAGTCGGGCGACCGCTGGATGGCGAAGTGGCGAGATGGCGAGGGTCAGCATCAGGTCGTCCTCGGCCGAGTCTGGACGAAGCGGGGAAGACCCCCGGAGGGCTCCCTGACGAAGCAGGGCGCGCAGCGCGAGCTGGACGCGATCCTCGCCGACGCCAGGCGGAGCAACCTGACGAGCCGCCCCCGCCGCTCCAGCACGGTCACGTTCGGCGAGGCCGCACGAGAGTGGCTGCGCTACGTCGAGCACGACCGCAAGCGCCGCGCCTCGACCGTCAACGACTACCGCTGGATCGTGGAGCGGCGACTGCTGCCGGAGTTCGGATCGGCGACCTTGGAGTCGATCACGACCCAGCGGATCGACGCATGGCGGTCAGGACTCGTCGCTGCTGGCGGCCTTGAAGATGGAGAAGCCCTGTCGGCGCGGACCATCAACAAGTACCTCGGTGTGATGCACAGCATCTTGAAACGCGCCCAGCGCGTCTACGGGCTCGCCGCCAACGCGGCGGCCTGGGCCGAGCGCCAGCCGGTCACTCGCTCCGGTGACTTCAACGTCCTATCGGCGCTGGAGGTCGAGGCGCTGGCGCGTGCTGCCCGTGAGGGGCGGCACCGCAAACCGCCGAAGCACGCCACTGGGGCCAATTGGCGAGCGAAGTTGCGCGAGCAAGATGAGCAGGACGCCGCGATCTTCCTCACCGCCGCCTACGCCGGTCTTCGGCTCGGCGAGCTCCGCAGTCTGCGCTGGCGCGATCTCGATTTCGGGAAGCGCTTGATCCACGTCCGGCACTCCTACGTGATGCGGACGGAGGACGTGCCGAAGTCCGGTCGCGTGCGCAGCGTCCCGATGATCGACCAGGTCGCCGTGGCGCTCGACCAGCTGAGCCGTCGACCGGCGTGGACGGGCGACGATGATCTCGTCTTCGTCAACCCTGCCGGCGAGCACATCGAGGACAGCGCTCTCCGCCGCCGCTTCTACGCCGCCCTAAAAGCTGCGGACCTCAAGCACCTTCGCTTCCACGACCTCCGCCACAGCTTCGGCACCCTCGCCGTCCAGGTCTTCCCGCTGACCGACGTGAAGGCGTACATGGGCCACGCCGACATCGCGACGACGATGATTTACGTCCATCACGTCCCGCGAGTGGATGCCGCCGAAAAACTGTCGAGTGCCCTGCGGGCTTCAACTGCTCCGGCGCCCTCGGGTGAGCTAATAGCGGCATAGTTAGGCGGCAAGGAAGCTTCCGATGTCCCCGCATTGCCTTGACTCCGTCCGAGGTGGCGGGCCGCCATCGAGAGACTGAACGGACTTCAGGCTGCTCTTTCCGAGCTTCGCAGACGGCTGCGCTGTCCGCGACGAATGGAATCTTCTTTAGATGCCTAAGGGAGCGGAAAGACTCGACCGGTCCATTAAGTTGAGGATATGCCGGGTCGAGAGCTAAAGCAGCTATTCAAGGCTTACAGGGAGGGCGATGAGCTCGCCTTTCGCCGTGCTGCGCAGGAAATCATCGAGGACGAGGAGTCCAAGCAGCACATGGCCTTGGCGCGGGACCTGCGAAAAATCATCGCGGGTGGCTCTGGTGCTGCAGTGGCAGAGGGGGTGGCTTTACCGGCGCCGCCGATGGACCGAGAGGGAGACTGGCCGCTTGCGGAGATTCGACACCCCGAGCAGGCCCTTTCCGAGCTGGTGCTTCCTGGGCCCCTACTTGAGCGGCTCCATGGTCTCGCAGCCGAGTTTGCCCGTTGGGACGATCTGGATCGGCACTTCATCCCTCGTCGTCAACGTCTGCTGTTTTACGGACCGCCAGGGTGCGGGAAGACGACCGCTGCGGAGGCGATTGCCGCTGAGCTGGGGCTACCCCTGTTGATAATTCGCCTCGACGCTGTCGTTTCTTCCTACCTTGGCGAGACTGCGTCGAACCTCCATCGGGTTTTTGACTATGCCCGCTCGGGCTCCTGGGTTCTTCTATTTGACGAGTTTGATGCCCTGGGGAAGGCCCGCGATGATCCCTCTGAGCACGGTGAGATCAAGCGAGTCATTACGGCGTTTCTTCAGATGCTCGACGGGTTCCGAGGATCGAGCCTTTTGATCGCCGCCACTAACCACGAGCAACTTCTGGATTCGGCATTGTGGCGACGCTTTGACGAGGTCCTTACTTTCCCTCGCCCCACCGTCCACCAGCTGCGAAAAGTTCTGCGATTGCGACTGCGAGGAACCCAGCATCGAGGTCTAGATATTGAGGCGGCAGCGAGTGAGTTGAAGGGCCTGCCATATGCGGCCGCCGAGAAGGCGGTCTGGGACGCTCGCCGCAGCGCCTTGTTGTCCGGCCGCTCTGTCGTCGAAGATCGAGACATCAGCCGCGCCATCGCTGACATCAAGACCCGTCCCTGGTAGGGGTAGGCAAACCGATGGCCGAACACCTTCCCCTTCCTCCGCGCATTCCTCTGAGTAGTCGACGACAGCCGGCTCCAGGCGGAGGACCCCGTGCTCCAGAACGCAACCCTCGCCGTCACGGCCAACGACTAGCCCGACAGGTGATGGAGGCCACCGCATTCTCCTCCGAACTTAGAGTGGTCGAGGGTGTAGATCCTGGGCTGGTCTACAAGATCCGAGCAGCCCACGGGGTCGACGAAGAGAAGTTCACCAGCCGCGACTTAACCTTCCTTGGCGAGACTGGCGATTTCACCTACTTCGTTTACTCGGGAGAAGAGCCCGACAAATTGATGTCCCAGTTGCGCCGGTATGGCAGGGGGCCGGATGAAATGGGCGGGAAGGGAGACGGCCGGACGTTCTTCAACGTCTTGGAAGGGATCGAGCCATACGGTCCCGAGGACAGGAAAGGACGCGGGATTCCCGAGGATCTGGGGGACCTCGAGGAGCCGGCGGTTGTCGATGTAGTCGCTTGGCCTTCTCATGACAGGACCGAGGCTGAACGCCGGCTTCAGCTGATTCGCGCCGTTGTCGAGAGGCTGGGCGGGGAGGAGTTGGCTTCAGATACCCGACGGCAATTCACGGTTCTCCGCGGTCGGCTTCCCCGCAAGACCATCGAGGGATTGCTTGCGCTGTCGGCGGTAGAAAAACTCAACACGCCTCCGGTTCCTTTCCTGGAGCCCTCCGATTGGATGCAGCGCAGCCTTGATGACCTTGCATTTGAGGGCGATGCCGACGGGGAGGCGATCGGTGTTCTCGACGATGGAGTTGCTTCCGGGCACCCGCTGCTCGACGGCCTCGTTGCAAGTGAGCGCTCGTTTCCCGAGGAACACGAGTGGCAGCCAATTGGTGCCCACGGAACTCTCGTTGCCGGCCTAGCAGCCTACGGCGATTTCGAGGTCCCGCTACGTGATGGACATCTTCTAGAGGGTCGGGGGCCGATCCACTGCGCCCGCGTGCTAGAGCCCGATCCAGGTCCTACCACTGCTACGCGGTTTCCTCCTGGCTCCCTCGTTCACCGGGTTATTGAAGAAGCGATCCGCACTCTTCATGACGAGGAGGGGGTCCGGGTATTCAACCTCTCCATCGGCTCGGAATATGCCTATTCAGGACCCCATGTCGCCCTTCCAACCGAGTCTCTCGACTTTCTGATTCGCGAGCTTGGAATCGTGGTGGTCGTCGCAGCTGGCAATCACCCTGTTCATCCAGCCGTCATGAGCATGGACAGCGGCGGCCACGTCCTCACCGACTACCCCAGCTATACCCTCCACGAGCTTGCCCGGGTTTGCGAGCCTGGTCCAGCGGCCCTCGCTCTAACCGTGGGCAGCATTGCTCGGTCCGATGCGCCTCAAACGCCAGATGGAACGGCAAGAGTCGGCGACCGTGCCGTCGCAAAAGCGGAAGAGATTTCCCCTTTTTCACGAACCGGACCCGGCGCGTACAAGGGAGTAAAGCCCGATCTCGTGGAGTACGGCGGCAACTGGGTGGTCAATGACACCGGCAATCTTGATTACGCCAACTCAGGCGTCGCCAGCGTCTCGCTGGGGGACGGAGGGGGTCGCCTCTTTGGTCTGGCGGCTGGAACGAGCTTTGCCGCCCCTCGGGTGAGCCGTCTTGCCGCCGACATCTGGGGCCGATACCCGGATGCGTCGCCAAACCTTGTCCGGGCGCTAATCGGAATTGCCTCGCGGGTTCCACGGGCAGTCGAGGTGCAGTTTCCAGGGGACGAGGAGCGATTGAGGGCCGTGGGATACGGCCGACCTGTTCCCGAGTTGGCCTTGGACAGCGGCGTGAATCGAGTGGTCATGTACTTCGACGGTGAGATGGATGCCAATACCGTGGCTGTCCATCCGGTGCCCATTCCGGACTCCTTCGCTCGTGGGCGCTCACAACGTCGAATTTCGGTAGCGCTGGCGTTTGATCCCCCGGTGCGGCGTCAGCGGCGGGAGTACTTGGCCGGCGAGATGAGTTTTGACTTCCTGCGAAATGTCGAGCCTGACGAGATTGCGGCTCGCTATGCGCGGCAGGGAGCAGACCGAGTCGACCTTTGGACCGACCGTCACCGCTTGAAGTTGAAGCCGGGCTCCACTCGAACTGCAAGGAGCACGCTGCAAGTGCGCCGAATCTTCCCGCGCGAACTTCGCGTGGACGATGGTGACACCTACTACCTCGCGGTCAAGCACAAGCCTGCGCCTTGGTCCTCCGGCGGCACGCAGCGATACGCGGTTGTCGTTGAGATCGTTGACGAGGAGCGACAGCAGCTGGACATCTACGCGGAGGCGAAACAGCAAATCCAGGTCCGGCCGAGACTGCGGGTCTAGGCCTCAGAGAGCTTGCGAACTCTCTGCCATCGCAGAAAGCTCGCTCACAGACACCTTCAGGGCTCCAGCCACCGCTACGACCGTTTCCCAAGTTGGGTTTGACTGTCCCCGTTCGATTTTCGATAGGTGCCCCACCGTGATCCCAGCTCCGTGAGCTAGGGCTTCCTGCGTCAGACCACGCTCAAGTCGAAGACTTCGGATAGCCCGACCGAGGGCGACCCTGGGTTTCTCGTTACGAGGCATTACAGGACATTCTCAAAGACAGGTGGCTTGGACCATATTTCCGAGCACTTGTGCTTTAGGATTGGTTCCGCTAGCGTCATGAAGACGAAAACAAGCGCCCCCGCGCTGCGCTAACAGCCGGGGGCATGGCACAAGGAGCGTGAACTCCCTATGCAAGACAAGCCTAGTGGCGCCGGCCATGAGCGCGCCACGAGCACCGCCGAGGAAGACCACCGCGACCAGGCAGGCGTCCTCAGACACGTTCTCTCGATTTACCCCGAGGTCATCACCCGCGAGGAGTTGATCCGCGAGATGACCGGGGGTGATTCCTCCCCTGCCTTCGCGGAGCGCGACCGGATCGAGCGGGCAGTCCGCGACCTAATCGCGGGGGGCCTTCTCCACGAGGACGGCAAGCTCGTCTTGCCGACCAGGCCCGCCGTCCTCTGTCACTCCCTCCTCGACGACTGATGGACGGCAGGAAGGTGGACAGAGAGGCCGCGCTGCGGCTCGGGAAGAACCTGTGGAGCGCCCGTCGCCGTGCGGGCTACTCCCAGGAAGACCTGGGCGACCTCGCGTGCCTTCACCGGACCGAGATCGGGTTGCTGGAGACCGGCAAGCGGTTGCCGCGGATCGACACGCTGATGAAGCTCGCCGCCGCCCTGGAAGTCCGGGTGGAGGAGCTGGTGGAGGGGATCGAGTGGCTGCCGCCCGGTCCCCGACCGAGCGGGACCTTCGCCGTCAGGAGGGCGGCATGAGCCCGAACAAAGCCATGAGTGTCCGGCTTCCCGACTCGATGAATGCGCAGATCAATGCTCTCGCCCGGATCGAGGGGGTGCATGTCTCGGAGTTGGTCCGAGAGGCGATCGAGGACTACCTGTCTCGGCGGCGCTCTGAGAAGGATCTGAAAGAGCGCTTGAAGCAGCGGATGGAGGAAGATTGGAAGGTCTTGGAGCACCTCGGGAAAAAGGATTAGTTCAAGCACTCCCTAGTCCGAAGAGCAGAAGCAAAAGCCTCGAAATCCAGTGGACCTAGCTTCTCCAAGCTGCGACCCCCAAAGGCAGACGCCGACCTCTAGGGCCTTAATCATCGTCCTAGAGGTCGCTACCTCCCCAACAGCAGAACCCCTCACGCCCTACGGATGAAAGTCAAGTTCTCGCAAGCCCGAGGACTCCAGCTCCGCCTCCTCACCCAGCTTCTTTTCGAGCCCCGCAGGAGCCCTCCGAACAGCAACTGCAGACCCCCTCACGCACTATCATCCCCTCCCCGGAGGGCCTGATTACGCCCGCTGCGGCCCGCCGGCTGCCAGTCGGCGACGAGCCGTCGGTAGGCGACCTCCGCCTGGGCCGCAAGCTCCTTCTCGAGTCGCTTCCGCTCCGTCGCGCTGACCTTCGCCCGCTTGCCGCCACCACCACGGCGCCGCTTCGCCCCGGCGTCCAGCTCGGCCTTGCGGATCTTCTGCGCCACCAGCGTCGGGCGGGCGAAGGCGTAGTCCTCGCCGCGGGTGAGCATGTGCCAAGCGACCGTCACCAGCTTGCGAGCCACGGCGACGGTGGCGACGTTCTGGCCCCGGCGACCCGCGACCCGCTCGCCGAAGGCCTTCATCGGCCCGGTGGAGCGGCGCGCATGCAGGGCGGCCTCGACGAGGACGTGGCGCCCGTAGCCGGGGCCGCGCTTGGAGATCCGCCCGTGGCGGGCGGGCTCAGAGCCCGACTGCGCCACCTTGGGGTCGAGCCCCAGGTAGCCGACCAGGTGGCGCGGGCTCGGGAAGCGCGAGATGTCGCCGATCGCCGCCATCAGCGCCGTCGCCGCCACCGCCCCGAACCCCGGCAGGCTCATCAGCCGACGGATCTCCGCCGAGCCCACCACCTGCTCGGCGATGCGGCGGTCGATCAGCTCGATCTCGGCATTGAGGAAGTCGACCTGGCGCAGGCAGGCGTCGACCGTCTCGGCCTCGTCGGTGGGCAGCGGCTGGGTGGCAAGCCAGCTTCGGCCGTTGACCCCGAACAAGTCGCTCATCGGCGCCTTGCCGCGCAGGTTGCGGACCAGCACCGCGTGGACCTGGTTCTTCTCGCGGGTGCGCTGGCGCACCAGCTGGTAGCGGCGGCTGATCAGCCGCCGCCTCACCCGCGTTGCCTCGTCGGGCATCCAGACCGCGGTGAGGAAGCCGCCGGCGCCGAGCTGGGCCAGCGCCCTGGCGTCGAGGCGGTCGGTCTTGGGGCCGTTGCCGAGGCGCTCGCGGACCTTCCTGGGGTCGGCCAGCACCACCCGGGCCACGTGGGGCTCGATCGCCGCGGCGATCGCCCGGGCGTTGCCGCTCATCTCCATCGCCACCTGATCGTCTTCGCCGAGGCTCCCGGCGAAGAGCTCCAGGTCCTCCTCGGTGCTCTTGACCCGGCCGGCGCTTCTGACCTCGCCGGCCTCCCAGATAGCCACCTCGCAGAAGTCGCGGTGGACGTCCATCCCGATGAATCGCATCGCCTGCTCCTCTCGCTCGGATTGGGCGGAAGGGGCGGCGGGCAAGAACGGCAACTACGGATTCGGGCTCTCGGCCCATCCGGGCATTCGCAGGGGCGGCCAGCTATCAACTGCGGGCTCTCGGCCCATAAGGCGTGCGGCCTGCCCGGCCTGCGCTCTTCCACAGAGCCCCCGGCCCGGAGCATCGGCGAGGACGCTAGGCGCCGCCGCGGACGGTCCCGGAAGAGGCTCCAGGGGCAGTTTCATGCCCCTATCACTGCGTGATTTTCGTTCCCGGCGGCGCCCGCGATGGGCTTCGAGCTTTGCGAGGAAATCGAGCCAACGACTCCCAATGAGCGGGCCTCGCTCGACCACATAGATGACGACGGCAATCGCTAAAGCGGCTGCCGGACCGAGGACAGAGAGCGACATTGAAAGCATCAGCGTCGCCCTCTTCGAGGGTATGCATACCGGGCTCAGCTCGTCAAGACCCCCAAATTTGCCGGACTACTCCCGGCCCCGGTCTAGAGCCAAATCCTGAAGGCCGAAGAGGAGGGGGTTCGTCATTGGGTGTTAGTGCCAGAGGACCTTCGGCATCGCGCCCGGGTCATCAATCTGCCGCTTGCGTGGGGAACGGCGGGGCATCGTCGCCCTCCGGGGCATTTCCCCGGCGTGGATCAACGCCCCTCAGCCGAGAGCAGCGCGTCCAGCGGCACCGTGCAGATCGCCCCCTGCGGTGGCACTCATGACATGGAGCCGATGCACGAGCCCGCCGCGCCGGACATCGGAGGCATGGACTGCCTCACGGGAGATCACCGCTGATGCTCTCCATCGGCAAGATGGGCGGCGGCCAGGAGCGCTACTACCTGGGCAAGGTCGCCGAAGGTGCCGAGGACTACTACTCCGGGGAGGGGGAGGCCGAGGGCTACTGGCTAGGCGATGCCGCCGAGGATCTCGGCCTCCAGGGCAAGGTCGATTCCGACCAGCTGATCGGGATGCTGACCGGCTCCAACCCGGCTACCGGGGAGCCGCTCGGCCTGCGTCACGTCCAGGGCGGCCCGGTCCCCGGCTTCGATCTCACCTTCTCGGCGCCGAAGTCGGTCTCCCTGACCTGGGCGCTCGGCGGCCATCCAGTCGCCGCCGAGGTCAAAGCCGCCCACGTCGAAGCGGTCAAGGCGGGTCTCGACTATCTCCAGAGTGAGGCTTGCTTCACCCGGCGCGGCGCGGGTGGTCACGCGTTCCTCAAGGGCAACGGCTTCCTCGCCGCCGGCTACACCCACCGCTCCTCCCGCGCCGGCGATCCGCAGTTGCATACCCATGTCCTCGTCGCCAACGCCACCTTTGCCGACGGCCGCTGGACCCGCCTCTACCACCCGGCGATCTATGAGCACGCGAAAACTGCCTCCTACATCTACGAGGCCCACCTTCGCGATGAGCTGACCCACCGTCTCGGAGTCCGCTGGAGCGAGGTGAAGAACGGCCTCGCTGAGATCGAGGGCTACGATCCCGATCATCTCCGCGCCTTCTCGACCCGTCGCCAGCAGATCCTCGAGGCGGCGGGGGAGGGGGCCTCGGCTCGCGCTCGGCAGATCGCGACCCTGGAGACCCGGGCGGCCAAGGACACCGACCTGAGCACGGAGAGCCTGCGGGATCTCTGGCGCGAGAAGGCCGAGGAGATCGGCCTCACCCGCGAGTCGATCCGCGCCGCCCTCGGCCACGAGCGCCAGGCGCCGGAGGGGCGGGTCTCCGTCGCCGAGGTGGAAGCGGCCCTCACCGCGCATCGCTCCCACTTCGACCGCCGCGAGGCGATCCAGGCAGTTGCCGACTGCCTCCCGGCCGGGGCACCGGGGGAGGAGGTCACGGAGCTTGCCGACGCCTACCTCACCCGGCCGAAGGTGATCCCGATCGCGGCCACCGCCAAAGGCGAGCGCTACACCACCCGCGCGATCTGGGAGATGGAGCGCACGGCGCTTGAGAGGCTCGAGGCGATGGCCGCCACCGAGGACCGCGCCGCAGTCTCGGAACTAGTGACCGCCCGCGTCCTCGCCAAGCGGCCGTCGATGAAGCCCGATCAGCGGGTGATGGTCGAGCGGCTCCTCACCGGCGGCGGGGGCGTGGCCGTGGTGGTCGGCGAGGCCGGAACCGGCAAGACCTACGCGCTGACCGCCGCCGCCCACGGCTGGGCGCACGACCGCACCGAGCTACGGGTCGCGGCGCCGACGTGGCGGGCGGCCAACGTCCTTCGTTCGGAGGGTCTTAGCGCCACTAGCGTCGCCAGTCTCCTCGCCGAGCTTGACCGCGGCACCGCGGCGGGGCAGCAAGTGCTCGCCCGCGGATCGGTCCTGGTGGTCGACGAGGCCGGAATGGTCGATTCCCGCGCGCTGGCGCGGCTTGTCCAGCACGCCCACGAGGCCGAGGCGAAGCTCGTCCTGATCGGCGATCCGGCGCAGCTGGGGGAGATCGAGGCGGGCGGCCTCTTCGCCTCGATCGCGGCGAGGACGGAGCCGATCGTCCTCGATGAAGTGATCCGCCACCACCACGACCTGGAGCGCGAGGCGGCGAAGATGGTCCGCGAGGGCGAAGGGCGGCAGGCGATCTCTGTCTACCAGGGCGCCGAGCGCGTCACGGTCTCTGACGACCCGCTGGCGCGGCGCGAGGCGATGATCGCCGACTGGTGGCAGAGCTTCCAGCGCGGCGAGGACGCGCTGATGATCGCAAAGACCAACCGCGAGGTCGCGGCGCTGAACGCGCTGGCGCGGGAGCAGATGAAGGCGGCGGGCCAGTTGGGGGCGGACGAGATCGAGGTCGGCGAAGCTCGCTTCGCTGCCGGCGATCAGGTCATCACCCGGATCAACGACCAGCGCCAGAACATCTACAACCGCGAGCGCTGGCGCGTGGCGGAGGTTGACCGGGAGTCCGGGACCGTGGAGTTAGTCGGAATCGACACCCGGGGGCGGGTGTGTGTCGATTCCGACTACTTGGGGCGGGTCAGGGAGAGGGATGGAGGGCCTGCGCTGGAACACGCCTACGCGGCGACCACCTACCAGGCCCAGGGGGCGACGGTGGACACCGCTTTCGTCATGGCCGATCCCTCGATGGACCGCCAGGAGTTCTACGTCGCCACCTCCCGCAGTCGCGAGGGCACCTACCTCTACGCCACCCCCGAGGTCAACTTCGACCGCGACGAGTACGCGCCGCGCTCACAGATGCGAGAGGGCCTCGACCACATCGCCGAGGCGGCCGAGCGCGACGGCGCCCAGGTCTCCGCGCACGACGCGGTGCTGCGGGCCGAGCTCGACGGGCTCCCACCGGCCGATCTCGCTCGCCGGGTCCGCGAGATCCACGCCGAGGCCGGCGCCGAGCGCCACAACGAAGCCCGCCATCTCAGAGCCGAGAAGGAGATCGAGCGTCACAGCGAGCACCTCGAGCACTACCGCTCGGCCACTCACTCTGTGCATCCCTCTAATGAAGAACGCGCGCGGGAGCAGATCGCGGCGGCGAGGGCAGAGCGCGAGCAGCTGCCCGAGATCGGCCATGAGGCCCGCGCGAAGGCGGCGGTGGCGGAAAGCGTTCTCGCAGAACGCGAACGCGCCGCCGCGACCGCCGCCCGTCTGTCGCCTCCCGACTACATCACCAGGGAGCTTGGCGAGCGCCCAAACGATCCGACGAAGGCCCGCGAGTGGGACAAGGCGGTGCAAGGGGTCGAGGGCTACCGGGTCAGAAACGGCGTGGGGGACAGAGACAACGCTCTCGGGCCGAAGCCCCACGACCACTCCCAGACGCACGAGCACGCACGGGCCGAACGGCAGCTACAGCAGGCCCAGCGGCGCTTGCAGCTTCAGCGAAGCCAGCAACGTGCCGCTGAGCAGGCCATCCACTTGGGGATCGGATGATGAGCCGGTCGGTCGAAGACCCCCAGGCCATCGGTTCGCTTGAAGAGCCGCTACTCAACGCCGATGAAGCTGCGCAGCTACTTCACGTTCCCCGGAGCACGCTCTATGAGTTGGTCCGATCCCGGCATCTGCCGCATGTGCGCGTGGGTCGGGCGCTTCGCTTCACCCGGCACGATCTCGCCGATTGGGTGAGGGCCAATACGTTCCGCTAGAGGCTGTATCCACTCAAGTCGCCGGCAGGCTCCCTTAATGCGGCAAGGGAGAGGCTGAGCGATCCGGCCGCAGCGACGCCTGAGATCACGATGTGTCCGAGCTCGAGGGCTATCGCCAGCCTCACCATCGAGGACTATTTGTTGAGTCCATCGTCTTTGAGCAACTTGGCGAGCTTGCTGGCGAAATCTCCGCCCACCACATGACAGCTTTCGCAGCCAGTGTTGGTTGCGGGGTTTGCCTGTTCACACCGCATACACGTCCAAGGACGAGGATCGCGATCCGCGCCTAGGAGCGTCGTTCGCACGTCTTGCGGTAGGGGTGCTTCCAACGACTCAACCATGGTGGTCCGTACTTCATCGTCAGGGTCGGCAAGCACCTCGGGAAGCAAGGTCGGCGGTTCTCCGCTCTGGACCCCAGCCGCTATCCGCCAGGCAGCGGCGTTGCGTAGCCAGATGTCGTCGTCGTTGAGCCATTCTGTGACGCGCTCGGTGTTCTCGACGGAAAGAACAAGACGTGCTGCCTCGAAGCGGCTCATTCGTCGCAATCGCGGAAGCAGCTCAACGATCTCCTCGATGTCAGGTTCCTCCATGCCGCTGTTGGCCAGGGCTTGGATGGCCCGCCATGAGAACCAACTCCCTAGTGAAAGGGCGCGGTGCAGCAAGCGTCTCGTTGCATGACGGTCCTCGACCCGATCCCAGGCATCAAAGGTGAGCAACGCGCCCTTCATGTTCAGCATCGACTCAAGCTCCTCCCGATCCTCGGGATGACGGTCTCCTTCTTTGAGCACGTAGGCCGCCTCGGATGCGATCAGTGCGAGGTCCACGCCGCTTAGGCGGGCCAGAATCAGCATGCACTCGCGCAAAGTCTTGGGTGCCGCTTGGAGGGTGTTAGAAGGGGCATAAGCCGGGGCGTCGGGAAGGCCAAGGGTCGACCAGAGGTTCACGAGCTCATCAAGGCGTCGTCGTTGGCCTGCTCGGAGGTCAATCGGGTCTGCCGCCGTGGTGAGCCAGCGCAGGAATTCACGGTCCGCTTCGTGGCGGAGTTTCAGCTCGCCAACGAATCGGCGTGCACGCGCTATGCCCCCGTAGCGTTCATCTCGACGGCGATCCAGGTCGGCGACGATCTCCTGATTCGCGAAGCGGCGCAGCAGGATCTCTAGCGCGTCGGCATGTCTCCCGCCCACCTCCTCGACCAGCTGCAGCGCGCGGGTGGCGAGTGAGGGGTCTTTTGGCAGCAAGCGCTCAAGCGAGTGATGGATCGCACGGCTCCAGATGGGATCCGCGATCGCCAGAGCCAAGACGAAAGCACCACCCGTCCCCTCCGCTTTCTCGCGCTTCGGTGGGTCGGTATCGATTACGTCGCGGATCGCTCTCTTCTCGGCCGCGCTCGGATGGTCGGCTTTGAGCGCGAGTAGGGCTTCGAAGCTCGGCCTCTGATCAGCGGGAAGCCGAGAAAGCGACCGGCGCGTCTTGTCACGAAGCTCTTTAGGTAGATCGAGTTTCAGCAGCGCCTCGGCTGCAGCGCGCCGCTCGTTTTGGTCTTCGGATTTCAGTACCTCGATCAAGGCGCTGGCCAACAAGTTGCGCTTGCTCGCACCTTGCCCGGATGCACCAGCAGTGACGTCGTTGGCCCGCAGGACCAAGTCCGGCACACGGCTTGCATCCGCTATGTCAACTGCCTCGCGGGCGAGGCGTTGAGAGAGCTGACACGCGAGGCGCAGGGTCTCAACTAGGTCGGGATCTCCAAGAGCTGTTTCGACCCACTCTGACCCTTCGGCGTCCGTGAGTTTCGAGGCTCGCCAAGCCTCACCTACCTCGACAAAGAGGCGCAAGCGGGGGAATAGTCGTCCGTCTGATCCGCAGACGAAAAAGCCAGCCTGATCCCAGAAGGCGATCACATCATCTGCGCAAACGTCAGCGCTCGGTGCGGTGAGTTGGAATCCCTCGCGGAGCGCGTTCGCGACAGCGTGCCGGCATTCATCAATGACAGGTAGCTCTTGCTCGGTAAGCATGCGGGAAAGAGCGAGAAAGCCCTCGATTAGCGCTCGGCGGGCGAGTCCTTCTTGGAGGGGTCCGACCTGGGCTCGCTCACCGATCGCCTCCCACTGCACGATCACCGATTCCAAGATCTCGACCATGACCGTTGCGCGATTGCCGGGCAGAGTTTCCTCGTCCCCAACGGCAGCCCGCATCGCGAGCAACACGGCAAGTAGAGGCGTTTCGGCCAGCGCGTCGTCGCGGTCCAGCCATTCCTTGACCCAACTGATCCGAGCTTTGACCCACTCATCTCCATCGGCAGGCGAATATCTGGACGCGAGTTCTTCAAGCACGGCTCGCGCGGTATCCAGCGACTCGCGAGGAGCCAATAACCGCAACTCAAAGAATCCGAGGCTTGCGGCATCTGCATAAGCGAGATCGCGAGTCGCGATGACGATCTCGGCGTCCGGATCGAGCTCGGAGAAAAGGTCCTTTAGCTGACGGAGGACCTCATGGCGGCCCTCGCGCGCCTCATCAAGGGCATCGAGGACAAGGACAATTCCAGGCCCGTTTAGAGCGTCATCAAGCTGAGACGCCAGAACTTTCCGGTCCATTCCTGAAGCCGAGGACGTGGCGAGTTCGACAAGGGCCTTTCTAACCCCGTGTTCCCCGAGGCGTTTGCTGAGCATGTCGAGACGGACGATGATCGGAAGCGGCCAGCCTGGTCGCTTTGCGTATTCAGAAGCGACTGCGCGAAGCGCGGTGCTCTTTCCGGAGCCGGGAAGGCCCGTGAGAAGGACTCGGCCGCGTCGGCGGAGCGCCCAAGTGAGCGGGTCGCCATAACGCTCCTCTTCGAACGTGCCCGGTCCCCCAGGGCTTACCTCCACCTCGGCGTCGGCTCGCTCAAGCGTCAACGGCGGGATCGTTGCGGCAAGGCCCGCGAAGTCGAGCGTTTCGCCGCGACGCTGGACCCGCTCTAGGTAACGAGCCATTGCGCCCCTGCTGGCTCCGGTTGAACCCGGTTCATCCTCGCGGAGGGGCAGCTCGGTGCCCCGTAGGGCGTCGCAAAGTTGCTGGCGATCAAACCCATACCGGAGGCGAGCGCCCTTGCCGCAGACGTTCAGAAGTCGCTCCCAAGCCGCGTCTCGGTGATTCTCTGGAACGACACGGGCGCCAAGCATCTGGCGACACTGTGCCGTCGCAGCCTCAAGCTCGTCAGAGACCCGCATGACCCAAATCTGAGCGCACCGCAGAAGCCGCGCGCGGTCTTTAGGAGAAAGATTTCCGAGGCACTTTTCGAGGCGGTCCAGCTGCTCCCGCTCGACCCCATCGACATTAGCGGCGCCATTTTGCCGGAGCCGGTCCAACGCGGACTGCAAGATTTCGACATCTGGACTAACTCGGTGGGCCAAGGCGACAACCCGGTCTTGCTTCGGGTCGAGCCCGGTCGCCTTCATTTGCTCTACCCACTGGTCGGCAACCCAGCGAAGGCCCGTGGAACGGTGGGATCGGAAGTTCAGCGTGCTGCGAGCCTGAACGTAGAGATGCCCACCATTGGAAAGCCGACAGACGATGTCGTCTACAGGGTCATCCGCTTGTAGGCGGATGTGCTGAGGAATTGCCTGCTCTTGAAAATCGAGTTGCCGCAGAGCCTCGGCTGCAAGGCAGTGGCTGGCGAGATAGGCGGCGGCCCCCCTCTCGTGCTCACTGCCTTTCCAGTTGGCGGCCCCGCCTATGCCTCGTGAGTTCATTGTTTCCACCGAGGCAACCCAGATTTCTGCCGCGAGGAGTAGGACGGCGCGTGCGCCCGAAGGGCGCTGCTGGCTCCATTGCCCAATTGAAAGAAGCCGCCGTTAGCGGCCGCTATGACGCGCTGAGTTGATGAGATAACGGCGCAGAGGGTATTCGGGACGTCCCGTGTCGTCTGACGTGCTGCCGGCGGTGGGCGCCACGAACCCAGGCAGGCCGAATTGATTGTGAATTTCGGGACACACTTGGGACACATTCGGCTTTTTCAGCGGTCCTAAACCGAGGAAGCCAAGGTGCCAAGCGATGCCGGAGGAGGGACTCGAACCCCCGACACGCGGATTATGATTCCGCTGCTCTAACCAGCTGAGCTACTCCGGCGGGGAGGGGGATGGTAGCGGTGGAGAAGGGCGGTGGATCTCCTCGGAATGGGTGGTCGGCGATGCGGCCGGTGCTGGTCGGATTTCTGTTGGCGGCGGATGCGTTTGTCGTCGGGGCGCTGGTGCTGTTGCGGCCCGAGGAATGGTTTCCGCCGTTTCTCGGCTTCGGGATCGTGCTGGTGGGGCTGGCCTGGTTCGAGGCGTGATCGATTGGACACCGGCACGACGACGAGGGGCCTTCGAACGGCGGGGATTAATCACGTTGGCTTTTGCAATTCGCTGCAAATGGCGCTATTGCAGGGGAAAACGCGTGCAGGTTGCGCGGATGATGGGTAGGGTTGGCGGGTGACCGCGGAACTGGACAGAGCGGTAAAGACTGTCGTCCGGCAGTGCATGGGGATCTCGCCGGGCGAGGAGGTGCTGGTCGTCTGCAATCCCGTGACCGAAGAGATCGGGGCGCTGATGCGGATCGAGGCGCAGGGGGACGGCGCCGACGCGACGCTCGCGGTCATCTCCGAGCGCGACTCCGCCGCCGCCGAGCCGCCGCGGGCGGTCGCCGCCGCGATGGCCGCGGCCGACGTGGTCCTGGCGCCGACGATCCAGTCGCTCTCCCACACCGCCGCCCGCAAAGCGGCGAGCGAAGCCGGGGTCCGGATCGGCACCCTCCCCGGCGTAACCGAGGAGATGCTGAGCCGGCTGATGACCGGCGACCTGGAGGAGATCCGCCGCCGCGGCTGGGCGGTCGTCACCGCGCTCAACCGCGGCTCCGAGGTGCGGATCACCTGCCGCAACGGCAGCGACCTGCGGATCGGCCTGGAGGGCCGGCTGGGGATCGTCGACGCGGGCGAACTCGGCAACCGCGGCGCCTTCGGGAACCTGCCCTGCGGCGAGGGCTTCATCGCCCCGCTGGAGGGGACGACCGAGGGCACGCTCGTCGTCGACGGCTCGATCGCCGAAATCGGGCTGCTCGAGGACCCGGTCTCGCTGAAGATCCGCGAAGGTCACCTGGTCGAGGCCAGCGGCGAGGACGGCGCCCGGCTGATGGAACTGCTGACCGCCCACGGCAAGGACGGCACCAACGTCGCCGAGCTGGGGATCGGGACCAACGAAGAGGCGATCCTCACCGGCAACATCCTCGAGGACGAGAAGATCCTCGGCACCTGCCACGTCGCCTTCGGCGCCTCGGCGGCGATCGGCGGCACGGTTCAGGTCCCCGTCCACCTCGACTGCGTGGTCCTGGAACCGACCCTCGCGATTGACGGCGAGACGATCGTCAGCGGCGGCGACCTGCTCGTCTGAGGCGCCCGGACGATGCCGCCACTGCTCGCGGTCCCGAACGTCTCCGAGGGACGCGACGAGGACCGGCTGGACCGACTGCAGCAGGCCTTCGCCCGCGGCATCACCCTGCTCGACCGCCACACCGACGCCGACCACGGGCGCAGCGTCTTCACCCTCGCCGGCAGCGGCGGCGCCCTGGTCGAGGCGCTGACCGGCGGTGCCGAGGAGGCGGCGGAGACGATCGAGATGGACGGCTACCGGGGCGCCCACCCGGCGATCGGCGCCCTCGACGTCTGCCCGATCGTCTGGTTCGAGCCCGGCGACCGCGAGGCGGCGCGCGAGGAGGCGGTCGCGGCGGCGACCCAGATCGGCGGCCTCGGGATCCCGGTCTTCCTCTACGGCGAGCTGGCGCGCGACCCCGGCCGGGCCGAGCGCGCCTACTTCCGCAACGGCGGCCTCGCGGAGCTGTGGCTGCGGATGGAGTCGGGGGAGCTGCGGCCGGACTTCGGACCGGACCTGCCGCACCGCAAGGCCGGCGCCACCCTGGTCACGGCGCGGCCGCCGCTGGCCGCCTTCAACGTCGAGCTCGACACCGGCGACGTCGAGATCGCCCGCGCCGTCGCCGCCGGCCTGCGCGAGACGGGCGGCGGACCGCCCGGGGTCCGCGCGATCGGGCTGCTCCTGTCCAGCGGGCGCGCCCAGGTCTCGACCAACGTCCACGACCCGCTCACCGTCCCGCTCGGCGAAGTCGTCGAGCGCGTGCGCACCCTGGGGGCACCCTTGGGCGCGCGGCCGCTCGAGGCGGAGCTGGTCGGCCTGGTCCCGCAGGCGTCCCTCGCCGGGTACCCCGAGGACGTGCCGATGCGCGGCTTCGACCCGCGCCGCCACACGATCGAGGCGCGGCTCGCCGAGGCGAGCGGCTAGATTTCGCAGCCGATGGCCCAGACGAGGAAGAAGCGCCAGCGCAAGCGCCGCGGCACCCAGGGCGGGCGGATCGACAACAAGCCGCGCTCCGGCCGCCCCCGCAGCCGCGAGGAAGCCAAAGCGCGCGCCCGCTCCCGCCGCAAGCCGGCCCCGCAGCAGGACCTGCCGCCGACCTGGCGCAGCTCCTTCGTGCGCGGGCTCTTCGCCGCGGTCATCTTCGCCGTGCTGCTGATCCTGATCTTCAAAAAGGAGCTCGTCCCCTCGCTCCTCTTCGGCGCCTTCATGCTCGTCTTCTACGTCCCCGCCGGCTACTTCATCGACATGGCGATGTGGCGGCGGCGCGAGCGGGCGCGGATGCGCGCCGGCGGCGACCAGTAGGTCCGATGGCCCTCGCGGTCGAGATGCTCACGGTCGGCCCCGTCGCCGAGAACTGCTTCCTGCTCCGTCCCCAGGGCGGCGACCGGCTGCTGATCGTCGACCCCGGCGAGGAGGCGGAGCGGATCCTGGCGGCGGTCGAGGCGACCGGGGCGAGCGTCGAGGCGATCCTCCTCACCCACTGCCACTTCGACCACGTCGGCGCCGTGGCGCCGGTGGCGAAGGCGACCGGCGCGCCCGTCTACTGCCCGGAGATCGAGGTCCCGATCCTCGCCGACATCATGGCCTTCGTCCCTTGGGAGGGGTTCGGGCCGTTCGAGAGCTACGAGGCCGACGAGGTCCTCCGCGGCGGCGAGACGCTGGAGCTGGCGGGGCTCGAGCTCGACGTCGTCTTCACCCCCGGCCACAGCCCCGGCCACGTCACCTACGGCGTGCGCGGCGAGGAGGCGGTCTTCTCCGGCGACGTCCTCTTCCAGGGCTCGGTCGGGCGGACCGACCTGCCGGGCGCCGACGGGCCGACCCTGCTCGCCTCGCTCGGCAAGCTGCTCGACACCTTCTCCGACGAGACCGTCGTCCATCCCGGCCACATGGGACTGACGACCCTCGGCGCCGAGCGCGCCACCAATCCCTTCCTCGGCTCGCTGACGCGGTAGCCGGTTGGACTAAGGTCGCCCGCACGATGGCGAGCAAGTTCCAGGCACCCCGCGGAACCTTCGACGTCCTGCCCGAGCAGGCGCGGGCGCGGGCGCGGCTGCAGCAGGCCGCGGCGGAGATCTTCGCCCGCGCCGGCTACGAGACGATCGCGACCCCGGCCTTCGAGGACACGGCGCTGTTCGAACGCGGGGTCGGCAAGTCCACCGACATCGTCCGCAAGGAGATGTTCACCTTCGAGGACAAGGGGGAGCGCAGCCTCACCCTGCGCCCGGAGGGGACGGCCTCGATCTGCCGCGCCTACCTGGAGCACGGCATGCACAAACTGGCGCAGCCGGTGAAGCTCTCCTACCTCGGCCCCTTCTTCCGCCACGAGCGCCCGCAGGCCGGCCGCTACCGCCAGTTCCACCAGCTCGGGATCGAGTGCATCGGCACCGACTCGCCGCTCGCCGACGCCGAGGTGATCATGCTCCTCTCCGACCTGCTCGGGGAGCTCGGGGTGCCGGGGGTGGAGTTGCGGCTCGGCAGCCTCGGCTCCTTCGAGTCGCGCCGCGCCTACCTGGAGGACCTGAAGGCGCACCTGCACGCCCACGAGGGGGAGCTCTCCGATGACGTGCGCGAGCGAATCGACCTCAACCCGCTGCGCGCCTTCGACTCCGATCACGAGGGGACCCGGGCAGTGATGGCGAGCGCTCCGACGATCGTCGGGCAGCTCGAGGGTGAGGACGCCGAGCACTTCGCCGAGGTGCGGGCGCTGCTCGACGCCTCCGGCGTCGCCTACCTCGTCGACCCGACCCTGGTCCGCGGCCTCGACTACTACTCGCGGACGATCTTCTCCTTCGTCTGCGACGCCCTCGGCGCGCAGTCGGAGATCGGCGGCGGCGGCCGCTACGACGGCCTCGTCGAGCAGCTCGGCGGGCCCGCGACCCCGGCAGTCGGTTTCGCCGCTGGGATCGAGCGAATCCTGCTGGCCCTCGACGAAGAGGTGCCGACGCCCGGGCGCGACGCCTTCATCGCGATCGCCGACCCGGGGCAGCGCGGGCGGGCGATGGCGCTCGCGGTCGAGCTGCGCCACGCCGGGATCTCGGTCGAGGCCGACCTCGCCGGGCGCGGGCTGAAGGGACAGCTGAAACACGCGAACCGGATCGGCGCCGCCCGCGTCCTCATCCTCGAGGCCGATGGCAGCGCCCAGCTGCGCGACATGGAGACCGGCGAGCAGCGCGCCGCCGATCCCGGCAACCTTGTCGACGAGATGACGGGAGGAGAGAGTTGAGCACGGAGGCGCCGCCGCTGCGAGCGAACGGGTACCGCGACGCCTGGTGCGGCCAGGTGCTGCCGGAGAAGGTCGACTCCGAGGTGCGGGTCGCCGGCTGGGTCAACCGCCGCCGCGACCACGGTGGTCTGATCTTCATCGACCTCCGCGACCGCACCGGGATCGTCCAGCTCGTCTTCAACCCCGACAGCTCCGGCGAGTCCTTCGAGCTGGCGCACAAGCTGCGGGCCGAGGACGTGCTGAGCGCGAGCGGCAGGGTGGTGCGGCGCTCGGAGGAGACGGTCAACGCGGAGCTGGCGACGGGCGAGGTCGAGCTCCTGGTCACCGGGGCCGGGCTGCTCGCCGGCTCGGAGACGCCGCCGTTCCAGGTCGAGGGCTTCAGCGGCGAGGTCGGCGAGGACAAACGCCTGCAGTACCGCTACATCGACCTGCGTCGCGAGCAGATGCGCGAGGCGCTGCTGCTGCGCCACCGCGTCGTCGCCGCGATGCGCGAGTTCCTCGACGGCGAGGGCTTCGTCGACGTCGAGACCCCGGTCCTGACCCGCTCGACCCCCGAGGGCGCGCGCGACTTCCTCGTCCCCAGCCGCCAGCAGCAGGGCTCCTTCTACGCGCTGCCGCAGTCGCCGCAGCTGTTCAAGCAGCTGCTGATGATCTCCGGGTTCGAGCGCTACTACCAGGTGGCCCGCTGCTTCCGCGACGAGGCGACCCGGGCCGATCGCCAGGCCGAGTTCACCCAGCTCGACGTCGAGATGTCCTTCGTCGACGTCGAGGACGTGCTCGCGGTCAACGAGGCCCTGCTCGCCCACGTCTTCGAGCGCGCCGGCGGCCCGGCCATCGAGCTGCCGATGCAGCGGATGGGCTACGACGAGGCGATGGACCGCTTCGGGACCGACCGCCCCGACCTGCGCTTCGGGCTCGAGCTGGTCGACCTCGGCGACGCCCTGCGCGAGACCGAGTTCAAGGTCTTCCGCTCGGTCCTCGACGGCGGCGGCTCGATCCGCGGTGTCAACGCCGGCCGCCGCGAGATGCCGCGCTCCGAGCTCGACGGCCTGATCTCACGGGCCCAGGAGCTGGGGGCGAAGGGTCTGGTCTGGGCCTTCCGGGAGGGCGACGGCTGGCGCTCGCCGACCGCGAAGTTCCTCAGCGAGGGCGAGCTTGCCGACCTCAACCGGCGCCTCGGCGCCGAGGAGGGGGACCTGCTGCTGCTGGTCGCCGACCAGCGCCCGGTCACCGACGCGGTGCTAGGGCAGCTGCGGCTCGACCTGGCTGAGCGCTTCGACCTGATCGACCCGGAAGATGACCGTCTGGTCTGGATCGTCGACTGGCCGCTGATGGAGTGGAACGAGGGGGAGAAGCGTTGGGACGCGCTCCACCATCCCTTCACCGCCCCGGCGGGCGAGTTCGACCCCGAGAACCCCGGCGCCGCCCGCGCCCAGGCCTACGACGTCGTCTGGAACGGCCAAGAGCTCGGCGGCGGCTCGATCCGTATCCACGACGCGAAGACCCAGGAGGCCGTCTTCGGCGCCCTCGGGATCGACGCCGAGACCGCCCGCGCCCGCTTCGGCTTCCTGCTCGAGGCGCTGCAGTACGGGGCCCCGCCGCACGGCGGCATCGCCTACGGCGTCGACCGCATCGTCCAGCGCCTCTACGGCGCCGAGACGATCCGCGACGTGATCGCCTTCCCGAAGACCGCTTCGGGCTTCGACCTGCTGACCGGCGCCCCGGCCCCGGTCGACGAGCTGCAGCTCAAAGAGCTCGGCATCGGCATCCACAAACCCAAACTCGCAGGGCACTGAGATGGGCCTGCGGGACTGGATCCCCCGCAGGTGGCGACCGGCTCCAGGGCCGGGCAAGACGCCGGTACACGTCGACGACCCCAGCTTCGACAGCTGGGAGGTGGTGCGGGACTTCGGCGATTTGAGGACCGCCCGCGCCTGGCACCAGGCCCTGGTCGAGGCCGGGATCGAGGCCGCCCTCACCTCCGACTGGCCGCTCGACCGCTACGGTCGCGGCGACATCGCCCTCCGCGTCCCCGGCGACCGCTGGAGCGAAGCCGAGTGGCACCTCTCCAACCTGGACGACGGCGAAGCCTTCGTTTAGAGAGGCCGCCCCGGTGGTAGTTTTGGGACCAGGCTCGAACCCGTACGAGAGCCGTCTCACCGTTTGACCCAACACAAACGGCACGGGAGCTGACAAGTCTCCGGTCCTCTTGGGGGCAGGAGCAGGCACCCACCTTCATTTGAAGGGATCAAAGCCAGAGGCGGCAACGGCGGGTTGGGGCCTTTTTTGTTGAGCCCGCCTCGGGAAGACGTTCCGCGTCGCCTGGCGCGCTCTCCACGACGAACCGGACGAGATCGTCGCGGATCTCAAGGCGGCGCGTGGCCCTGCGAGTGCGGGACGGCTGGAGAGACGACTCAGCGCTTACCCTTGGTCGGATGGATCGCGAGCTTTTCGATGCCTATCTGCGTGACGAGAGCCGGCTTGGGCCGGCTGCTGGGGCCGCCTTCACCGGCGCTGCGGGCGGCGCTGCCTGTGGCGATCTTTCGCGCATCTCGTTCCTGGTGGAGAACGGCCGGATCGACTCGGTCACCTTCGACGCCGAGGGCTGCGGCGCCACTCGCGCAGCCACGGCCGCGGTGGCCGAGATGATCGATGCCTCTCCCGTCCTCGAGGCTGCTCTCATTGACATAGACACCGTCGATGAGGCAATAGGCGGCCTCACGCCCGCCAAGCGCCACGCCGCCCAGCTGGCCACGGACGCGCTTCACCGAGCCCTCCGAGGCGTTGCGTCCTCACGGTTGAGCCTAACCCTCCCGGAGTCAGGCGGAATGGCCACCTCACCCGAAAGGGGTGGCCATTCCGCCCCTCCGCGCCGCGTCGCCGTCGCCATCTCGGGCGGCGTCGACAGCGCCGTCGCCGCCCTCCTCGCGCGCGAGGAGGGCGCCGAGGTGGTCGGCATCACCGTCAAGCTCTGGACCGACCCCGAGACCGACGGCGCCAAGGCCTGCTGCTCGCCGGAGGCCGTGCTCGGAGCCCGCGCGCTCGCGCACCAGCTCGGGATCCCGCACTTCACGCTCGACCTCGAGGAGGACTTCCGCCGCCGGGTCGTCGACCGCTTCATCGGCGGCTATGCGGAGGGCAGCACGCCGAACCCCTGCATCCTCTGCAACGGCGAGGTGCGGCTGGCGGCGATGGTCGACCTCGCCGAGCGGCTCGGGGCCGAGCGGCTGCTGACCGGCCACTACGCCCGCATCGTCGAGGACGCCGAGGGGCCGCTGCTCGCCACCGCCGCCGACAATGCCAAGGACCAGAGCTACATGCTCGCGGCGTTGCCGACCGAGCTGCTCTCCCGCCTCGGCTTCCCGCTTACCGAGCTGACCAAGCCCGAGGTGCGGGAGATCGCCGCCCGCCACGGCCTCGCCGTCGCCCGCAAGGCCGAGAGCCAGGACCTCTGCTTCCTCGCCGGCCAGGGGAAGCGCGGCTTCCTCCGCCGCCACGGCGGCCTGCGCGAGCGCGACGGCGCGATCGTCGACTCGACCGGCCGCACCCTCGGCCGCCATCGCGGCCACCACGACTTCACCGTCGGCCAGCGCCGCGGCATCCGCGTCTCCGCCCCGGAGGCGCTCTACGTGCTCGCTACCGACGCCGCGACCAACACCGTCACCGTCGGCACCCGGGCCGAGCTGGAGAGGCGCAGCGTCAGCGTCCGCGACGCCGTCCTCCACCGCGACGGCGGCGAGGTCGACGCGGTGAAGCTGCGCTACCGATCCCGCGCCCTCCCCGCCACCGTCTCGGCGGCGGGGAGAGGACGGCACTCCTCCCTGGAAGTGGAGCTGGGCGAGGCCTTCCCCGGCGTGGCCCCTGGTCAGACGGCGGTGCTGATGGCCGGCGATCGGATCGTCGGCCACGGCACCATCGCCTCGTAGCGACCTACGCGGCCGAGCTGGCGCTCACCGTCGCTGCCTCTTCACGCCGCATCTGGTTGACGCCCTGGACGCATTTGGTGAACGGCGTCCCCTTCACACCTTTGACGTGCTTCTTGCTGAGCGCCTTGCACGCCTTCTTCGCGTTCAGGTTGTCGTTCTTGTCGGCCCGGGCCATCGCTTTGACGCAGCGGCTGAAGGCCGTCCCCTTCTCGCCCTTCACGTGTTTCTTGCTCTCGCCGCGGCAGTAGTAGCCGTAGGCATGCCCTTTGGGCGCCGACTTCGGCCCCTGCGGCGGGTGGTTCGGGTGTTCGTACTTCGGGCCTTCCGGCGTCGGCTGGTAGTCCGGTCCGTCGGCCACGCCGGCCGCGGGAACCAGCGCCATCGACAGCACCGCGAGCCCGATTGCGAACATCGTGCGCAGCTTCATCTGTTCTGCCTCCTTCGACCAGGTCGAACGGTCATGTCACTTCCTGAAACGTCCCCCTCGGCCCTCTGTAAGGGGGAACTTGGCCGGCACCGCCCGGAATCGAACAAATATTTAGGCTTCCTAACATGAGGGCGCAGGAGATCCGGGAGACGTACCTGTCTTTTTTCGCCGCGCGCGAGCACAAGATCGTGCCCTCGGCCTCGCTCGTGCCCTCGGTCCACGACCCCTCGGTCCTGCTGACCACGGCGGGGATGCAGCCGTTCAAGCCGTACTTCCTGGGGCGGGAAAAGCCGCCGGCACCGCGCCTCGCCGACGTGCAGAAATGCTTCCGCACGACCGACATCGAGGAGGTCGGCAACACCGCTCGCCACATGACCTTCTTCGAGATGCTCGGCAACTGGAGCTTCGGTGACTACTTCAAGGCGGAGTCGATCCCCTGGGGCTGGGAGCTCTCGACCCAGGGTTTCGGGATGGACCCGGAGCGGGTCTGGGTCACCGTCTTCGGCGGCGACGAGGAGCTCGGCCTGGGTCCCGACGAGGAGGCGATCGAGATCTGGCGCGCGACCGGCGTCGCGGAGGAGCGGATCGTCCGCCTCGGCCGCGAGGACAACTTCTGGCAGGCCGGCCCGACCGGCCCCTGCGGCCCCTGTTCGGAGCTCTACCTGGACCGCGGACCGGAGTTCGGCGCCGAGGGCGAGCGCCCCGGCGACGACACCGACCGCTTTCTCGAGTTCTGGAACCACGTCTTCATGAGCTACGACCTCGCCGAAGACGGCACCCTCACGCCGTTGCCGATGAGGAACATCGATACCGGCATGGGCCTCGACCGGATGGCGGCGGTCCTCCAGGACGTGCCCTCGGTCTTCGAGACCGACCACGTGCGCCCGCTCGTCGACCTCGCCGAGGAGCTCTCCGGCCGCCGCTACGACGAGGGCGGGGCGGTGACCCGGGCGATGCGGATCGTCGCCGACCACAGCCGCGGCGCCGCCTTCCTGATCGCCGACGGCGTCGTCCCCTCCAACGAGGACCGCGGCTACATCCTGCGCCGGATCATGCGCAGGGCGATCCAGCAGGGCCGCAGCCTCGGGCTCGAGGCGCCCTGGCTGGGCAGCTTCGCCGAGCGCACGATCGAGCTGATGGGCGACGCCTACCCCGAGCTGGTCGCCGAGAAGGCCGGGATCGAGCGCTGGGTCGGCGACGAGGAGGAGAGCTTCGGCCGCACCCTCGAGCGCGGCAGCGAGCTGCTCGACCGGCTGATCGCCGAGGCGAAGGAGGCCGAGACCTCCTGGGTCGACGCGGCCGCTGCATTCAAACTGCACGACACCTACGGCTTCCCCTACGACCTGACCAAGGAGCTGCTGGCCGAGGCTGGCCTCTCCGTCGACGACCAGGGCTTCCAGGAGCTGATGGAGGAGCAGCGGCAGCGGGCGCGCACGGCGAGCGCCACCGCCCACGGCTCCGAGAACACCCACGAGCGGGTGACCGCCTTCGCCGAAGGGGCGCCCCCGACCAGCTTCGTCGGCTACGAAACCCTGCGCGCGACCACCGGCCTCGCCGCGGTCGAGGCGGTCGACGGCAAGGCGCTGGTCAAGCTCGAGGAGAGCCCGTTCTACGCCGAGGGCGGGGGACAGGTGGCCGACTCCGGCGTCCTGCGCTGGGGCGGCAACGAGGCCCGTGTCGTCGACGTCTACCGGCTCGGCGAAGACCAGGCGCTCGAGGTCGAGCCGAGCGGGGCGGCGATCGAGCCGGGAGTCGCGGTCGAGGCCGAAGTCGACGCCGAGACCCGCCACGCGACGATGCGCAACCACACCGCGACCCACCTCCTGCACGCGGCGCTGCGCGAGCGCCTCGGCGGCCACGTCCGCCAGGCCGGCTCGGCCGTGCGCCCGGACAAGCTCCGCTTCGACTTCACCCACGGCCAGGCCCTCAGCCGCGAGGAGTTGCGCGACGTCGAGGAGCGGGTCAACGAGTGGGTGAAGGCGAGCCGGGCGGTGCGCTGGATGAACATGAACCGCGAGGAGGCCGAACGGCTCGGCGCGATGGCCCTGTTCGGCGAGAAGTACGGCGAGTGGGTGCGGGTGGTCGAGGTCGACGGCGTCTCCCGCGAGCTCTGCGGCGGCACCCACGTCGCCAACACCGCCGAGGTCGGGATCTTCAAGATCACCAGCGAGGGATCGAGCGCGGCCAACGTCCGCCGGGTCGAGGCGATCACGGGTCCAGCGGCCATTGACTTTTTCCGCGAGCGAGAGGCGCAGCTGCAGGAGGCCGGCGAGCTGCTCGGCAACCCGCAGGATCCAGTCGCCGCCGCCCGCCGCGCCGCCGAGCAGCTGAAGGAGGCGAGCGCCGGCGCCGAGAAGGCGCAGCGTGAGCAGCTCGGGGGCGAAGCCGATGAGCTGGCCAACCGTGCCGAGGACCTGCCCGGCGGCGGCCGGATCGTCACCGCGGCGGTCAAGGCCAGCCTGCAGGCGAACCCGAAGCAGCTTCTCGACCTCGCCAACCGGGTGCAGTCGAAGCTCGGGCAGCCGTCCGTCGTCGTCCTCGGCGGCGAGTTCGGCGGCAAAGCGGGCCTGGTCGCCCTCGTCTCCAAGGACGCGGTCGAGCGCGGCGCCTCGGCCGGCTCGATCATCCGCGAGATCGCGCCGATCGTCGGCGGTGGCGGTGGCGGTCGCGACGACATGGCCCAGGCCGGCGGCAAGGACCCGTCGAAGCTCGACGAGGCGCTCGCGGCCGCCCGCGCCGGCGTCGAGCGAGACCTCGCCTGAGGACATGCGGGTGCTCGCCCTCGACCACGGCACGGTCCGCATCGGCTGCGCCCTCTCCGACCCCAGCGGCACTCTGGCGACGCCGCTGCCGGTGATCGAACCGCCGGAGGCGCGCGCGGTCGCCGAGCTGGTCGACGAGCACGGCGTCGAAGTGGTCGTCGTCGGCCTGCCGGTGCACCTGAGCGGGGAGGAGGGAAGCCAGGCTGGTTTGGCGCGCAGCTTCTGCCGGGAACTGGAAGCGATGCTCTCGATCCCGGTGGAGACCTACGACGAGCGCCTCACCTCGCGGATGGCCGACGCCAGCCGCCGCGGCGGCGCCACCGCCGCCCGCGACTCCCTCGCCGCCGCCCACCTCCTCGAGTCCTACCTGGCGGGCAGGCCGTGAGCGAGGATTGGCTCAAGGACGACCCCTTCGCCGATCCGGACGACCCGGCGGCCCGCGAGCGCGAGCAGCGCCGGCGCGAACGCGAGGAAAAGAGGAACAAGCGCGCCGCCAAGCAGGCCAAGGCCGAGCGGAAGGCCGCGGCTCCGCCGCCCCCTCCGCCGGCACCGGTCCCGACCAAGCCGACTCCACCCGCGCCTGCCGTGTCGCCCGCGCCGGAACCGATCGAGGCGCCCGCGCCCGCCGAGCCCGCGCCCGAAGCGGCCGCGCCGCCTCCACCTCCGTCCCCTCCGCGGACGCCCGAGCAGGAGTTCTGGGACGAAGAGCCCGAAGCGCCGCCTCCGCCGCTCGTCGCCGGCAACGGCAAAGCCGGGCAGCGGCCCAAGCGGGGCGGCGGAAGCCCGCTGGGGGCGGTCGGCCGCCACCCGTTCCTGATCTTCGCCACGGTCGCCGCGCTCTTCGCCCTCTGGTTCCTCGTCATGCTCTTCCAGCCGTTCCACGGCGACGGCGACGGCAAGGTCCAGGTGACGGTGCCGAAGGGGTCCAGCGTCAGCGAAGTCGGCGACCTTCTCAGCGACAAGGACGTGATCGACAACTCGACCCTGTTCCAGGTCCGCGTCACCCTCGCCGGCAAGCGCTCGGAGATCTACTCCGGCCACTTCACCCTCGCCCACAACATGAGCTACGGCGCCGCGATCGACGCCCTCTCGACGCCCCCGGTCAAGCGCACGACCTCGGTGACGATCCCCGAGGGCTACACCCGCTCGCAGGCTGCGCAGCTGGTCGAGGAAGCCGGCGTCCCCGGCGACTACACGAAGGCGACGGTCAAGTCGAAGTACCTGAACCCGGCTCAGTACGGCGGCAAGGGCGCCAAGGACCTCGAAGGCTTCCTCTTCCCCGACACCTTCGAACTGAAGCCGACCGCCCCGGTGGAGGATCTCGTCCAGTTGCAGCTTCAGGACTTCAAGCGCCGGATCAAGGGCGTGGACATGAAGTACGCGAAGTCGAAGAACCTGACCGTCTTCGACGTGGTCACGATCGCCTCGATGGTCGAGGACGAGGCGGGAGTCGACAGCCAGCGGGGCCTCGTCGCCTCGGTGATCTACAACCGCCTGCACGAAGGAATGCCGCTGGGGATCGACGCGACGATCCGCTTCGCCACGGGCAACTACACCGAGCCGCTGACCGAATCCGAACTGGCGATCGACTCCCCCTACAACAGCCGCACCAACGCCGGCCTGCCGCCGGGGCCGATCAGCAACCCCGGCCTCGCCTCGATCGAAGCGGCCGCGCACCCGCCGAAGACCGACTACCTCTTCTACGTGACGACGCCCGGGGCCTGCGGCAAGCTCACCTTCGCCAAGACCGAAGCCGAATTCGAAGCCGCGGTCGACAAGTACAACTCGGCCCGGGAAGCGGCCGGCGGCAACTCGCCGGACAGCTGCGGGCAATAAGTGCCCTTCCAACAACCCCCACGCACGCCTGGCGGCACCGGACACACTTCGCGGGGCGTCGTCCTCGGTCGGCCAAATGGCGCTGCCATTCGGTCTCCCTGCGTCCTACCCCCGCTCGGTCCGGCACTCGCCAGTCGCACGCGCGGGTCGTCGGAAGGGCACTGATGCCAAAGCTCGCGGTGCTCGGCCACCCCGTCTCCCACTCGCGCTCGCCGGCGATGCAGAACGCGGCGCTGGCGGCGCTGGAGCTGGAGGACTGGAGCTACAGGGCGATCGACGCCGCCCCGGAGGCCTTCGAGATGACGGTCAAGGAGCTGGCCGAAGTCGGCTACGCCGGCGTCAACGTCACCGTTCCCCACAAGCGGGCGGCGCTGGCGCTGGCCGACGAGGCGAGCGAAGCCTCCCAGCAGATCGGCGCCGCCAACACGCTCGTCTTCGACGGCCGCCGGATCGAGGCCCACAACACCGACGCCGACGGGTTGCTGGCCTCGCTTCCGGACCCGCCGCGCGGGCAGCGGGCGCTGGTCCTCGGCGCCGGCGGTGCCGCCCGCGCGGTCCTTTGGGCGCTGCTCTGGGAAGGGGCGCGGGTGGCGGTCTGGAATCGCACCCCCGAGCGGGCGGAGGAGATCTGCGCCGAGCTCGGCGGCGAGGCAGTGCTGGCGCCGCGCCAGGAGGAGTTCGACCTGATCGTCAACACCAGCGCCGCCGGCCTGGGGGGGGAGGACCCCTTCGAGCACCTGCCGCTGAGCCGCGACGGCTTCACCGAGCATCAGACCGTGGTCGACATGGTCTACGGCGAGCACCGCAGTAAGCTGCTGAAAGCCGCCGAAGGCGCCCGCGCCGCCGTCGTCGACGGGCTCGAGATCCTCGTCCAGCAGGGCGCCCGCTCGTTCGAAATCTGGACCGGCCGCGAACCCGACCTCGAGGTTATGCGCGCTGCCGTCCGCGATTGGTGATTTACCGCCCCTATAGGGGGCCTAACTCACCAAACGTCTCGCCGATAGCCTTCCTCGCGATGACGACGTTCCGTTTCACCACCGCGGGGGAGTCGCACGGGCCCGGGCTCGTGGCGATCGTCGAGGGCATGCCGGCGGGCTTGGAGCTCGACCGCGAGGCGCTCGACCGCGACATGGCGCGCCGCCAGCTCGGCCACGGGCGCGGCGGCCGGATGAAGATCGAGACCGACACGGTCGAGGTCCGCAGCGGCGTCCGCCACGGCCGCACCCTCGGCAGCCCGATCGCCCTCCTGGTCGCCAACCGCGACTACGCCAACTGGGAGGAGCGGATGAACCCCTGGCCAGTGGAGGGCTTCTCGCCCGACGAGGTCCACCTGCCGCGGCCAGGGCACGCCGACCTCGTCGGCGCCCAGAAGTACGGCCACTCCGACATCCGCAACGTCCTCGAGCGCGCGAGCGCCCGCGAGACCGCCGCCCGCGTCGCCGCCGGCACGATCGCCCGCGCCTTCCTCGCCAGGCTCGGCGTATCGGTCCACAGCCACGTCCTGCAGATCGCCTCGGTCAAGGCAGCCGAGCGGCCCGACCTGAAGCCGGAGGACTTCGCCGACGTCGACGACGACCCGGTCCGCTGCCTCGACCCGAAGGCGAGCAAGGCGATGGTCGAGGAGATCAACCGCCTGCGCAAGGCCAACGAGAGCCTCGGCGGCAGCCTCGAGGTCCTGGTCTTCGGCCTCGTCCCCGGTCTTGGCTCCCACATCTCCTGGGAAGACCGGCTCGACGGGCGCCTCGCCGGCGCGGTGGCCTCGATCCAGTCGATCAAGGGGGTGGCGATCGGCGAAGCCTGGGACGTCGCCGGCCGCCCCGGCTCCGAGGCCCACGACGAGATCTTCTGGTCCGAGAAGGACGGTTACTTCCGCGAAACCAACCACGCCGGGGGGCTCGAGGGCGGGATGACCAACGGCCAGCCGCTCTCGGTGCGAGCGGCGATCAAGCCGATCTCGACCCTGACCAAGGCGCTGCGCTCGGTCGACACCGAGACCAAGCAGCCGGCGCAGGCGCTGCGCGAGCGCACCGACTCGACCGTGGTTCCCGCCGCTGCCGTGGTCGCCGAGGCGATGGTCGCCTTGGCCCTGGCCCGCGCCTACCGCGAGAAGTTCGGCGGCGACCACATCGACGACGTGCTCGAGGCGGTAGCGGCCTACAAGCGGCGCATCGACTTCAGGGGTTAGCCGTGGCCCGGCCGGCGATCGTCTTCATCGGCTTCATGGGGGCCGGCAAGAGCACCGCGCTCGCCGCCGCCCGCGCCGCCGGGCTGGAGACCGTCGAGATCGACGAGCTGATGGAAGCCGAGCTCGGCAAGCCGATCCGCGAGGCGTTCGAGGAGGACGGCGAGGATGCCTTCCGCGCCCGCGAGGCCGAGGTCGTCGGCTCGCTGCTGGAGAACGCCGACGGCGGCGCGATCGCCCTCGGCGGCGGCAGCGTCCTCTCCGAGCGCGTGCGCGAGACGCTCGGGCGCCACACCATCGTCCTGCTGGAGATCGACGCCGCCGAGGCCTGGCACCGGATCGAGGGCACCGAGCGGCCGCTGGCGACGAGCGAAGCGGATGTGGAGAGGTTGCTCGCCGAGCGCCTACCGCTCTATGAGGAGCTGGCAGACGCGGTGGTGCCGATGGCCGACGAGGGGGTGGTGGCGCGGGCGCTGCCGGCGATCCAGGCGTTGGCGGATATGCCGGAGGGAACGCGGCTGCTGTGGGCGTCTAGCGCGACGGGTGATTATCCGATCCTGGTCGGAATTGGTCTGCTCCGAATGAACTGGTGGCCGCTGAAGGGAAGCCGCTTCTGCGTCAGCGACCGGGCAGTCGCGCCGCTGTACGCCGAGCGCGTCGGGCCCGTGCAGGCAACGGTGCAGATCGCTCCTGGGGAGGAGGCGAAGACGATGACCACTGCGGAGGAGGTCCTGCGGAGCCTCGCCCAAGCCGGGATGACTCGTGAAGACCATGTGGTCGCGGTCGGCGGCGGCGTGGTGGGCGACCTCGCGGGCTTCTGCGCCCATGTGTACCAGCGGGGTGTCCCAGTCGTCCAGGTCCCTACGACCTTGGTCGCGCAGGTCGACTCCGCCTACGGCGGCAAGACCGGCGTGGACCTGCCGGAGGGCAAGAACTACGCGGGCGCCTATCACCTGCCGGCGGCTGTCATCGCCGATACGGGGACGCTGGAGACGCTGTCGCTGGAAGAGCGGGCAGCCGGTTTCGTCGAGGCACTAAAGACGGGGCTGCTGGCCGGCGGCTCTCTTTGGGATCGGGTGCGGAAGATCCAGACGCTCGCCGCGGAGGATTTGGCCGACGTGGTCTTCGCGTGTGCTCGCTACAAGTGCGCTGTCGTCGCCGCCGACGAGCGTGACTCCGGCCTGCGTCACGTGCTCAACCTCGGCCATACGGTTGGGCACGGAATCGAGACCGCGAGCAACTACAAGAGTTATCGGCACGGCGAGGCGATCGGGCTCGGGCTGCTGGCGGCACTGGAACTGTCAGACGCAACAGAGCTGCGAAGGGACGTCGAGGAGATCCTGAGTCGCCACGATCTTCCGACCCGCCTCGATCCCACGATTGCCGTCGACGACGTCCTCGACGCCCTCCAACGTGACAAGAAGCGCACGTCGCGCGGTGTCGGCTTCGTGCTCCTCTCCGAGCCCGGCCACCCCCGCACCGGTGAGATCATCGACCCGGCTAAGGTCCGCAAGGCCGTGGAGGAGCTCTACTGATGCCGTCCGTCGCCAACCGCGTAGCCGTCCTGCACGGGGTCAACTTCAACGTGCTGGAGAAGCGTGACGCCTCGGTCTACGGCGGCCTCTCGCTGAGCGAGCTGGAGCGGCGGATCTCCGACTGGGCGCACGAGGTGAGCCTGGAACCGATCTTCTTCCAGACCAACGCCGAGGGCGAGTTCTGCGAATACCTGCACCGCTCGGCCGAGCTGGCGGACGCGGTGATCGTCAACGCCGGCGCCTGGACCCACTACAGCCGCGCAATCGCCGACGCGCTGGAGCTGACGCGGCTGCCGGCGGTCGAGGTGCACCTCTCCGACGTCGAGGCGCGGGACGAGTGGCGCCGGCTCTCGGTCTTCGACGGCTTCGTTCTCGCCAAGGTCGCCGGCAAGGGGCCGAACGGCTACCGCGAGGCGCTGGAGCTGCTCTCGCGCGAGCTGGGCGTCGCCTCCTGATGCGCGGGCGCGGGGAGCGGCTGGAGCGGGTGCTGGCCGAGGCCGGACTCGACCGCTACCTGGTCACCGACCTCACCAACGTCCGATACCTGACCGGCTTCACGGGCACCAACGGCGCCTGCATCTGCGGTCCCGACCTCCGCCTCTTCCTCACCGACTTCCGCTACACCGAGCGCGCCGCCGCCGAGGTCGAGGGCTGGGAGACGCTGACGGTCGGCAACGACTGGCTTCAGGGGATCGCCGAGCGCCTCCAGGGCCGGGTCGGCTTCGAAGACGACCAGGTCTCGGTCCGCCTGCTCGGAAAACTGAAGGAGAAACTCGGCGAGGGAACCGAGATGGTCGCGGCCGGGGGGAAGGTCGCGGAGCTGCGCAGGGTCAAGGACGACGAGGAGCTGGCGACGATCGCCGAGGCCTCGAAGCTCGCCGACGCCGCCTGGACCTGGGCACTGGAACAGGGCCTCGCCGGACGCCGCGAGCGCGACGTCGCCCGCGCGACCGAAGCGCGGATCCGCGAGCTCGGCGGCGACCCCTCGTTCCCGGCGATCGTCGCCGCCGGCCCCAACGGGGCGCTCCCGCACGCCGAGCCCGGCGAGCGGGAGATCGGCCGCGGCGAGCTGGTCGTCTTCGACATGGGCGCGAAGCTCGACGGCTACTGCTCCGACGGCACCCGCACCCTCGCCACCGGCGAGCCGGGGGAGGAGGCGAGGGCGGTCTACGAGGTCGTGCGGCAGGCGCAGCAGGCGGCGCTGGAGGCGATCCGGGCCGGGGTCAAGGGCGAGGACGTCGACACCGCCGCGCGGGCCATGATCGACGAGGCCGGCTACGGCGAGCGCTTCGGCCATGCCCTCGGCCACGGGGTGGGGCTCGAGGTGCACGAGGGGCCGCGCCTCTCGCAGCGCTCCGACGACGTCCTCGCCCCGGGCGAAGTCGTCACTGTCGAGCCCGGCATCTACCTGCCGGGGAGCCTCGGCGTGCGGATCGAGGACTTCGTCGTCGTCGAGGACGGCGGCCTGCGGAACCTCAGCTCGCTGCCGAAAGCGCTGCAGCTGGTCGGGTAAACGCTGGAGTTTCGCGTTCACCTAGCCGCGGCTAAGCGTTCAAATTCAAGCGAGGCGTGGGGTGCGGCCGATGTCCCCACATGGGTAAGGCCCGCGACACTCTCGTCTCGATCCATGAGGAAGCGCGCCGCGAGCGTCTGCTCGACATGGAGCGGCGGGTGCGCCGCTACCGCACCGCCTGCTTCGGCATTCTCGCCCTCGCCCTCCTGCTCGCCGGCGGCCGCTCGCTCGGCTACTGGTGGATCGCCTTCCTCGCCGCCGGCCTCGCCGGCTTCGCGATCGCCGACCGCTTCATGCGCAAGAGCCTGCGCCCGGCGCTCTGGATCGCCGGCGCCTGGGCGGCGCTGCCGGCCCTGATCGCGGCCTCGGCGCTCGCCACGGGCGGCGCCACCAGCCCGGTCCTCGTCTGGTTCGCCCTCCCGGCTGCGACCCTCGGCTTCCGTTTCGAGCCGCGCGGGATCGTCGCCGGCACCGTCTACGTGATCGCGATGTTCCTGCTCGCCGCGGTCGCGCCCGACCCGCAGGCGGCCTGGGAGCAGCGAGACCTGCTGATCGCGATCGCGGCGCTGATCCTCAGCACCGTCATCCTCAGCGGCGCCCTGGTCGAGTCAGACCGCGCCCACCGCCGCCGCTCGACCCTCGACCCGCTCACCGGCCTCTTCAACCGAAACGCGCTGGAGCAGCGGCTCTCGGAGCTGAACGGCCAGCCCTGCAATCCCCAGGACGGCCTCTCCCACGCTTTCCTGCTTTGCGACCTCGACCACTTCAAGCGCGTCAACGACGAGCACGGGCACGCCGCCGGCGACGCCGTCCTCCAGGACGTTGCCTACACGATGCGGGCGACCCTGCGCGCCGGCGACTCGATCTACCGCGTCGGCGGCGAGGAGATCCTGGTGATGCTGCCGGGGGCCAGCCACGCCGACGCCCTCGAAATCGCCGAGCGTCTGCGGGTCGCCGTGCGCGAACGGCGGCCGGTCGGCATCCCGATCTCGCTCAGCATCGGCGTCGCCGTCGCCGAGCCGGGCACCGTCGACTGCGACGACATGCTGTCCCGCGCCGACGCCGCCCTCTACGCGGCCAAGGCCGGCGGCCGCGACCTCGTCTACCTCGACGACTACGAGCCCGAGCTGGCGACCGTCTAGACGCCGAGGTGGGGGAGGGTGCCGGTGTCCCTCTCCGGAATTGACCTCCCCTCCGCTGCGCTCCGGGGAGAACATGCTGCGCGGCTTCGCCGCGCAAGAACCAGATTGCATATCGCCGAACATTCCTGCGAGGGACACCGGCACCCTCCCTCGACAGCTTCCGTCACTCCATCTCACCGAGGCCGCAAAAACCCGAGCTGTACACGGGTTTTCGTGGCTTCGGTGAAGAGCCGAACTTCACAGCGCTCTCGGCTGGAGGGACGGGTGCCCCTCTCCCGACCGGCGTCCTGTTCCTCGCACAGACCACTCGGCGAGAGAAGGCCAGTTAAAGGCGAGGAACCCAGGGAGGGAGAGGGGCACCCGTCCCTCCGACCCGGCTTAGAGCTGCTTTAGCGACTCAGGTCCCAGTCGCTGCTCAACCGGCGCCCGAAGGCGGCGAGCAGTTCGACCGTCGCCTCGACGTCGCGCAGGTCGACCATCTCGACCGGCGAGTGCATGTAGCGGAGGGGGATCGAGACGAGGCCGGTGGGGATGCCGGCGCGCGAGATCTGCAGGACGTCGGCATCGGTGCTGGTGCCGCGGCCGCTGGCGCTGATCGTGTAGTCGATGCCCCCGGCCTCGGCGGTCTCGACGAGCAGCTCGAAGACTTTGGGGGAGAGGGTGGAGCCGCGGCCGATCGCCGGCCCGGAACCGAAGGGGTGGCTGCCCTCCTCTTTCTCGTCGACTCCTGGCGCGTCGGTGGCGTGGGTGACGTCGACGGCGATCGCGATGTCGGGCTGGACCTGGAAGGCGGCCGTGCGGGCGCCGAAGAGGCCGATCTCCTCCTGGACCGCGGCGACGGCGGCGAAGGAGCCGCCCGGGCCCCCGTCCTCGGCGCAGCGGCGCAGGCTCTCGAGCGCGACGTAGGCGCCGAGGCGGTTGTCCATCGCTCGCGAGACCAGGCGCTCGCCGGCGACCGGCATCGGCTCTGCGGCGATCACCACCGGGTCGCCGACCCGGACCAGGGCCTCGGCCTCCTCGCGGTCGGCGGCGCCGATGTCGATGTGCATGCCTTTCAGCTCGACCACCTTTTTGCGCTGGTCGGCCTCGAGCAGGTGGATCGGCTTGCGCCCGGCGACGCCGGGAACGAGCCCGTCCCTGCCGCGCACCTCGACCCGCTGGCCAACGAGGATCTGCGGGTCCCAGCCGCCGACGGGGGCGAACCAGAGGAAGCCCTTCTCGTCGACGTGGGTGACGATCAGCCCGATCTCGTCGATGTGGCCGACCACCGCCAGCAGCGGCGAGGCGTCGCCGACCTTGGCGATCGTCGAGCCGATCCCGTCGACGCTGATCTCGGCGAACGAGGCGGCCTCACGCCAGACCTCGGCCGCCGGACCCTCGTATCCGGAGGGGGCGCCGGCGCGGAGCAGCTTGTCGAGAAGATCTGGAGTGCTCAAAAGGTGCGGGGAGTATGCCTAAGAATGGGCTGCGCTTGCTTCGCGGCGAAACTGGTCGCGTCCCGGTCCGTAGTTGCGGTGCTCGTAGACGATCATCGCCCAGATCAATACGACGCAGATCGCGATCGAGATCAGCGCCGGGACCGCGGTGGAGACCGGGACGAGGAAGATGAGGACGACCGCCAGCCCGAGGCGGTGGCGGTTGAGGGAGTGGACGTGGCGCCAGCGAAAGGCGACGAGGCCGAGCAGGTAGATCGCGAGCCCGCCGAGCAGGGCGAAGGCGGGGACGTCGTGCAGGTGATCGTCGTGATGGCCGATCGTCACCTTCATCCCGAAGGCCATGAGGACGATCCCGGCGACCATCAGCAGGTGGATGTAGGAGTAGGAGTCGCGGGCGAGTTCGTTCTGCACCCGGCCAGCCTCGGCTTCTCCCAGCCGCCGTGCCGAGATCAGCGCGACGACGTCGAAGTAGGTCCACCAGAGCGCCGCCGCGAGGAAGATCCCCAGCACCGCGACGGTTCCGATCCCGAGGTCGAGCGCACCCGAGGCGCCGATGCCGATCGCGACGATGCTCTCGCCGAGGGCGATGATCACGATCAGGCCGTGGCGCTCGGCGAAGTGGCCGGGCACGAGCTTCCAGCCCTCGGCGCCGAAGAAGTAGGGGCCGGCCATGTCGAGGAAGATCGCCAGCGCCCAAAGGGCTCCCTGGGCGAGGCCGTCGAAGAGCGATGCGAGGGCGAGGATCCCAACTGCGATCACGGTGCTGACGGCGAGGCCGATGACCGAGCGCTGCAGGTCCTCGTCGTCGGCCCCGGCGAGCCAGAAGAGCGCGATGTGGGCGCTGCGGAAGACGCCGATCCCGAGGGCGAAGGTGAGGGCGAGGTTGTCGAAGGCCTCCTGGACGCAGAGCGAGACGATCAGCAGCGCCGCCATCGCGGCGAAGATCACCAGCCGCACCGCCCCGGCCTCGGGGTCGATGACGCTGGTCAGCCAGGAGTAGCCGACCCAGGCCCACCAGAGGACGCCGAGGATCAGCAGGCCCTGGGCGAGCCCGGACCAGGTCTGGTCGTGCGACATCAGCGCCGTGCACTGGGTGATCGCGAGGACGAAGACGAGGTCGAAGAAGAGCTCCAGCGGCGTCACCCGCTCGCCCTCGCGGCGGGCCGCGCCGAAGCGCGAGTGGTGCGTTTCCGGCGAGCCCTCCACGCCGCCATCCTTGCACTCAGGGGATTTCGGTTAGCGTGGCGCCATGGCAATCGGGAGAGTTGCTCTGGTCACCGGCGCCTCGACCGGGATCGGGGAGGCGACGGCGATCCGCCTCGCCCGCGAGCCGGGGACGGAGCTGGTCCTCGTCGCCCGCCGCGAGGAGCTGCTGCGCGAGCTCGCCGAGTCGCTGCCCTGCCGCGCCACCCACCTCGCCGTCGACCTCACCGACCCCGACGCTCCGCAGCGGGTCCGGGCCCACCTCGAGGCCGAGCACGGCGGCCGGCTGAACCTGCTCGTGAACAACGCCGGCGCCGCCTGGCGCGCCAGCTTCGAGGAGGGCGGCTACGAGAACGTCCGCCGCCACATGGAGCTGAACTTCGACGCCGTCGTCCGCCTCACCGAGGCGCTGCTGCCGCTCCTGCGCAGCTCCGCCCCGAGCGCGATCGTCAACGTCGCAAGCACCGCCGGGCGCGTCGCCCGCGCCCGCACCGGCGCCTACTCGGCCAGCAAGTTCGCCCTGATCGGCTGGACCGACTCGCTCTACGCCGAGGAGAAGCCCCACGGCGTCCACGTCGGCATGGTCCTGCCGGGATTCGTCCGCACCGAGGGCTTCCCGGCGACCGAGCTGCGCGAGAAAGCCCTCACCCGGTGGATCGTCTCGAAGCCGGAGAAGGTGGCGGAGGCGATCTTCGAGGCCGGGCCCGGCGGCAGGGCGGAACGCTACGTCCCGCGCCCCTACGCCCTCGCCGCAGTCCTCCGCATCCTCGCGCCCTCGCTGGTGCGGCGGGTCCTCAGCGGGGGTGCCGCCTCCAACCTCACCACCAGCACCGGCGGCGACCGGGCACGCGGTGCCGATTCGGGCTGATGCCCCTTCCCGCCGACATCGTCGTCGCGCTGGCTCTGGTGGTGGTCGCGATCGTCGCCACCATCTCCACGAAGAAGGTCCGGCTGGTCAACCGCCGCTTCCGGATGCTCGACGAGATCTCGCGGGTGGCCGACGAAGGCGCGACCCTGGACGAGACCCTCGAGGCGGTCGCCGCAATCATCGTCCCGGAGGTGGGTGACATCTGCGCGATCGACGCGATCGAGGGGGATCGGGTCCGCCGCGCCGCCCTCGAGGTCGACGGCCCCGATGCCGAGCAGATCGAAACCCGCTTGATGGAGCGAGGCCCTCGCCTGCAGGCGCAGGTCGCCAGCAACGCCAGCCGCGAGCGGCAGGAGCCGCTTCGCTTCGACCTCCGGAGCGACGAGGACCTGCGCGAGTTCGCCGAGGACGACGAGGATCTGCAGTTCCTCCGCGGGCTCGGGGTTCGATCGGGGGTCAGCGTCGAGCTGCGGGCGCGGGGGCGCCCGACGGGGGTGCTGACGATCAGCGTCGGTCCGTCCGGGCGCGTATTCGACGAGTCCGACGTCCACTTCGTCACCATCCTCGCCGGCCGCGTCGCCCTCGCCCTCGACAACGCCGGCCTCTTCTCCGACCTGGCCCGCAGCGAGCGCGAACGGGCCGAGATCGCGGAGACGCTGCAGCGCGGCCTGCTGCCGCCGCCGCTGCCCCACATCCCGGGCTGGTCGGTGGCGGCGATGTACCGGCCCGCCGGCGCCGAAAACGAGATCGGCGGCGACTTCTACGACGCCTTCCGGATCGCCGGCGGTTGGATGGTGGTGATCGGCGACGTCACCGGCCGCGGCGCCAAGGCCGCCGCGGTCACCGCCCATGCCCGCTACACGCTGCGCACCGCCGCCGCGATCACCGGCGACCCCGTGATCGCCCTGCGGACCCTCAATCGCGAGCTGCTCGCCCGCAGCGGCACCGCCCTCTGCAGCGTCGCCGCGATGACGATGTCCGAAGACTCCGCCGATCCGGTTCGCCTGGCCGTCGCCGGGCACCCGCCGCCGCTGCTGATCGACGGCGATTCCGTCAGCGAGGCCTGCAGGCCGGCACCGGTGCTCGGCGCCTTCCCCGACGAGACCTGGACGATGGAGGCGACCGCCGTCGGCCGCGACCAGCAGCTGGTCGTCGTCACCGACGGGGTCACCGATTCCGGCGGTGGCGAGGGACGCTTCGGCGAGGAGCGCCTGCGGGCCGTCCTCGCCGGGGTCAGGGGCCCGGCGCTGGCGGCGCAGCAGATCGAGGGTGCCCTGCACGGGTTCACCGGCGGCGAGCTGGACGACGACGCGGCGATCATCGCCATCGCCCCCGCCTCCGCCGACGAGGCCCCGGCTCCCGAGCCCGAGGTGGAGCTGGTCGAGCGCCTCTACGCGGCCTTCAACCGCCGCGACTCCGAGGAGATCGTCGCCGTCTGCGACCAGCAGATGGCCTTCTTCCCGATCGGCACCGCCGAGCAGATCGGCCGCGACGCCCCCTACACAGGCCCCGAAGGCCTGCACGAATACCTGCTCGACGTCGACCGCGCCTGGGACGAGCTGCTGATCAACCCGAAGGTGGTCGAGAACCACGGCGGCTCGCTGCTGGTCCGCGGCCGTGTCTACGCCCGCAGCCGAGCACTCGGCATCCGCGACATGCCCGTCGCCTGGATCTGGGAGGTCGCGAACGGACGCTTCGTCCGCGGCGAGGTCTTCCGCGACCCAGAGGAAGCCGTGCGCCGCCTCGCGGCGTCCCCCTGAGCGCCTCTCTAGGATTCGCCGTCGTGACTATTTCGACGAACCAGTTCAAGAACGGGACCCACATCGAGATCGACGGCAAGATCTGGAAGATCATCGAGTTCCAGCACGTGAAGCCGGGCAAGGGCGGCGCCTTCGTGCGGACGAAGCTGCGGCGGATCGAGGACGGGTCGGTGATCGACAAAACCTTCAGGGCGGGGGAGAAGTTCCGCCCGGTGCGGACCGAATCGAAAAAGATGCAGTACCTCTACGACTCGGGCGATGCCGCCGTCTTCATGGACTCCCAGGACTACGACCAGATCGAAATCCCCCAGGAGCAGCTCGGGGACTCGATGCAGTGGGTGCTGCCGAACGCCGAGGTCGACGTCCTCTTCGTCGACGAGCAGCCGAGCGACGTGCAGGTCCCGAGCGCAATCGAGATGAAGGTCACCCAGACCGATCCCGGCCTCAAAGGCGACACCGCATCAGGTGGCGGCAACAAGCCCGCGACGCTGGAGTCCGGCGTCGTCGTCCAGGTGCCGCTCTTCATCGAGGAGGGCGAATCGGTCCGGGTCGACACGCGCAGCGGCGAGTACATCTCCCGCGCCTGACCGCTCCGCGGTCCGGCGCTGAAACAATGCACCCATGCGCAGATCCGACCAGCGGCGGGACGCCGTCTTCGCCAACTACCAGCGCGACGTGACCGGTCGCCCGCTGGCGGAGCTGCTGGGCGAGGCGCGATCGCTGACGCGGGAGCTGGCCGAGGGCGTCGACACCCACCGCGAAGAGCTCGACGACACGATCGCCGGCCACGCGAAGGGCTGGACGGTCGACCGGATCGCGCCTCTCGACATGAACGTGATGCGGACCGCGCTCTACGAGATGGAGTTCACCGACACCCCGCCCGAGGTCGCGATCAACGAGGCGGTGGAGATCGCCAAGGAGTACTGCGGGGCGGACGCGCCGAAGTTCGTCAACGGCATCCTTGGCGCCGTCGCGCGCGAGCGGGAGCCGGCCAAGTGAGCGCGCGCCTGCGCGAGATCTCCCAGCGCCTGCGCGAGATCACGGCGCAGCTGCAGTCCGAGGAGACGAGCGACGAGGTCGCCGCCCAGCTTGCCGCGGAGGCAGCCGACCTCTCGGCCGAGGCGGTCGAGGAGGCCAACCGCGAGGCGCGGCAGCAGGCGAGCGCCGAGTAGTCGCTTGAGCTACCCCGACGATCTGCGCGGGCTCGTCGACGACGCCCTCGCGAACCTGAGCTTCTCCGTCGCCAACTCCACGGCCGGTCTGGAGGAGGCGATGCGCTATTCGCTGCTGGCCGGCGGCAAGCGGGTGCGGCCGGTGCTCGCCCTCGCGACCGCGCGCTCGCTCGGCGCCGAGCCCGGGCGCTTCCTCCCGGTCTCCTGCGCGATCGAGCTGATCCACACCTACTCGCTGATCCACGACGACCTGCCGGCGATGGATGACGACGAGCTGCGGCGCGGCCTGCCGACCTCGCACGTCAAGTTCGGCGAGGACGTCGCGATCCTCGCCGGCGACGGGCTCTTCGCCGAGGCGATGCGCCTCTTCTGCGAGCAGCCGGGGGAGCCGGCGCGGGTGCTGGCGGCGCTGCGCGAGCTGGCGGCGGCAACCGGGGTCGACGGCATGGTCGGCGGCCAGTACGTGGACGTGGTCGGCACCGAGTCAGACGCCGAGGGGCTGCGCGCCCTGCACGCGCTGAAGACCGGGCGGCTGATCGCCGCCAGCGTCAACGTGGTCCTGCTGCTGGAGGGAGCCGCCGAACCTGAGACAATGCCTTATCGCCGTTTCGCCGAGGAGTTGGGCGTGCTGTTTCAGATCGTCGACGACATCCTCGACGTGACCGAGTCGGACGAGCAGCTCGGCAAGCCACATGGAAGCGACGAGAGACATGGCAAACTCACCTACGTCAGCCTTTTCGGGCTCGATCGGGCCCGTGAGCTGGCGGCCGAGTCCCACGCCAAGGCAACCGCGGCGCTGGCCGAGGCCGACGGCGAGACGGACGACCTGAGGCGCGTGGCCGACTACATCTTCACGAGGAACGAATGAGCGAACAGCCCCCCACCCAGGGCACCGAAGACGAGACGAGAGAGCCGCTGCTTTCCGGGATCGAAGGCCCCGAGGATCTGCACGGCCTCGACGAGGAGCAGCTGCAGCAGGTGGCGCAGGAGATGCGCACCTACATCATCGACACGATCGGGGAGATCGGCGGCCACTTCGGCGCCAACCTCGGCACCTGCGAGCTCGCCGTCGCCCTCCACAGCCTGCTCGACTCCCCCCGCGACAAGGTCCTCTGGGACGTCGGCCACCAGGCCTACCCGCACAAGGTCCTCACCGGCCGCCGCGACCGGCTGCCGACGATCCGCCAGTACGACGGCCTGGCCCCGTTCTGCTCGATCCCGGAGTCCGAGCACGACGTCATGGGCGCCGGCCACGCCTCGACCTCGATCGGCTACGCGGTCGGTCTGAAGGAGGCGATGCGCAAGGGGATCGGAACCGACGGCAAGGTGGCGGCGGTGATCGGCGACGGCGCCCTCACCGGTGGTGTCGCCTACGAGGCGCTGCACGCTGCCGGCGGCCTGCAGACGCCGATCGTGATCGTCCTCAACGACAACGGGATGTCGATCTCGCCCAACGTCGGCGCCCTCTCGCGCTACTTCAACCGGATCCGCCTCAACCCGCGCCTCTGGCACGCCCGCGAGGGGGTCGAGGACCGGCTGACGAAGCTGCCGCTGGGCCTGGGCAAGCAGATCGAGAGGCTCGGCCCGGAGATCAAGGCGGCGATCAAGGCCTACTGGGCGCCGGGGCTCTTCTTCGAGGAGCTCGACCTCGCCTACATGGGCGTGATCGACGGCCACGACGTACACGCCCTGCGCGACGCGCTCCGCGAGGCCTTCGAAGCCGAACGCCCGGTCGTCGTCCACGTCCACACGGTCAAGGGGAAGGGCTTCGCCCCGGCCGAAGAAGGCGGCCTGGAGTCGATGGAGGAGTGGCACGCGGCGAAGCCGAAGTCGATCGTAGACGGCCAGCCCGCGTCCGCTCCCAAGCCGGTCCCGGTGACCGAAACGGATTCGCCGGAGGGGATCGAGGTGCTCGAGAAGCCGCCCGCCGCCGGCTCGCCGCCGCAGTACACGAAGGTCTTCGCCGAGGCGATGGTGGCCGAGGCGAGGGCCGATGCGCGCGTGATCGGGATCACCGCGGCGATGGCGGGGGGGACCGGCCTACAGAAGCTCTGCGACGAGCTGCCCGAGCAGTACTACGACGTCGGCATCGCCGAGCAGAACGCCGTCCTGCTCGCCAGCGGACTCGCGCTGCAGGGGGCGAAGCCGGTCTGCGCGATCTACTCGACCTTCCTCCAGCGCGCCTACGACCAGATCGTCCACGACGTCTGCCTCCAGGGCCTCGACGTCACCTTCGCGATGGATCGCGCCGGCCTGGTCGGCGACGACGGCCCGACCCACCACGGCGCCTTCGACGTCTCCTACTTCCGGCCGATCCCGAACGTGGTCGTGATGGCTCCGCGCGACGAGGCGATGCTGGTCCACATGCTGCACACCGCGATCGCCCACGACGGCCCGGCGGCGCTGCGCTACCCGCGCGGGGCGGCCGAGGGGGCCGAGCTGCCGGCGAAGCCCCAGCTGCTGGCGATCGGCAAGGGCGAGATCCTGGCCGAGGGGGAGCGAGTGGCCCTGCTCGGCTACGGCTACGGCGTCGCCGTCGCTCGCGAGGCCGCCGAGATCCTCGAGCAGCACGGGTTGAAGCCGACCGTCGCCGACGCGTGCTTCGCCAAGCCGATCGACGGGGAGTTGGCGGAGCGCCTCGCCCGCGAACACGAGCTGGTGGTGACGGTCGAGGAGAACGTCCTTCCGGGCGGCTTCGGCTCGGCGGTGCTCGAGCACTTCGAGGACGCCTTCGCCGAGGCGCCCGGGGAGCGGGCGCGGGTCCTGCGGATCGGACTGCCCGACGCCTACGTCACCCACGGCAAGCCGGCGCTGCTCCGTGCCGAGGTCGGGCTGACGGGCGAGTCGGTCGCCGACCGCGTGCTCAGTTCCCTCCCCAGCGCGCAGCCGGCGCTGACCCCGAGTTAATTGACCTAATCATTTTTGACGATTGATCCAAATGGCGCAATCGTTTAGCCTGCGCCAGTCTCTCCGGTGAGGAAGCAGGCGATAAGCCAAGCGCTTCTGGGGAAAAATCACCAGGGGAGGAGAGACGCGCTCTATATGTGTGGATCCGCTTGGGGAATCGGATCTCTCGCGCCCGCCGCTTAGGCCGGGGCGCGAGGCGCGTCTGCAGCTAGGCAGGGCGGTGGTCGGCCAAAGAAAAAGCGCCCGCCGATGGCGGGCGCTTTTATTCCTCCTATGCGTTCTGCACTATTTGTTGGCCCGCACGTATGCGGCTTCGCCCAGGTAGCTGGTTCCTTTGAGTTCAGCCGTGTTGGTGCCCGCGGCCGCCGGTACTCCGACGATCGAGTTCACGAGCGGATCGACTGCCCAGGAGAACAGGAAGCCTCCGCAGCCGTTCGCACCCGGCGCCGCAAACGAGTTGTCGACCAGGTTGTTGTTTTTCAGAGCGATGATCCTGAATTCTTCGAGACCTTCGAATTCGCCACCGCTGCCTTTGATCGGCGTGTTCGGCGGGGGCGGCGAGGTCGTGCCCGCGGTCAGGTTGAGTTTGATCGGATTCGAGTTGGACCCGATGTAGCAGCTGCTCCCGAGGAACGGGTTGTCCAGCTTGACCTTGACCGGCATCGCAAGGGCAATGCCTTCCTGGTTGAGGATATTGATCGGCGCCAGTTTCACCGATGAAGCCGGTCCGGCCAGTTCAACCGTCGCCGTCACGCCGGTAAAGCCGTTGTTGATGGTTTCGTTGAACAGGTCCTTGAGGATCTGCGGCCACCAGCTGGGAGCCGTGACTCCGAGGAGCCCGCCCGGCACCGGCTGAGCTGATTTGGACAGAACCTGCCCGTCGGTGGGCGCGTAGAAGTTCTGCGGCCCAAGCGGGTTTTCCGGTTCTATGTAGTCGGCTCCTCCCTTGAGGATCACCGGGTTTTTGATCGGCACGGCCTTGCTGCCCATCGTGAACGTTCCCGAGGTGGTTTCCGCGTACACGCAGAAGTCGATTGCGGTGACGGCCGTCGGGCACTGCTGGAAACGCGCCCACGGCCCGGTGAGCGTCGCAGAGGCGGACGAGGCGGGCACGAGCATCACGGCAAGCGCGGCCACGACCAGAAATAGCCTTCTCATAGACTGGTCCTTTCAGTTGTTTGGCGCCGAGATCTCTCCCTCCCGGCCACTGGAACTCCCTGGTTCCAAGTGAAGCCCTTCTACCAAACAAGAATCGCTGCGGTGCCGTCGGGAAATCGCTAGGGTCGCCCAGGCCGCTCCGTGAGCGGGCTCAGCCCCAACGCCACCTTTTCGCGTGTGCATTTTCGAGCCAAGCTTCGAGGGAGCGTTGAATTAAAAGAAAGCGGGCGCTGGAAGATTCGTCCAACAGAAAACGCCCCGCCGGGGGAGGCGGGGCGCTTCTGGGGTTACTACAGGGAGGAGAGATATGTATCTCTATATATGTGTGGATCCGTGGGAGGTCGGTGAGCCCGGTTAATGTCGAGTGCGTCGCTGTGGGAAGCAGCGAGGCGATATATCGACGCGGGGATCAGCCTTGAAGTCTTGGTCCTGCTCCTTGATCGGTTTCCTCTTGCGAATCCTTGAACAGCGTACGAACGTATGTGCGACTTGTGTGTGAGTGGGGTCACAGAGTTGCTGCAATTGACGGACTCTGCGGGCTCCTACCCGGTTTGATCCAGGGACTAGGTCAAATTCGGTAAGCGGTGTTGCCGACTGTGCCAGCTCATTCTCAAGCTCGGATAAAAGGCCAGGCCGCGGGGGCCCCGGTAGCGTGTCCGCCGTGAAGAAGTCCCGGATAGACGCGGTTTTGGCCGACCGCGGGATCTTTCCCTCTCGCTCCGCCGCGGCCGGCGCGGTGCGGGCCGGCGAAGTGCGGATCGGGCAGGACGGGCCGGTGGCGCTGCGGCCGAGCCACCTGGTCGAGCCCGACGCCGACCTGATCGTCGACGAGGGGCCGCGCTACGTCTCCCGCGGCGGGACGAAGCTGGAGAACGCCCTCGAGGCGCTGGGGGTGGACGTCGCCGGCCGCGAGTGCCTCGACGTCGGCGCCTCCACCGGCGGCTTCACGGACTGCCTCCTGCAGCGGGGCGCCGCCCGTGTGGCCGCCGCCGACGTGGCCTTCGGGCAGCTCGACGTGCGCCTCCGGCATGACCCCAGGGTGCACGTGATCGAGCGGCTCAACGCCCGGGAGCTGCAGCCGGCCGACCTGCCGTTCGTCCCTTCCCTGGCGACGATCGACGTCTCCTTCATCTCGCTGACCAAGGTGCTGCCGGCGGTGGCGCGGTGCATCGAGCAGCAGGGCGAGATCCTGGCGATGGTCAAGCCGCAGTTCGAGCTGGGCCGCGAGCGCGTGGGGCGCGGGGTCGTCCGCGCCGCCGCCGACCGCCGCGAGGCGATCCTCGGGGTCGCCTCGGCTGCCCGCGACCTCGGCCTGCCGATCCGCGGCTTCGCCTCCTCGGGGCTGCCGGGCCCGAAGGGGAACCGGGAGACCTTCGTCTGGTGCGGCGCCGGGCCTGAGGTCGAGGATTTGGAAGCGGCGATCCTCGTCGTCGAGGGGGACGAGTGAAGACCGCGGCCCTGATCACCCACTCGCACCCGCCGAGCGCCTCGGAAGCAGTCGCCGTCGCGGCCGAGGTCGCGCAGGAGATGGGCTGGCGCCTGGCGGCGACCGAGCAGGAGCTGGAGAAGCACGGGCACGCCGCCGAAGGGATCGACGTCACCGCCGAACACACCGTGCCGGACATCTGCCTCGTCCTCGGCGGCGACGGCTCGATCCTCCACGCGCTGCGCCGCTACGCTCGCACCGAGGTGCCGGTCTTCGGCGTCAACTTCGGCACCGTCGGCTTCCTCGCGGCGGTCGAGCGCGACGAAGCGGCGGAGGGGATCCGCCGCGCCCTCGCCGGCGAGATCGAGACCGTCCACCTGCCGGGCCTCGAGGTGAAGGTCGACGGCACCGAGCAGGTTGGGCTCAACGACATCACCCTCGCCCGCCGCCCCCACGATCGCGTCGCCGAGCTGAGCTACCGGATCGCCGGCGAGGAGGTCGGGCACGTGCGCTGCGACGGGCTCGCGGCCGGGAGCGTTTCCGACGTGGAGGACGTCGCCCGGGGCGACGACGAGCGCGCGCGCGGTCAGCGAGTGGGGCGAGATGTAGCTGACCACGTAGCCCTTCACGCCCCAGGCCAGGATCGGGCCCTGATTGG
>DATMBY010000299.1:0-2057 GCA_035558995.1 Solirubrobacterales bacterium
AGATGAAGAACAGCACCTCTTCCACGGTTACTCGCCCTCGCTTTTCAGCGGCGTCCGTTCGACCGGCTCGGCCAGCAGCATCTCCTTGGTGAAGATCAGGTCGCGCCGGTCGTAGTCGGCCATCTCGTAGTCGTGCCCCATCGTGATCGCATCGAACGGGCAGGCGATCTCGCAGTAGCCGCAGAAGATGCAGCGGGAGAGGTTGATCTCGTAGACGGCGGCGTAGCGCTCGCCGGCCGAGACCCGTTCGCCGGGGATGTTCTCGGCGGCGACGACGCGGATGCAGTCGGCCGGGCAGGCGGCGGCGCAGAGCGAGCAGCCGACGCATTTCTCGAGGCCGGTGTCCTCGAACTTGTGGAGTTTGTGGCGGCCGCGGAAGCGCGGGTAGACGGGCGTCTTCTCCTCCGGGTACTCGATCGTCATCGGTCCCTCGATCAGCCGCGCCATCGTCGTCTTCAGCCCGCGCAGGGTCTCGCCGAAGGCGCGGTAGGCGCCGCCGACCCCGCCCGGCTCGGGCCCGCGCTGGACCTCGACGACGTCGATCGAGTCGAGGTAGGAGGCCGCTTTGGGGTCGTAGCTCACGTGGCCACCACCAGGACCGCGGTGACGAGGACGTTGAGGGTGGCGAGCGGCAGCAGCACTTTCCAGCCGAGGCTCATCAGCTGGTCATATCGAAGACGCGGCAGCGTCGCCCGCACCCAGATGAAGAGGAGGACCAGGCCGAGCATCTTCGCCAGCATCCAGATCGGGTCGAGGAAGCTGGGGCCGGGGCCCATCCAGCCGCCGAGGAACATCGCCGCGGCGATCCCGGAGACGACGAGGATCTCCATGTATTCGACCAGCAGGAAAGAGCCGAAGCGCATGCCGCCGTACTCGGTCATGAAGCCCTGGACCAGCTCGGCGTCGGCCTCGGGCATGTCGAACGGAGTGCGGTTGGTCTCGGCGAAGCCGGCGAGCATGAAGATGATGAAGCCGACGAACTGGGGGAGGACGAACCAGATCTCACCCTGGGAGTGGACGATCGAGACCAGCGAGAGGGAGCCGCTCATCATCACCACGCCGAGCAGGGCCAGGCCCATCGAGACCTCGTAGGAGATCAGCTGCGCGGCCGAGCGCATCGCTCCCAGGAGGCTGTATTTGGAGCCCGAGGACCAGCCGCCCAGCAGCAGCCCGTAGAAGGCGATCGAGCCGACGGCGAAGAAGTAGAGGATCCCGATCGGGACGTCGATCCCGTAGAAGCCGACCCTGCCCTGGACGTCGCCCCAGGGGATGATCGCCAGCGAGAGCACCCCGGCCAGGACCGGCAGCAGCGGCCCGAGGATGAACAGCGTTTTCGTCGCGTTCTCGGGGCGGAAGCTCTCCTTGGAGACGAGCTTGCCGACGTCGGCGAGCGGCTGCAGGAGGCCGAAGGGGCCGACCCGGTTCGGCCCGTAGCGATGCTGGAAGCGGCCGATCAGCTTCCGCTCGAGGACCGTGAGCAGCGGCAGGATCCCGAAGATGACGGCGAAGATGACGATCGACTTCACGACCATGATCCAGGTCGCTTCGGCGAAGGTCGTGTCGGCGAGCGGGAGCATCAGGCGCGGGCCTCGCTCAGCTTCTCGATCTTCACCTGGACCGGGCCTCCGTTCAGCAGCGCGTTGGCGTTGGCCTCGGCGACGCCCTCGGCCATGAAGGCGGTGCCGGGGCTGACCCGCTCCTTGATCAGAACCGCCGCGGTGAGCGCGGACCCGTTCTGGCTGACGCGGACGGCCTCGCCGTTCTTCAGGTCGAGGCGCCGGGCGTCCTGGGGGGAGATCTCGAGGCGCTGATGGGGGGTGAGGAACTTCAGCGGCGGGTTGAGCTCGGTGATCGGGCCGGCCCAGAGATCTCGGTAAGTGCCGAGGGCCAGCACCGGTACCCCCTCCTCACTCGGTACCTCGTCGAAGGGGCGTGGATTGGCTGGCGCCTCGGGCGAGCTCGGCTCCTCATCCGCAAAACGTTCGGAGGGGGTACCGGTGCTGGCCTGCGGGGCGTTGATGTCCTGCCAACGGACCCCCCGGCCGCCGATGTCGGTC
>DATMBY010000300.1:0-7480 GCA_035558995.1 Solirubrobacterales bacterium
TCGAGGCCTGCCGCCGCGCCGACGTCCCGGCGGTGATCGTCGCCTCCTCCGACAAGGCCTACGGCCCCAGCGAGGAGCTCCCCTACCGCGAGGAGATGCGCCTCAACCCCGCGTCTCCTTACGAGGCCAGCAAGGCGGCGGCCGACGCGATCGCGCTCAGCTACCGCCCCGCCTACGGGCTGCCGGTCGCGGTCACCCGCTTCGCCAACATCTACGGCGGCGGCGACCCGAACTTCTCGCGCCTGATCCCGGAGGCGATCGCCGCGGTCCTCGACGGCCGGCGGCCGCAGATCCGCTCCGACGGCAGCCCCGAGCGCGACTTCCTCTACGTCAGCGACGCGGTCTCCGCCTACCTCGCGGTCGAGAGCGCGGTCGGCGCCGGCGGCCCGGGGGCGGGGGAGGCCTTCAACGCCGGCGGCGAGACGCCGCACGCGGTGCGCGAGGTGCTGGAGACGATCGTCGCCGTCTCGGGCACCGACCTGGCCCCGGAATACCTCGGCACCGGCAACCCCGACGGCGAGATCGACCGCCAGTTCGTCGACTCGACGAAGCTGCGCGAGGCGACCGGATGGGCGCCCGAGGTCGAGCTGCGCGACGGCCTCATCCGCACCCTCGACTGGTACCGCGACCACGCCGAGCTGCGCCCGGAGGCGACCGCCGCGGCCGGCTAGGGTGAAGCCCCATGTGCGGGCGCTTCACCAACACCACCAAGGACACGAAGAAGATCGCCGACCGCTTCGAGGTCGAGCTGGAAAAAGCGCTGGAGCGAAGCGGGGCGGGGGCGCCGGCGAAGGAGAGCGCCAAGGACGCGGGAGAGGCGAAAGCCCCAGCCGGGTTCGGCCGCTTCAACGTCGCCCCGACCCAGGAGGTGCTGGTCGTCCGCGCCTCGCCCGAGCCCGAGGAGGCCGAGCAGGGGGTGCGAGAGGCGCGGTTGATGCGCTGGGGCCTGGTCCCGGTCTGGGCCAAGGACCTCAAAGTCGGCTACCGGATGATCAACGCGAAAAAGGAGAACCTGATCAAGAGCCGCGCCTACGGGCCGCTGCTCGACAAGTACCGCCACCGCTGCCTGATCGTCGCCGACGGCTTCTACGAGTGGATGAAGGCCGAGGACCCGAAGCAGCCGCGCCAGCCCTGGCACTTCCAGGTCGACGGCGGCGAGCCCTTCGCCTTCGCCGGCCTCTGCACCCGCAAGGAGTGGCCCGACCCCGAGGAGCGCGGCTACGACGACGGCTACCTCTACACCTGCACGCTGGTGACGACCACCCCGAACGAGGTCGTCGCCCCGGTCCACAACCGGATGCCGGCGATCCTGCCCAGCCCCGAGGCCGAGGCGGCCTGGCTCGACCCGAAGCTGAGCGCCGAGGACGCGGTGGCGATGTGCGGGCCCCTCGACCCCCGCCGGATGTCCGGCGCTCCGGCGAACCCGGCCCTCAACAAGGTCGGCAAAGGGACCGCGCCCGAGGGCCCGGAGCTGCTGGTGGCGCCGCAGACGACGCTCGACGCCTAGCCTTCGCCACCTTCTTCGGATTCTTCTTCCGCTTCTTCGCGTTCTTCGGCTTTGAGCTCTTCGGCTTCTTCGTCGATCGGCGGCGAGCGTTCCGCCAGCGCCGCGTGGGTCTCCACCGTCGCCTCCTCGCCGGAGCGGGTCTTCAGGGTGCAGCGGAACTTCGCCGAGGGGACGTCGGTGCTGCGCCAGACGGTGAAGAAAGGGAGGGCGAGGTCCTGCTTCGGCTTGCCGGCGATCGCGTATTCGATCCGCTCTTCGCCGATCTTGAACTCGGGCCATTCGACCTTGACGCCCTTTTCGGTGGTGAAGCGCTGCGGCCGGTCGGGAACTTCCAGCGAGGCGAGTTCGCCGCCGTGGGAGCTGAAGTCCATCAGCACCGTTTCCGGCACTTCCTGGCTGTAGATGCCGCTTTCGGAGGAGCGCGGGTAGGTCGCCCGCAGGTCGCCGCCGCTCTGGGCGACTTCGGTGCCTTTCGGCGCCTCGATCGCGCAGATGGCACTGCTGTCGGCGATCGGCGCCCCGGCAGAGACGTTGAAGACGGTGGAGACGATGTAGAGCGAGTAGCCGCTGACGTTGGTGCCGGTGGCGCGGATGTTGGTGTCGGTGAGCTGCATCTCGCCCTGTCCGCCGGGAACGGCGACGGCGCTGGAGTCCGGACCCTTGGCCGACTGGACCCATTCGAGGGTTGCGGCTTCGCCCTCGCCCTTGCCGGTGCTGGCGAGCGCGGCGACGAGGCAGGCGACGAGCCCGATCGCGATCACGACCAGGGCGCCGCGGGGCGGGCGGGAGTCGTCGGCGGGGGTCCCTTGGGGGGCGGCGCTCACAGCGCGACAGTATTGGAATCGGTCACGGAATCGCCCGCCTGCGATACCTCGACCGCCCATCTGGGTAAGTTCCCTCCGTGGCAGGCAAAGTGACGCGGCTGCGACAGGCCGACGCAAAGCCCAGGGTGATCGAGGTCCACGGGCGCCCGATGAACTTCATCGAAGCCGGTTCCGGCCCAGTGCTGCTGCTGATCCACGGGATGGCGGGCACCTGCGCCAACTGGGAATCGGTGATCGAGCCGCTGGCGATCCACCACACCGTGATCGCCCCCGACTTCCCCGGCCACGGCTCCTCGGCGCCCGGCGGCGGCGATTACTCGCTTGGCGCCCTCGCCAGCGCTCTGCGCGACCTGATGCTGACGCTGGGCCACGAGCGGGCGACCCTGGTCGGCCACTCGCTCGGCGGCGGCGTCGCTCTGCAGTTCACCTACCAGTTCCCGGAGATGGTCGAGCGCCTCGTCCTGGTCTCCAGTGGCGGCCTCGGCCCCGACGTCAGCCCGATCCTGCGGGCGGCGGCGCTGCCCGGCGCCGAGCTCTTCATCTCGGCCACGGCAGGGGTGGGGACCAGGGTGGGTTCGGTCGTCGGCCGCGGCCTCGGCCTGCTCGGCCTGCGGCCCAACGCGGACCTCGCCGAAGTCACCCGCGGCTACGCGACCCTCACCGACCCCGATCGCCGCAAGGCCTTCGTCGCCACCCTGCGCTCGGTCGTCGGCATGGAGGGCCAGCGCGTCGGCGCCCTCGACAAGCTCTACCTCGCCGAAACCCTGCCCCTGCTGATCGTCTGGGGCGAGAACGACCCGATCATCCCCGCCGACCACGGCCGCGAGCTCCACGCCCAGCTCCCCGACAGCCACCTCGAGATCTTCGAGGACACCGGCCACATCCCCCAGCAGGAGCGCCCCGGCCGCTTCATCGCCGTCCTCGAACGCTTCCTCGCCGAAACCGAGCCTGCGGAGTTCGATGCCGGCGAGTGGCGCGCAAGGTTCAAGGCCGCCGAGAACTAGGAGGGATTGGCGAAACTCGCAGGGCCAGTAGCCATGCGGGTTGCCAGGGTCGGTGATTTCACGGATACCTCCCCGCTCGAGCTGGGCTTACCCCAGCGGATGGAGAACTAGCCGCGCAGCAGGTCGGCCAAAAAGCCGGGTGGAGCAGGCGAGACTGGGCGGCGAGGAGCCGAGATGTTGGCCTTGATCTGGCCACGACGGGTCGTACGTCCGGCAAGAAGGCGTTTTAGGGCTTGTGCCCGTCTCCACTCCTCCGGCGTCCTGTCGCCCTTGCTCTTGTTGCAGAGCGAGCAGGCTGCGACGAGATTGGTGGCGACCGTGAGTCCGCCTCGGCTATAGGGCTTGACGTGATCGAGTTCGGTGGCAGGTGCCCCGCAGTAATGACAGCGGCTTCCGTCGCGGTGCATCACCTGTCGCCTCACAAGGGCCGACGGATCGCGCTGAAACATCGGGAGGCTGAAAAGGGCGTTTGCCATCTGCGGACAGGGTAAAGCGCTATCCGGCGGCACCGCTGCGGAAGTTAGGCCGCCCCCGTCAATCTCTCTAATCGAGGTCGGAGTCTGAGTTGCTGTCGATGCTCAGTTGCTCGCCGTTCTTGATGTGCTCGATGACCTCGACCAAGGAATGCTCGCTTTGCAGCTTGCCGTCTTTGGTGAATTGGACCGTACGGATACGGGCGCGGAGCAGGTCACCCTTGCGGAAGGGCTCCCCGTGGTCGATCTTTTCCCTGAACCCTTGGTCTTCCATCTCCACGCCAAAGGTGGCCGAACCGTCGCTGACTTTCCAGCGGCCGTCGCCGAAGTCAGTCTTGATGACTGAGACCACGGCTTCCCGCGTGTCATCCACCAGCTCGTCGTCATCCATGCCGGTGGGTAGATCGAAGTCGTCAACCTCGCCGCTCTCTACCACGACTGCGTCGATCTGAGGTGACTCGGGTTGGAGTTCGACTTTGTCGATGCCTTTGCGCCTTGCGGGCGCGACGCTATCCCGCACCGCTTTGCGGGCAGAGGGGTTGCGGTAGATCTTGACCGTTCCCGCTGGCGCTTCCAGCGTCGTCCCGTCGTCCAGAACGACCTTCATCTGGTCTGGCTGGGACGCCGTTTCGGTCTTCTTGATCCTCCGCCGTTTCACGAACCGGGCGAACTGGTAGACGCCCATCCCCACGCTGCCGCTCCCGAAGATCAGCGCCTGCAAGTTGGTCAGCGCCGTCGATCCCTCGCCCGTGAGCATGTTCATCACCTGCTCCCACGCATCAGCGGCATTGACGACCAGGTGGATGTCGAAAGAGCCGCGCTCCGTCGCTTTGATTTCCAGCGTCGGCACGGGGAGGTGGGGGTACACCTCTTGTCCTGCGATCCTGAATAGCTCACCGATGGCGAGTAGCGCAGGCGCAAGCTCGCGAACGGGCATCTGCCCGTCTGCGAGGGCTGGACCGTCGTAGTAGGCGGAGAACGTTGCTTCAGCCATGGGCTTCATGGCTACCTAAGTCCTGAACCCCACCGGATTCTCCCCAGGCAACCGGGGAGGCATCCTTTCGTCCCCAAATACAGATGTCAACGTATCCATCTTGCTGGGGAGCCTGAAATAAAGGTAGATACCTAATCGGATTTGGGCAATTTTCCGCGTTCTAGAGCGGTTTTACCATCCGATCTGAGAGATAGATTGCCTATCGACAACTAAGAAGAAGACCCCCGCGAAGTTGGAGCTTCCGGGGGTCAGACCTAGAGTTCGTCAGCGATGCAGATCAAGGCTTTCGCCAATCGTTTCGTCAACCCCTCCTAGGCCTGTTGCCTTTTGCGTCCATCTGGACCTAAAAGGCGACACGACAAGAGACGCGCCCGACAGGATTCGAACCTGTGGCCTACAGCTCCGGAGGCTGTCGCTCTATCCAGCTGAGCTACGGGCGCGTGGTCCGCAGCTTAGACCTTCGGGATGACTCCCTGCGCTTGGCCGGTTTCCGTCCTATACAGACAATAACTTACGGTCATGTCCAGTGCAAAGAGGGGCAATGAGGCGGAGGCGATGGTTCTCAGTGCTCTTGTGCAGCGGGGGTATGAGGTGGCGATCCCCTTCGGAGAGGGGCAGCCCTATGACCTTGTCGTCGATCTGGGCGAACGGGAGTTTCTTCGAGTTCAATGTAAGCGAGCCTGGCCACTTCAGGGGTGCGTGGTCTTCAATAGCCGCTCTACCGACCATGGCAGCGGTCCGAAGTCCTACGTAGGGCTCGCGGACATCTTTGGCGTCTACTTTCCTCCGGCCTCCACCGTCTACTTGGTTCCCATCGACGCCGTTGCCGCTTTCGAGGGTCGGCTACGTCTTGAGCCAACCCGAAACAACCAGCGCCGCTTGATTCGTTATGCCGCTGACTACGAGATTGATCGATGGACCCCTGAGTCGCTCCGGGACCAGTTCAAAGCAGGCACCCTCGCAGCGGAACCCGAGCTGAACTTCGCGTAGGCTCGCCGCCGATGGATCTGGCGGTGACTTTTCTCGGGACCGGGGGCTCGGTGCCTTCGGCGCGGCGCTCGACGGCCAGCGTGCTGGTGGCGCGCGGGGGGGAGCGGCTGCTCTTCGACTGTGGGGAAGGGACGCAGCGGCAGATGCAGCGGTCGCTGGGGCTGGTGCAGGCGGACGAGATCTACCTGACGCACTTCCATGCGGACCATGTGCTGGGGCTGCCGGGACTGCTGAAGACCTACGACCTGACCGACCGGCGGGTGCCGCTGAAGATCTACGGGCCGCCGGGGCTGACGGAGCTGTTCCAGGTCTTCTCGCCGCTGATCGGCCGCTTGGGTTTCAGCCTGGACCTGATCGAGGTCGGACCCGGAGACGCGATCGAGCACGACGGCTACGAGATGCGGCCGTTCGAAGCCTCCCACCGCAATACGCGCGCCAACGGCTACGCGCTGGTCGAGGCGGAGCGGCCCGGTCGCTTCGATCCCGCCGCCGCGGCCGCCGCGGGCGTGCCGGAAGGACCCGCGTACGCGGCGCTCCAGCGGGGCGAGACCGTGGAAGGGGAAGCCGGCCCGGTGACTCCCGACAGGGTGATGGGGGAGAGTCGGCCCGGCCGCACGATCGTCATCACCGGCGACACCGCGCCCAGCCCCGCCACCGTCTCCGCCGCGGCCGACGCCGACCTGCTGATCCACGACGCCTCCTTCGCCGAGGAGGAGACGCAGCGCGCCGCAGAGACCGGCCACTCGACCGTCGCCCAGGCCGCCGGAGTCGCCGCCGAGGCCCACGTGAAGCTGCTCGCCCTCGTCCACATCTCCTCCCGCTACCACGTCGGCAAGGTGATCGAGGAGGCGAAGGAGGTCTTCGAGCCGACCATCGCCCCGAAAGACTTCGACGTCGTCGAGCTGCCGTTCCCCGAGCGGGGGGCCCCCCATCTCATCCCGAACGGAGTTGCCGACCATGGCGGTCGGGGTGATCCTCCCAGGACACTCGACATCGAGCCATAGCGAGATGTGTCCGGGGAGGATCACCCCGACCGCCGCAAGCGTTGTTACAGTGAGGCCGTCCTTTAACCAGGTCCCGTGAGGCCAGGAAGGAAGCAACCGAAGTGAACGAGAAGGTCGTGCTGGAGCACGACGATCTGAGGCGGACGCTGCGGCGGATCGCCCACGAGATCGCCGAGAAGAACCCGGATTCGGACCGGCTGGCGGTCGTCGGCATCCACACCCGCGGCGCCGTGCTGGCCCGCCGCTTGCACGTCTTCCTCGGCGAGCTGACCGGGAACAGCCTGCCGATCGGCGACCTCGACATCTCCTTCTACCGCGACGACGTCGGCGCCAAGGCTCCCGCCGCCCAGCCGGTCGTCCACGCCTCCCACATCGACTTCGACCTCTCCGACCGCACCGTGGTCCTCGTCGACGACGTCCTCTACACCGGCCGCACCGTCCGCGCCGCGATCGAGGCCCTCTTCGACTACGGCCGCCCCCAGCGCGTCCAGCTCGCGGTCCTCTGCGACCGCGGCCACCGCGAGCTGCCGATCCGCCCCGACTACGTCGGCAAGAACCTGCCGACCGCCCGCGAGGAGCGGGTCAACGTGCGGCTCGAGGAGACCGACGAGGTCGACGAGGTGACGATCTCCGAGCCGGTCGAGGCGGCCGCATGAGGCACCTGCTGAGCATCGCCGACCTCAG
>DATMBY010000301.1:0-9090 GCA_035558995.1 Solirubrobacterales bacterium
AGAACGAGAAAGCGGTGATGGGGATCAACGAAGCCAACAAGCTGCGGCTGCGCGCGGTCAACGTCACCAGCGGCCCCGACAAGGGCCAGGCGCGCCTCTTCGCCTACGTCGGCAACACCCTGGTCGGCGAAGCGAAAGACGACGCCGCCGGCGACCTCAGCGGCCGCAACTCGACCGTCGTCGTCGGCACGATCAAGAACGGCAACGGGGTCGTCGCCTCGGTCGACGACGTCGTCGTCCGGGTCCCGAGCCCCTTCTAGCCACCCCTTCGCACCGCGCGGTCCGCGGGGCATAATCCAGACGATGTCGACGAGCACGATCGAGCGTTCCCGCACTGCCGGCCCCGGTTCCGGCCTCGGCGGCAACTGGCGGGTGATAGTCCGCAACGACAACCACAACACCTTCGACCACGTCGCCCAGACGCTGGCGCGGGTGATCCCCGGGGTCTCGCTCGACGGCGGCTACCGGATCGCGGACACGATCCACACCGGCGGTCAGGCGATCGTCTGGTCCGGCCCGCGCGAGCCGGCCGAGCACTACTGGGAGCAGCTGGAGCTCGCCGGGCTGACGATGGCGCCGCTCGAACGCTGCTGAGGGAGCCGGCTGCGCCGGCAGGAGCGCCGCCCTATTCGGCGGCGACCAAGGTGTGCCAGGCAGGCAGCAGCGGGATGTCGTAGAGGTCGATGATCGCCGCCCGGGCCTGCGCGATCTCGTCCGAGTACCAGTAGCGTTCGAAGTCCGCGCGGCTCTCCCAGGCCATCGTCTGGCGGAAGGCGAGCGGGTCGTCCTGCGAGCGGATCAGCGACCAGCTCTTGGCCCCGTATGCCGGCGCCTTCGCCGCCGAGGGTTCCCAGAGGTCGAGGAACCGGTCGGCTCGGAAGGGGTTGATGTGCCAGTCGAGGGTGCAGACCTCTGCCATCAGATTCGCCTTCCCGCTCGCTTGCCCGCCGCGCTCATAGGAGAACCTCCCCCTTGTTCTTCTGGGATCTAGATATCGAGGCCGAGCGAAGCGAGGCCGTCGAAGATCCCGGGGAACGAACAGAGCCGAGCCCCGCCGGGAGAGCACCTGAGGCGCTTGCCGCGTAGACGGCCCGCGTGAGACCAGTGCCTCCCGGCGGTGCGAGGTGCCAGAAGCGCCAACAGGACGTGGTGCCCGAGAGCGCCACCCTATGAGCATGCGCAACGGCTCCTTGGCCGGCTCTCAGCCGAGATGAATCGACCGAGGAGGAAGCATGGCAGGAAAGACGGGTGGGATCGACTGGGCAAGTGAGGCCCACGAGGTCTGCGTCAGCGAAGAGGGAGAGGTGCTCGAGCGCTTCTCTGCCGGGCACGACGAGGGCGGGATCGCCGCCCTGGCCGAGCGCCTCGCGCGGGTTGGCGTGGAGCGGGTGGCGATCGAGCGGCCCGACGGGATCCTGGTCGAGCGGCTCCTGGCCGCCGGCCTGGAAGTCCTGGCAATCCACCCCAACCAGGTGAAGGCGGCACGTGCCCGCTTCGCGGTCGCCCACGGCAAGTCCGATCGCTTCGACGCCTACGTCTTGGCCGAGCTGGCCCGCACCGACGCCCACCGCTTCCGGGCGCTGGTGCCCGACACGGATGAGACCAAGGCGCTGCGGGCGCTGACCCGCTCCCGCGAGGACCTGGTCGCAGCGCGGGTGGAGCTGGCAAACCAGCTGCGGGCCCAGCTGGAGGCCTTTTGGCCGGGAGCCATGGTCTTCGCCGAGGTCGACTCGCCGATCGGATTGGCGTTCATCGCCCGCTACCCCAGCCCGCAGGACGCCCGGGGTCTCGGCGAGGGTCGCATGGCCGCCTTTCTGGATCGCAACTCCTATAGCGGTCGCACCTCGCCCGCCGAGTTGGTGGCGCGGATGCGCTCCGCGCCCAAAGGCACGGCCGGAGCTGCTGAGTGCGAGGCCCGCCGGGCGGTCGTGCTCGGCCTGGTCGGCGCTCTGCGGCCGATCGTCGAGGAGATCGGCGAGCTCACCGCCCAGATCCGCGAGCGTCTGGCCGCCCATCCCGACGCGGCGATCTTCCGGGCGCTGTTTCGCGACCCGAAGACGGCGATCTGCCCGGCCACCCTGATCGCCGAGCTCGGCGATGCCCGCGGGCGCTACCCGACCGAGGCCGCGATGGCGGCCGACGCCGGCATGAGCCCGGTCGCGCTGGAGTCGGGGAAGCTGCGGGTCGCCACCTTCAGACGGGCCTGCGACAAGCGCCTGCGCCTCGCCGTTGCGACTCTCGCGGACTCCACGCGCCACTGGCACCCCTGGGCCAAAGAGGTCTACCGAAGGGCGCGGGCCAGAGGCCAGGACCACCCGCACGCGATCCGCACTCTCGGGCGCGCCTGGATCCGCGTTCTCTGGCGTTGCTGGCGCGATCGGGTGCCCTATGACCCGGCTCGACACGGCAACTTCAACCGCCTGCAGACGGCGGGGGGTTGACACAGGACGTCTCACGCGCCGACCTCCGCCCGGATCGCGCCGGGGCCGTCCTCGTGCTTGCCCTCGTCCTCGGACTCGGCGCCGACGAGGATGGCGATCTTGCCGAGGTGCTTGTTTTCGTGCATCAGCTGGTGGGCGTGGGGGACGCCCTCGAAGCCCATCGTTTCCGACAGCACCGGCCGCACCTTGCCCTCGGCCATCAGCTGGTTCGCCCGCATGCACTCGTAGGCGTTGGCGAAGTGGGAGCCGATGATCTGCTTCTGCTTCATCCACAGGTAGCGGACGTCGAAGTCGAGCTGGTAGCCCGAGGTGGCGCCGCAGATCACGACCTTGCCGAACGGCTTCACGGTGAAGACCGAGGTCGGGAAGGTGGCCCGGCCGACGTGCTCGAAGACGATGTCGGGAGCGTCGCCGAGGATCTCTTTGACCCGCTTGGCGAAGGCGCGGGAGCCCTTGAAGCGCTCCTTGTCGGCGGCGGGGTCGGTGAGGTTGTCGTCGGTCCGCATCATCTCGCGGAACTCGTTGCGGTTGACGTAGTCGACCGCCCCGAGCTTCTTGATCAGCTCCCCCTTCTCGTCGGAGGAGACGACGCCGACCGCGTTGGCGCCGGCGGCTTTGCAGAGCTGCACGGCGAAGACGCCGAGGCCGCCGGCCGCCCCCCAGATCAGCACGTTGTCGCCGGCCTGCAGGTTGCACTGGTCCATCAGCATCCGGTAGGCGGTGAAGTAGGTGAGGCCGTAGGAGGAGGAGTCGACCCAGGAGAGGTTGCGCGGCTTCGGCAGCAGCTGCTGCGCCTGGACTTTCGTGAACTGGGCGAAGGAGCCCCAGGTGGTCTCGTAGCCCCAGATCCGCTGGCTCGGCGCCGCCATCGGGTCGAGGCCGTGCACCTCGACGTCCTCGTAGGAGGCCTGGTTGCAGTGGATCACGACCTCGTCGCCGACTTTCCAGCGGGTGACCCCCTCGCCGACTTTCCAGACGATCCCGGAGGCGTCGGAGCCGCCGATGTGGTGGCCGAACTCGGGGTGGTCGCCGTAGCCGAAGATCGAGACCGGCTCGCCGAGCGAGGCCCAGACGTTGTTGAAGTTGACGCCGGCGGCCATCACCCGCACGATCACCTCGAAGGCGCCGGGCTCGGGTACCTCGATCTGCTCCAGCTGGAAGGCGTCTTTCGGTTCGCCCTCTCGCTCCTGGCGGATCACCCACGCCGCCATCGTCTCCGGCAGCGTCCCGGGCTCCACGTCCAACTTCGCAACGGTGCTGGTGTCAACGGCCAAGACTCGGCTCCTCCAATGGTCGGCTCAGTAGGGGCGCCGAATCCTACGACAAGGTCGCCTGACCAAGCAGACCAAGGACGCACCGAGCGCAGCGTGCTCTGCACGTAAGCGAGGGAGGACGCCGGTATGCGCCGTGTCAGGCGGCCTTGTCGCGCAGCTCCGGGGCCGTGATCTCGCGCACCGTCGCCTCGACCGGCTGCGGGGCCTCGATCTCCTTGCCCGGCGCGACGCCGAGGCCCTCGACCTTGCGCAGCGACGGCAGCAGCCGCCGTTCCATCGAGCCGACGGCGGTGTCGTAGGCGCCGGTGGCGGTGCGCAGGCCGCGGCCGATCTTGTCGAAGTCGCCGAGGAATTTGGCGAAGCGGCCGTGCAGGGTTTTCGCCGCCTCGGCGATCTCGGCCGCCTCGGCGACCATCCGCTCCTGGCGCCAGCCCAGCTCCATCGTCCGCAGCAGCCCGATCAGCGAGGTCGGGCTGACGAGGAGGACGTTGCGCTCCAGCGCGTAGTCGAAGAGCCCCGGGTCGGCGGCGAAGGCGGCGTGCAGGGCGGGCTCGTTCGGGATGAAGCAGATCACCAGGTCGGGCGTTTCGCCCGGATTGAACTGGCCCTGGTAGTCCTTCGAGCTGAGGCTGCGGACGTGCTCGCGGGCCTGGCGGGCGTGGCGCTCCAGGTGGACCCGCCGCTCCGACTCGACCTCGCTCTCCTGGGCGTCGAGGAACGCGTCCAGCGGCACCTTGGAGTCGGCGACGAAGCTGCGTCCCTCCGGCAGCAGAAAGCGTGCGTCCGGCCGCAGTCGCCCCTCTTCGGTCCGCAGCGTCTCCTGCAGCTCGAAGTCGACGTGCTCGGTCATGCCGGCGATCTCGATGCAGCGGCGCAGCTGCAGCTCGCCCCACTGGCCGCGCGTCTGCGGCTGGCGCAGGGCCTTCTTCAGGCCGGCGGTCTCGTTGTTGAGGTTGCCGATCGTCTGGCCCATCTGCTCGAGCAGGGCCTGGGTGCGGAGGTCGGTCTCGCCGCGGTTCTGAACCTGCTTTTCGATCCGCTCCTGCCCTTTGGCGATCCGCTCGGTCAGGTTCTTGATCTCCGCCTGGCGCTTGTCGAGCGCGGCCTCGGCGGTCTTGGCGTCGAGCTTGCGCGACTCCTCGTTCACCCGCAGCAGGTCGGCGACAACCTGGCTGGCGACCTGCGAGGTCGCTTCCTGGATCGCGGGCGTGAGGTCCGGCTGCTCGACCGGCTCTGGTTGGCGCGCCAGTAGGGCGTAGATCAGCCCGGCGGCGAGGAGGACGACGGCGATGGCGAGGGCGACAGTCATGGCAGCGATGCTGACAAGGCCTTCAGACGCAACCGCGAATCTGAAACGCCGCTTGCAGCGGCTTCTTTGGGGGCCTGCCTGCTTAGGGCAGGAGGACGTCGTTCTGCGAGGAGGCGCGGTACTTGCCGACGGTCAGCCGGGCGGGCTGCTTCGTCGTCGTCTTCGTTGCGGCGATGGTGTAGTTCCCTGCCGCCAGTTCCGCATGCATCGTTCCCGGGCTGCGTGGTCCCACCTTGATCCCCTTCACCAGCCGCGACTGTTCGAGTATCTGCACGGTGGAGCCGCGGTCCATCTGGTTGGCGATGACGATGGTGACGTCGAGCGGCTTCGTCGACTTGATCGGCGGCTCGGGGTGCTCGACGTTCTGCGGGATCTCCTGCGTCGATTCGGCGCGGGTGCCGATTTCGACTGGCTGCACGATCAGCTCCCGGTCGGTGATCGTGACGCTGATCCGGGTCGAGACGTTCGGCCGCTGCTGGTTGGCATGGCGGGATTCGCCGCACCCGAGCAGCAGGGCAGTCGCTGCGACCAGGGCGGCAATCGCCGCCGCTCTCACTCCTCCGGCGCCCATCGGGCCTGAATCTAACCGAAGGGGAGGGCGACAACCTCGGCCGTAACGCCATCTTCACCTACGGCCACGGTGGCGCCGGGCTCCGCCTCGCGCCGCAGGATCGCCAGCCCGACCGGACCGAGGGCGGGGGAGACGGCGGCGCTGCCGAGGGTCCCGACCTCCTTCTCGCCCAGCCGCAGCGGCGCGCCGGGCTGCGCCAGCGCGGTCAGCCGCAGCCCCCGCAGGTGGCGGTTCGGCTTGCCCTTGTAGTGGAGGCGGGCGACCGTCTCCTGGCCGATGTAGCAGCCCTTGGTGAAGCTGACCGCCTGCTCGACGATCCCCGCCTCGGCCGGCATCGTCTCCGTCCCCATCTCGGCGCCGAAGCGGGGGCGGCCGGCCTCGATCCGGAGGATCTCGGCCGCCTCGGGGGAGACCTCGACCGCGCCGGCGGCGAGCAGGGCGTCGCGGACGCGGTCGCGCTCGCCAACCGGGACGAGCAAATCGACGCCGGTCTCCGTGCGGAGGGAGGGGGGCTCGACCCCGCGGGCGACCTCGGTAGCCCGCGGCCCGATCAGGGAGAGCAGCGTGTGGCTGTCGCTGGCGTCGACGACTTCCACCTCGCGCCCGATCTTGTACATCTGCAGGTGTCGGGCGGCGGCGGCCAGCCCCTCCGGCTCGAGGTCCAGCCACAGCTCCGGCCCCTCGCCCGGGCGCAGCGCCCGCATGTCGGCCTGCATGTGCCCCCTGCGGTCGAGCAGCGCAGCGTAGATCCACCGCCCCGCCTCGATCGCCTCGGTGTCGTTGGTCAGCTGCCCCTGCAGATACTCGGCCGCTTCCGGCCCGCTGACGACCAACAGACCCCGGTCGGCCCGCTCGACCAGCCCGCATTCCTCCCGCAGCTGCCGGTACTGAGCGTCAATCTCAACCGCTGGAGTCAGAGCCATCTCCCCCCGAAGTCTAGGAGGCGGATGGCATGGGCAAGGGGGTGCCCTCCTCAGGGCACTCAACATCGAGCCATAGCGAGATGTGCCCGGAGGAGGGCACCCCCTTGCCCCACCACGCATCCATCTTTTAGACGTGTCAAACTCTTTTAGACGTGTCTAACTCTCAGGCGATCGAGGACTACGCGAAGACGATCTACGCGATCTCGCAGGAGCGCGAGGGGTTGGTGCTGAACGGCGAGGTGGCGGAGCGGCTGGAAGTGACCCCGGCGACCGCGACCTCGATGCTGAAGCGGCTGGCCGAGCTCGGCCTGGTCGAGTACGTGCCCTACCGCGGCGTCAGCCTCACCGCCGCCGGGGAGAAGGTGGCGCTGGAGGTGATCCGCCACCACCGCCTGATCGAGGCCTACCTCTCCGAGGCGCTGGGGATGCCGGAGGACCGGGTCCACGAGGAGGCGGAGATCCTCGAGCACTACATCTCCGAGGAGCTCGAGCAACTGATCGCGGCCAAGCTCGGCGAACCGCGGCACGACCCGCACGGGACGCCGATCCCCGGCCCCGACCTGGTGCCGCCGACCTGGGGGGCCCGGTGAAGCCGCCGCCCGGACAGGCCGTCGCCGAGGAGGTGCGCGAGCGCGAGGTAGGCGTCGAGGACGTCCTCCCCGGCGAGGCCGCGGTCGCCCGCGCCGCCCGTGCTTCCCTCGACGGCCACAGCCGCGGCCTCCGCGGCATCTGGCCCTTCCTAGGGCCCGCCTTCGTCGCTGCCGTCGCCTATATCGACCCCGGCAACTTCGCCACCAACATCTCCGGTGGGGCCAAGTTCGGCTACCTGCTGCTCTGGGTCGTCCTCTCAGCCAACCTGATCGCGATGCTGGTCCAGACCCAGTCGGCGAAGCTGGGGATCGCCACCGGGAAGAACCTGGCCGAGCTCTGCCGCGAACGCTTCTCCCGCCGCACCTCGATCGGCCTCTGGCTGCAGGCCGAGGTGGTGGCGATGGCCTGCGACATCGCCGAGGTGGTCGGCGCCGCCCTCGGCCTCAACCTCCTCTTCGGGATCCCGCTCTTCCCGGCCGGGCTGATCGCCGGCGCCGGCGCCTTCGCCCTGCTCTCGCTGCAGCAGCGCGGATTCCGCCGCCTCGAGGCGGGGATCACCGTCCTCGTCGGGGTCGTCGTCGCCTCCTTCGCCTTCGAGCTCCTCGACTCCAGCCCCGACGGCGGCGAAGTTGCCAAGCACCTGGTACTGCCCGGGTTCGCCGGCACCGAGAGCCTCCTCCTCGCCACCGGGATCATCGGCGCCACGGTCATGCCCCACGTCATCTACCTGCACTCGGCGCTGACGCAGAAGCGGATCGTCGGCCGCAATCCGGCCGAGCGCAAGAAGATCCTCGGCTTCGAGAAAGTCGACGTGGTCATTGCCCTCTCGCTGGCGGGGCTGGTGAACCTCTCGATGATGATCGTCGCCGCCGCCCTCTTCCACAGCAGCGGCCTGACCGGGGTCGACACGATCGACGGCGCCTACGAGGGGCTGAAGCAGATCGCCTCCGAGCGGGCGGCGACGATCTTCGGGATCGCCCTGCTCGCCTCCGGCTTCGCCTCCTCTTCGGTCGGGACGATGGCGGGGCAGGTCGTGATGCAGGGCTTCATCCGCCGCCGCATCCCGCTCTTCGTGCGGCGGGCGCTGACCCTGGCGCCGGCGCTGATCGTCCTCGCGATCGGGCTCGACCCGACCGACGCCCTCGTCGGCAGCCAGGTCGTCCTCTCCTTCGGCATCCCCTTCGCCCTCGTCCCGCTGCTAATGATCGCCGCTGACAGGAAGGTGATGGGGGACCTCGTCAATCCGGGCTGGCTGAGCGCCCTCGCGGGCGTGCTCGCCTCCCTGATCATCGCCCTCAACGCCTTCCTCCTCTACCAGGTCTTCTTCGGCTAGAGCGGGGCAGGTAGGAGGGAGTCGGGGGACCCCTCACCAGACACTCAACATCGAGCCATAGCGAGATGTGTCTGGAGTGGGGTCCCCCGACTCCCTCCCGCTACGCTTCCGACCCAATGCCACTCGCCGCCGACTTCCAGCGCATCCTCGACACCCTGCCGCCCGACTGGACCGACCTCGAGGTCGACCTCCGGATCGAGGACGAAGCGCAGTACGTCGACTCCGCGGTGGCGCTGAGCCAGGTCAACGCGCAGGTCTACCAGTACCCCCGCGAGGGCTGGCAGTGGCGCCTGCTCGTCGCCCACAGCTTCGGCCACGCCGCCGCGGCGGAGACCGTGCTCGGAGTGCTCGAGAAGCTCGACGCCGACGGCGTGCGGGGGGAGATGCGGCTCGCCGAGGTGCGCGAGGGCCGCTCCGAGGTCGTGCAGATGTGGGGCCGGCCGGAGAGCGTGCGCGAAGAGTTCCGCCAGCGCCGCTCGCTGTAGTGGCGCGCGTCCTCAGCATCAGCAACGACCTGATGCTCGGCAGCCGCGTCCAGGAGGCGCTGAGCGCAGCCGGCCACGAGGTGGTCGCCGCGCCGTCGCTCGAGGAGACGACCTGGGACGGGGTCGACCTGATCGTCGCCGACCTCGACCTCGAGAACCCGGA
>DATMBY010000302.1:0-2903 GCA_035558995.1 Solirubrobacterales bacterium
AGGCCCTCCGGCGCCTTCAGCATCCCCGAGAGGGCGCGCGGGGAGTCGTAGACCGACTGGAAGAGGTCGGTGCCCCAGGTGCCGTAGCGGACCAGCGAGCGCCGCGGCGCCTGCGCGGTCGGCGCCTCGTAGATCCGGCCCGACCAGCGCGAGGCGCCGGCGCGGTTGTAGTGGGTCGGCCACTTGCGCTCCAGCAGCGCCTCGGCCTTGCCGTAGCCGTACTGCTGGCGCAGGTAGCGGCGGATCGAGTCGCGGCGGCGGTGCATGACCACGGCCCCGGCGCTGAACCCGAGCGTCCGCCCGGCCTTCTGCAGCCGCCAGCAGAGGTCGACGTCGTCGCCGGCGACCCGAAAGCGCTCGTCGAAGCCACCGACCTCCTCCAGCAGGTCCTTGCGGAAGGCCATGTTGCAGCCGGGCACGTGCTCGGCCTCGCGGTCGGAGACGAGGACGTGGATCGGCCCGCCGGGCGCGGCGGCGACGCATTCGGCGACGAAGCCGTCGTCCTCGGGCGGGATGTTCGGCCCGCCGACGCCGGCGTGGCCGTTGGCGCGCAGCAGCGCGGCGACGTAGTGGAGCCAGTCGGCGTCGGGGTAGGCGTCGTCGTCGAGGAAGGCGACGATCTCCCCCCGCGCCGCCTCGATCCCCCGGTTGCGCGCGTGGCCGAGGCCGCGGTGCTCGGTCTGGATCAGCTCGACGCCGCGGCGGCGGGCGATCTCGGTGCAGGCCTCGTCGCCGCCGTCGTTGACGACGATCACCTCGTAGTCGGGGTAGGTCAGCTCGCCCGCCCGCGCCAGGCACTCGTCGAGGGTTGCGGAGCCTTTGTGGGTGCAGACGACGACCGAGACCGCCGGCCAGGGGCCGCGGTCGGAGAAGGGCACGGCGGCGTAGGCGCGACTGACCGCGGCCAGCGCCGGCTTCGGCTCCCGCTCGCGGTCGACGAGGCCGAAGTCCCAGTCGAGGACCTCGTGGCCGCCGCGGTGCCACTCGTCGGTCCAGGCGAAGACGAAGGTGCCGGCGGCGCCGGTTGCGAAGGCGCTGCGGACCTGCCACTCGAGGCTCCGCGCCTGCTCCTCGGCGCCGTTGCGGCGGCTGTCGAGCCCGAGCTCGGTGATCAGAAGCGGCCGGTCGCCGGAGAGGTTCTGCAGCCGCGCCAGGTAGGCGTCGAAGTCGCGCTCGCCCTCGAGGAAGACGTTGTAGGCGCCGAGGTCGAGGAACGGCAGCTCCAGGTACTCGGTCGAGGGGAAGTTGACGTAGGTGACGAGGCCCTCGGGGTCGACGCACTTGGTGACCCAGTGCAGGCGCTCGAGGAACTCCTCGATCGCCCGCTTGCCGTGCCAGCGCACGATCGGCGCCGGGATCTCGTTGCCGACCGAGTAGCAGAGGATCGCCGGGTGCCGCTCCAGCGCGCGCACCTCGTCGGCCAGCCGGCGCTCGATCCGCCGCGCCCGCTCCTCGTCGTCGAGGAAGGCCACGTGCTGCTCCCAGGCGAACCCGACCATGACCCGGATCCCGTGCTCGAGGGCGGCGTCGAGCAGCCAGGCCGGCGGCGGGACGTAGGTGCGGACGGCGTTGATCCGCGCCGCCGCCATCGCCGCGAAGTCCTCCCGCACCCGCTCCGGGGGCGGGAACGAGGAGCCGTCCTCACCGCGGAAGGTCCCGTAGGTGACCCCGCGCACGTGGAACTTCTCGCCGCCGACCAGCACAGAGCGCCCGTGGACACGGGGTCGTACCTCTGCCGGATGAAGTTTGGAAGTGGTCACTCGCTCCTGTCTGGAGGTCCAGAAGGAATGTCGGCCCGCCAGGTCGATTTCCCGGATCTTGCGAGATCTCTCCCAAAGCCTGCCCGCCTTGATCCAACTGCAACTTTATCGCGATTTCGTGTCGAATTGGACAGGTATTCCAATCGCGCGAAATCGCATCAGCAAGCGGAATGCGGCTGATTAATACTGGCTGCCCAGCCAGTAAAGAAATATGTGCGTCTGGCGGCGAGGCTCAGGACATCGAGCGGGCGATGACCACGCGCTGGATCTCGTTCGTGCCCTCGTAGATCTGGGTGATCTTGGCGTCGCGCATCATCCGCTCGACCGGGTACTCGTTGACGTAGCCGTAGCCGCCGAGGACCTGGATCGCCTCCACGGTCACCTTCATCGCGTTGTCGGAGGCGAAGAGCTTCGCCATCGAGGTCCACTTGCCGAGGTCGGCCGGGCGTTGGGGGCGGTCGGCCATCGAGCAGGCTTTGTAGAGGAGCTCGCGGGCGGCGGCGGTGCCGGTCTCCATATCTGCGAGCTTGAACTGGATCGCCTGCAGCTGGTTGATCGGCTTGCCGAAGGCGATCCGCTCGGCGGCGTAACCGTTGGCGTAGTCGGTCGCGCCCTGGGCGATCCCGACCGCCTGCGCGGCGGCGCCGAGCCGGGTGCGCTCCAGCGTGCCCAGCGCGACCGCGAGCCCCTTGCCCTCCTCGCCGATCAGATTCTCATGCGGGACGCGGACGTCGGTGAAGCTCGGCGAGCCGGTCGGCGAGCCCTTGATCCCGAGCTTGTGCTCGAGCTTGCCGGGGTCGAAGCCGGGCGCGTCCTTCTCGACGACGAAAGCGCTGGTGCGGCGGTTGGCGCGGTCGGTGGTCGCGAAGACGACGTAGAAGTCGGCGATCGTCGCGTTGGAGATCCAGGCCTTCTGGCCGTTGATCACCCACCCGTCGCCGTCGCGCACGGCGCTGGTCCGCATCGCGGCAGGGTCCGAGCCCGCCTCCGGCTCGGAAAGCGCGAAGGCCGGCGACCACTCGCCGCTGGCGCACTTCGGCAGCCACTTCTGTTTCTGCTCCTCGGAGCCGAACAGCTGGATCGGCAGCGTCCCCAGCTCCTGGACCATCAGCATCAGCGCCGAGGAGGCGCAGGCCTTGGCGA
>DATMBY010000303.1:0-11062 GCA_035558995.1 Solirubrobacterales bacterium
CGAGCAGGCCCCAGAGCTGGCGGCTCAGGTCCTCGCGGCCGGCGACGTGGTCGTCGAGGAGCCGCGTCACCGCCGCAGGCCGGAAGTAGCCCTGGCGTGCGATCGTGTCCGCCGCGAGGACGTCCCGCGCGAACGGCTCCAGCTCGCCGCGCAGCCAGGCCGCTGCCGGGATCGAGAAGCCGCGCTTGCGGCCCTTGACGATCTCGGCGGGCAGCAGCGGCTCGGCCGCCTTCCGCAGCAGCACCTTCTTGCGCAGCCCTCGTACCTTCAGCCGCGTCGGCAGCGCGAGCGCCAACTCGGCGACGGCGGTGTCCAGGAAGGGCACGCGCGCCTCGAGCGAGTGCGCCATCGAGGCGCGGTCGGTCTTCACGAGCAGGTCGTCGACGAGGTAGGTGCCGAGGTCGACGTCCTGCAGCCGCGCGAGCAGCTCGGCGCCCTCGGTCTCCGCGTAGCGCGCGCGCAGCCGGTCGACGGGATCCGTCTTGCCGTCGTTCCCGGTCAGCTCCGCCCGCAGGTCGGGCGAGAAGATCTCCTTCCAGCCGTGATGCCGCTCGAGCGGCGGCAGGTGCGCCGCCCGGACGAACCGCTTCGCGCGGTAGTCGAAGCTCGCCTTCGCGGTCGAGATCGGAAGTCGCTCGACCAGCGGTCGCGCCAGTCGGGCGGCGAAGCCCGCGCGCTGCGCGAGCAGGTCGGCCGCGTAGGTCTCGTAGCCGCCGAAGAGCTCGTCGCCACCTTCGCCGGAGAGCGCGACCTTCACGTCGCGGGCCGCGAGCTCGGAGACGAGGTAGGTCGGGAGGGCGGACGAGTCGGCGAACGGCTCGTCGAACGCGTCGGCGAGCGCGGGCAGGAGCAGTCCAGCGTCGGGCTCGAGCACGAGCTCGCGATGCTCGGTGCCATAGCGCTCCGAGACGAGCCGCGCGGGCGCCGTCTCGTCGAACGAGCGTTCACGGAAGCCGATCGTGAACGTGCGCACCGGCTCGCCGGACAGCTCGGCCGCGAACGCGGTGAGCAGGCACGAGTCGACCCCGCCCGAGAGGAGGACGCCGACCGGCACGTCGGCGACGAGATGCGCGCGTACGGAGTCGCGCAACCGCTCCCGCAGTTCCTCGGCGAGCTCGTCCTCGGACTCGCGGCGCACCGCCGAGGCGTCGACCGGGGCCGGGCGCGCGTAGCGCTCGAGCCGCGGTTCGCCGCCCTCCCAGACGAGCAGGTGCCCGGGCGGCAACTTCCGCGTCCCGCGCAGGATCGAGAGCGGGGCCGGGACGGAGTTGAAGGCGAGGAAGGCCTCGAGCGCGTCGGCGTCCACCTCGCCGCGAGGCAGCGCGCGCAGCTCGGACGCGAACTCGAGCCCGCCCCCGTCGGGGCGGTAGTAGAGCGGCTTGATCCCGAAGCGGTCGCGGGCGAGGACGAGCCGTTCCGTCCGCCCGTCCCAGATCGCGACGGCGAACATGCCCCGGAGCAGCGGCGCGAAGCCGTCGCCGTGCTGCTCGTAGAGATGCGCGAGCACCTCCGTGTCGCCGTGCGTGCGGAAGCGGTGCCCCTGCGCCTCGAGCTCGGCGCGGAGCTCGCGGTAGTTGTAGATCTCCCCGTTCTGGACCACGACGACCGACCCGTCCTCGTTCGTCAGCGGCTGGTCGCCGGTCTCGAGGTCGATGATCGAGAGGCGGCGCGCGGCGAGGCCGACCGCCCCGTCCACCCAGGCCCCGTCCGAGTCGGGCCCGCGGTGCACGAGGGTCGCGCTCATCGCTGCCAGCCGGGCGGGGTCGGCGCCCCGCGGCGAGGCGATTCCGCAGATCCCGCACATGGCCCGCCAGTCTACGTCCGGGATCCGACCAGCCCGCGGACGGACTGGCGGAGCACGCGCCAGGCGGTCGCGGCGACGATGCGCAGGTAGAGGCCGACGGAGCGGTCGGCGATCCACTCGAGGTCGTGCGCGAGCTTCTCCGCCCAGGACGGCTCGCGGCCCATCCGTGTCTGCGCGAAGCCGGTCAGCCCCGGTCGGACGACGAGGCGCTGCCAGTACATCGGGATCTCCTCGCAGAGCTCGGCGAAGAAGCGCGGCCTGATCGGGCGCGGGCCGACGATCGACATGTCGCCGCGGAGCACGTTCCACAGCTGCGGCACCTCGTCCAGGTGGGTCTTCCGCAGGACCCCGCCGATCCGGGTCCTCTCCTCCTCGGTCCGCCGCGTCAGCTCCTCCCCGTAGTAGGGGCCGAGGCGGGTTTCCGCGTCTGGCTTCAGGGTCCGGAACTTGTACATCCAGAAGAGGTGGCCGGCCTTGCCGACGCGGGCGCCGCGGTAGAGGACCGGGCGCCCGGAATCGAGCGCGATGACCAGCGCGATCAAGCCCAGCAGCGGCGAGAGGACGAACAGGATCGAGGCGGAGATGAGGACGTCGAGCGCCCGCAGGACCGGGTCGATCGGCCGCGGGTCGCCCTCCGCCGCGGGAGCGACGAGTTCTTCGAGGCCGGCCTCGGCCTCGGGCAGCTCGCTCAGGAGGGGGTTACGGGATGGGTCTCTTCGCGCGATGGGTGGGCTCCGACGGTACCGAGGATGGTCTCGACCAGGAGGGCGGGGTCGCGCCGTGTGGGGGCCGTCTCCGCCGTCCGCTTCCGCAGCTCGACCGCGCGCGAGTCGGTCAGCGGCCGCAGGCGCCCGGAGCGGATCAGCGCTTCGTCGACGCCGCCGAGGCGGCCGCCGTAGGTGGTGTAGACGGGGGTGCCGAGGGCGGCGGCCTCGCGGTTCATCGTGCCGCCGGCGGAGACGACGAGGTCGGCGAGGGCGACCAGGCTCTGCGCCTCGACCGCGCCCGGAGGGACGATCACCGAGGGCAGCTTGAGGCCGGTGATGAACTCGCGCTGGGCCACGGTGCGGGGCAGCACCACCGCGTGGATCCCCTCGTCGCGGCCGAGGCGGTCGAGCACCTTGGGGAAGAGCGGGTTCGACTTGCGGTGGTAGAGGGAGACGTCGGGCGGCGGGCGGACGATGACGACGACGCGCTCCTCCTCGACCCCGAGTCGCCGCAGCGCCTCGGCGTCGGGCTCGAAGTCGAAGAGGTAGTACTCCTCCTTCAGCCCTGGGTACGGGAAGTACTTCTCCTCGCCGACGCCGAAGCGGCGCAGCCGCTCGAGCGGGACCGAGTCCGGGAACATCACCCGCCGGGCGAGGCGGCAACCGATCCGGTGCTGGGTCACCGCGTACTCGTAGTCGTGCATGTTCGCCTCGGGGACGCCGAGCGTCTTCGCCGCGATCGCGAGGTCGTTGGAGCCGTGGGCCAGCGCCAGGTCGAAGCCGCGGCCGCGGCCGAACTTCAACATCCCGGCGCTGCGGGAGGCGAGGCTGTAGGCCTTGCGCAGTCGCGAAGCGCCGCCGTGGCGCCCGATCGGGATGTGGTCCATTCCGTGGAGCGCCAGCAGCGGCTGGGTCTGGGCGTAGTCGCGGGAGGTGATCTCGACCTCGTGCCCTTCGCCGCGCAGCCGCTCGATGATCGGGCGCAGCACCAGCACGTGCGCAGGCGCGCTCATGTCGACCCACACCTTCATGGGCTTAAACGGTTGCAGCCAGCTCGGCGTAGAGCGGGAAGCGGTCCATCAGGGCGCCGGTGCGGGCGCGCAGGTCCTCCTGCGAGGACTCGAAGTCGGAGCCGAGGGCGGCGACGATCACCTCGGCGATCTCGGTCATCTCCTCCTCGCCCATCCCGCGGGTGGTCAGCGCCGGGGTGCCGATCCGCAGCCCCGAGGGGTTCATGGGCGGGCGCGGGTCGAAGGGGATCGCGTTGCGGTTGACGGTGATCCCTACCGCGTCGAGGCGGTCCTCCCCGGCCTGGCCGTCGAGGCCGGTCGGAGTGAGGTCGACGAGGACGAGGTGGACATCGGTGCCGCCGGTGAGCACCGGCACCCCGCCGGCTTCGAGGCCGGCGGCGAGCGCCCGCGCATTGGCGATCGTCTGCCGCTGGCGCCGGCGGAAGCCCTCGCCCGAGGCGATCTGCAGCGCCACCGCCTTGGCGGCGATCGTGTGCATCAGCGGCCCCCCCTGCTGGCCGGGGAAGATCGCTTTGTCGATCGCTTTCGCGTGCTCCTCGCGCGAGAGGATCATGCCGCTGCGGGGGCCGGCGAGGGTCTTGTGGATCGTCGTCGTGACGACGTCGGCGTGCTCGACCGGGTTCGGGTGCTCGCCGGCGGCGACGAGGCCGGCGAAGTGGGCCATGTCGACCATCAGCTTCGCCCCGACGGAGTCGGCGATCTCACGGAAGGCGGCGAAGTCGAGCTGGCGCGGGTAGGCGGACCAGCCGGTGACGATCAGCGCCGGCCTGTGCTCCTCCGCCAGCCGCGCGACCTCGTCCATGTCGACGAGGTAGTCCTCGCGACGCACGTGGTAGGGCACCGGGTGGTAGAGCTTGCCGCTGACGTTGATCTTCATCCCGTGGCTGAGGTGGCCGCCGTGATCCAGGGCGAGGCCGAGGAAGGTGTCCCCCGGTTCCATCAGCGCCATGTAGACCGCGTTGTTGGCCTGGGCGCCGGAGTGGGCCTGGACGTTGGCGTGCTCGGCGCCGAACAGCCTCTTGGCGCGGTCGATCGCCAGCTGCTCGGCGACGTCGACCTCCTCGCAGCCGCCGTAGTAGCGCCGGCCGGGGTACCCCTCGGCGTACTTGTTGGTGAGGACCGAGCCGACCGCTTCCAGCACCGCCTGCGGGACGAAGTTCTCCGAGGCGATCATCTCCAGCGTCCGCTGCTGGCGCCTCAGCTCCGCCTCGAGCACGCCGGCGATCTCGGGATCGACCTCGGCGAGCGGCGCGGTCTGGAAGTTGTCAGGCACCTCAGCCATCGTCGGGCGACCATAGCAACGGGTAGGGATATCCTGGCCGCGGTGAGAAGCCGCATCCTGCTCGCTTCAGCGGCGCTGACGCTCGCGCTGGCGCTGCCGCTCGACGCCGCAGCCGCGGTCGAGAATCCCTGCGATACCGCCCAGGCCCGCTCCCTCCTCTGCCCGAACCTGCGAATCGCCCCGCCGAGCGAGATCTACGCCGAAAGGGTCGGGGGTCACGTGCTGCTGCGGGCGACCAGCGACGTCGAGAGCCGCGGCAAGGGCCCGATGGAGCTGCACGGCCGCCGCGACGGCCCCCGCTCGATGCGGGTCAAGCAGTGGATCTACAAGAAGGGCGGCGGCCACCTCGTTCTCCCGACCGAGGCGAAGCTGCACTTCACCTACGTCGGCACCTACTTCGGCGGCTCCTACTGGAAGGTCCACCAGCTGGCGAACTTCGAGCTGCGGCGGGTGGGGCCCGACGGCGAGGTGGGCGACGTGGTCCGCGCCAGCCCGAAGCTCAACTACTGCCTGCGCGATCTCGCTCACACCCGCCCCGGTCGCCGCTCCCCCGAGAGCTGGGTCTACCCCGGCTGCAACCAGAACCCCTTCCAGGACCGGGTGCGGCTCGGGACCTCGGTCGGCTGGTCGGACATCTACCCCGCCGCCTACCACCAGCAGTGGATCGACGTCCACGGCCTGCGCGGCTGCTTCGCCTACCGGATGATCGTCGACCCCAAGGAACACCTCTTCGAGTCAAACGAGGACGACAACATGTCCCAGCGGCTCGTCCACCTGCCCTACCCGGGCCACCCGGGCTGCTAGCCCAGGCCGACCGAGGCCAGCTTGCTGGCGAGGTCGCCGGGGGAGAGGGCGCCGTCGCGGAGGATCCGCCAGCCGCCGTCCTCCTCGATCGCGGTGATGTCGACGACGGTCGAGGGCAGGCCGGGAAGCTCGCCGCCGTCGATCGCCAGGTCGGAGCCGTCGCGGATCGACGCCGGCACGTCCTCGAAGCGAGCCGGCGCCGGCTCGCCGCTGAGGTTGGCCGAAGTCTGGAAGACCGGGCACATCGTCCCCCCCAGCGCCCCTCCGATCAGGCGAATGCCGAGCTGCTGGGGATCCTGGCGGCAGGCGAGCGGGTAGCGCCGCTGCGGGTTGGCGACGACGAGCGTCACCGGCCCCGGCATCAGGGCGCTGACCGCCGCTTTCGTCCGCGGTCCGAGCTGGGAGACGAGCTCCCGGATCGCCAGCGGGGAGAAGTACATGACCGCCGACGGCTTGCCGTCGTCGCGCCCCTTCAGCCGGTGGATCTTCGCGATCGCACCGGGGTCGAGGGGGTCGCAGGCGAGCCCGTAGAGGCCGTCGGCGGGGAAGACGGCTACGTCGCCGCCGACGATGCAGCGTTCGAGCGCCTTCCGGGCGACCTGCGCCTCACCGCTGCGGAGTCGAATCGTCTCGGTCATGCCGCCTCGCCTACGCGCCCGACGACGACCCGCTCGATCCCGGCGAGGTCCCGGCGCGTCTCGCTCTCACCAAACCCGGCCTCCTCCATCAACGCCGCCACCGCATCCGCCTGCCCCTCCCCCACCTCTACCGCAAGCGTGGTTGAGGTCCGGCCTGCATAGGAGGCCAAATCCCGACCACACGCGGGAATGAAGGAGCGGTAGGCGTCGAGGCCGTCGGGGCCGGCGAGGAGCGCCTCGGGGGGCTCCCATTGGGTCACCTCGGGCTGGAGGGCAGGCCAGTCGCGCTCGGCGACGTAAGGGAGGTTGGCGAGGACGAGGTCGAAATCGCCGGCCTCTGGCAGCGTGCCGTCGAGGAAGCGAACCCGGGCGGCGTGGCCGAGGCGCTCGGCATTGGCCCGAGCGACTTCGAGCGCCCGGGGCGAGGTGTCCGTGGCGGTCACCGCGCAGTCGGGCAACTCGTCGGCGATCGCGAGGCCAATCGCGCCCGAGCCGGTGCCGACGTCGAGCACGCTCGCCGGCCGCAGCTCCAGCGCCAGTTCGACCAGCAGCTCCGTCTCCGGACGGGGAATCAAAACCCGCCGATCGACCGCCAGCTCGATGTTCCGGAAGCCTTTGCGGCCGACGATGTAGGCCACCGGCTCCCGCCGCAGCCGCCGCCGCACCATCTCGCCAAAGCGACGCGCAGCGGCCGCTGGCACCTCCCCGTCAACGATCAGCGCCGCCCGGTCGCTTCCCGTGGCCTCCGCCAACAGAAGTTCGGCATCCAGGCGGGGGGTTTCGATCCTGGCCGCCTGAAGCGCATCTAGAGCCGCACCCAGGGCTTGTCTTGCGTTACTGGCGGGTGTGACCAAGGAGTTCAAGGACGCAGGGAGCGTGGCGTGCTCTGCACGCGAGCGACTGAGGACGCCGAAATCCGCAGGTCACACACGTCAGCCTACGGCGGCAGCCTGAAGCCTCTGCCGCTTCTCCTCGGCCGACAGCGCATCGGTGAACTCGCCCAGCTGCCCGGCCAGCACTCCCTCGAGGTTGTGGGAGGTGTGCTTGATCCGGTGGTCGGTGACCCGGCCCTGGGGGAAGTTGTAGGTGCGGATCTTCTCCGAGCGCTCGCCGCTGCCGACCTGGGCCTTGCGCTCGGAGGCGATCTTCGCCTGCTGCTCGGCCAGCTCGCGCTCGTACAGCCGCGCCCGCAGCACCCGCATCGCTCGCTCCTTGTTCTGAAGCTGGGACTTCTCGTCCTGCATCGAGACGACGATCCCGGTCGGTTTATGGGTGATCCGCACCGCCGAGTCGGTGGTGTTGACCGACTGTCCTCCCGGACCCGAGGAGCGGTAGACGTCGATCTGGAGGTCGTTCTGGTCGATCTCGACCTCGACCTCCTCGACCTCCGGCAGCACCGCGATGGTTGCGGTCGAGGTGTGGATCCGCCCCTGGGACTCGGTCTCCGGCACTCGCTGCACGCGGTGGGTCCCGCCCTCGAACTTGAAGACCGAGTAGGCCCCCTCGCCCTTGACCTCGAAGGTGACCTCCTTGAAGCCGCCGGCCTCGGAGCCACTCTGGGAGAGGACTTCGATCGCGAAGCCGAGCTCGTCGGCGTAGCGGTTCAGCATCTTGAAGAGGTCTCCCGCGAACAGCGCCGCCTCGTCGCCGCCGGTCCCCGCGCGGATCTCGACGATCACGTTCTTGGCGTCGTTGGGGTCGCGCTCGACCATCGCCAGGCGGATCTCCTCTTCCAGCTCCTCCAGCTGCCCCGGCGCCTCCTCGACCAGCTGCCGCATTTCCTCGTCCTCGCCCTCGGCCAGCAGCTCCCGCGCCCCCTCGAGGTCGTCCCGCAGCGTCCGCCACCTCCCCGCCAGCTCGCTCGCCTCGCGCAGCTCCCGATATTCCCGCCCAACCGCGGCATAACGCTCGCGGTCCGAAATCACCGCCGGGTCGGACATCTGCGCCTCCAACTCAGCGAACCGCCCCTCTATCTGCTGGACCAACGCCTCGATCATGGCCACAACATAGCTACGGCACGACTACTCAGGGCGGGGGTGGGGGTCCCCTCTCAGGACACTCAACATCGAGCCATAGCGAGATGTGTCCGGAGAGGGGACCCCCACCCCCGCCCCCTAGGCCACAATCTCAATATGGGGCTTTTTCGCGGCCTCCTCGGGAGTCTCCCGAGCCAATACCGCATTCAGAGAGGCGATCGCCACCGCCAGCTGCTCTTCGTCGGGCTCGCGCGTGGTCAGGTTCTGCAGCATCAGACCCGGCCACATCACCGCCCGCACCCAGCGTTTGCGCCGGTTCTTCCCCGCCCACTTGATCACCTCGTAGGAGAGGCCGGCGATCAGCGGGATGCCGAGGATGCGGGAGGCCACCAGCCAGTACCAGGCCGGCAGCCCGAGCGGGGCGAAGACGAAGATCGCCAGCACCATCACGATCAGCAGGAAGCTGGTCCCGCAGCGCGGGTGCAGGCGCGAGTAGAGCTTCGCCCGAGCGGGCACCAACTCGTCTTCGGCCTCGTAACAAGAGATGGTCTTGTGCTCGGCGCCGTGATACTCGAAGACCCGCCGCAGGTCGGGCATTTTGCTGATCGCGAGGATGTAGCCGATGAAGATGCCGGTCCGCAGCACTCCCTCGACCAGCCAGAAGAGGAACGGTGAGCCCAGCTGATCCTTGATCAGGCTGGTGAGGCCGACCGGGACGACGAAGAAGAGCCCGATCGCCAGCAGCATCGAGAGGACGATCGTCAGGCCCCAGACCCAGCCGCCGATCTCCTCCTTCTCGCCCTCCTCGTCCTCGTCGAGTTGGGCGTTGGCGGAGATCGCCAGCGCTTTGAAGCCGATCTTCAGCGACTCACCGAGGGCGACGACGCCGCGGATCACCGGCAGGCGCCAGGCCCGGTGGCGCTGGGCCCAGGGGACGAGCGGCTCGGACTCGACCTCGATCTGCCCCTCGGGCGTGCGGACGGCGACGGCCCAGACCGAGACGCCGCGCATCATCACGCCCTCGAGCACGGCTTGGCCGCCGACCGGGGCGTCGCGCTTGGCGACGAGCGCCCCGTCAGGCATGCGCAAGGGGTCCCCTCCGTTGCCGGAGGGGGTTTGGTGGGATGCCAGTGCCGAGCCCGACGGCGGGCTCACGGGCTACTTCCCAGCCCTGTGCTTGGCGGCGCGGCGCTGGAAGCGCTCGACGCGGCCACCGGTGTCGACCAGCTTCTGCTTGCCGGTGTAAAAGGGATGGCACTCGGAGCAGAGCTCTACGTGCAGATCCTCTTTCGTGGAACGCGTGTAGAACTGGTTGCCGCACGAGCAATGCACGTTGGCAAGGGTGTAATTGGGGTGAATTGCTGCCTTCATCTCCTCCAAGTCTAGAGAACCGTGCAAGCCGTGCCGATACGCCTGTGTGCGGAAAGCAATTGCGGCAGTCCTCTTCGGCGGCGCGGCCCTGGTCATCGTCCACGACTGGATCGGGATCGGAGGCCCCGGTCTCGACGTCGCAATCAACGGGGTCGCCTATGACGCGGTGGTCCTCTGCGCCGCCCTCGCCTGCCTGACGCGGGCGCTGCGCGGCGGTCCCGAGCGGGCCGCCTGGTTGGCGATCAGCGCCTCGATCTTCGCCTGGGGCGCCGGTGAGATCTGGTGGACCCTCTACATCGAAGGAAATGCCAACGCCCCTTATCCCTCGCCTGCCGACATCGGCTACCTCGCCTTCTACCCGCTGGCGGTGCTCGGCCTCTACCTGTTGGTCCGGGCCCGCGCCCACGAGCTCGACCGGCGGCTCTGGATGGACGGCCTGATCGCCGCCCTCGGTACCGCCGCCCTCGGCGCCGCCCTGCTCTTCGAGTTCGTCGCCGACCGCACCAGCGGCAGCACGATCGAAGTCGCGACCACCCTCGCCTACCCCTTCGGCGACGTGCTCCTGGTCTCGCTGATCGTCGGGGTGATAGCCCTCACCCGCTGGCGTCCGGGACGGACCTGGACCCTGCTTCTCGGCGGCCTAGCGGTGATGGCGGTGGCGGACGTCGCCTTCACCCTGCAGAGCTACGAAGCCACCCTTCCCGGCGGCGATTGGGTCGAACCGATCTACCTCTTCTCCGCGGTCCTCCTCGGGGCCGAGGCCTGGCAGCCGCAGGCGGACCGCATCCTCCCCGACGCCCGCTTCGACGGCTGGCGGGAAATGATCGTGCCGGGGATCGTCGCGGGGGCGATGATCGTCCTCGGCGTCCTCCAGTACCTGCACAGCTCCAGCGCCCTGACCACGATCCTCTGGTCGCTGACGATGCTGGCGGTGATCGGGCGCCTGGCCCTCAGCCTGCGTGAGAACACTCGCTTGCTGGAACAGGTCCGCACCGACCCCCTCACCGGCCTCGGCAGCCAGGCGCGGCTGCGGATGGACCTCGAGCTGCGGGAACGCTCGCCGGGGGCGCCGCTGACGCTGATCCTGCTCGACCTCAACGGCTTCAAGCGCTACAACGACAACTTCGGCCATCCCGCCGGCGACAAGATGCTGGCGATGCTGGGCAAGCGCCTGAAAGGCGCGGTCGAGTCGCCCGCCACCGGCTACCGGCTCGGCGGCGACGAGTTCCTCGTCCTGGTCGACGGGGGAGTCGTCGAGCTGGGTCTCGAGCGGCGCGACGAGATCGCGGTTGCCGCTGCCGAAGCGCTCACCTCGAAGGGGCAGGGTTTCGACCTCAGCGCCGCCTGGGGAATCGCCTCGGTCCCGGAGGAGGCGGACTCGCCGGCGGAGGCGATGCAGCTCGCCGACGTGCGGATGTACGCGCAGAAGGAGTCGCGCCGACTGGCCTG
>DATMBY010000304.1:0-11188 GCA_035558995.1 Solirubrobacterales bacterium
AGCAGGTACTCGACGTCGGCCTCGGCCGGGCGCGGGTGTGTGGTGTCGCCGTCGAAGTCGTTGTCGGTGGTTCCGACCAGCGTGCGCCCGTACCAGGGCAGGGAGAAAATCATCCGCCCTTCGCCGGCCGGGACGATGCAGGCCGCCTTGCCCATCGGCAGCTGCTCGGAGTCGATCAGCAGGTGGGTGCCGCGGCTGGGCGCGATCCGCGGCACGTCCTCCTCGCCCAGCAGCTCCTCGGGCCGGACCTGGTCGGCGAAGACGCCGGTGGCGTTGACGACGTGGTCGGCGCCGACCTCCATCCGCTCGCCGGAGGACTCCTCGACGAAGGCGACCCCCGTGGCTTTGCCGTCCGTCGAGAGCACCTCGGTCACCTCGGCGCCGTTCAGCATCACCGCGCCGAAGCGCTCGGCCTCGCCGAGGACGGTGAGGACGAGGCGGACGTCGTCGGTCTGGCAGTCGTAGAAGAGGTAGGCGTCGTGCGGTTCGCGCGAGGCCAGCGCCGGCACCAGATCCAGGACCTCCTCGGCATCGATCGTGCGGTGGCGGTCGGGGGACCAGTAGTAGTCGTCCTCGATCTCGCCCGAGTGCCGTTGGCGCCGTCTGCGGCCGGCGCGGCTGGTCGCCATCACGTCGTACATGTTCAGCCCGAGGCCGAGTTTGCGGTCGCGCCGCTCCTCCCCCAGGGCGGCGACGAGGAACGGCGTCGGGTAGACCAGGTGCGGGGCGAGGCGGACCATCAGCTGCCGCTCCAGCAGCGCCTCGCGGACCAGGCCGAGGTCGAAGTTCTGCAGGTAGCGGAGGCCGCCGTGGACCATCTTCGAGGAGCGGCTGGAGGTGCCGACCGCGTAGTCGCCGCGCTCCAGCAGGGCAACCGAGTAGCCGCGCGAGGCGGCGTCGAGGGCGACGCCGGCCCCGGTGACGCCGCCGCCGATCACGACCACCTCGAAGCGCTTGCCGGCGATCTCCTCGATGGCGCGGGCGCGGGTCAGCATCAGGCGAGGCAGGTTTTCGGGTGGATGGTCATCTCAGTCGAGGTAGGAGGTCGTGCGGTCGGCGCCGGGGCGCTCGGGCGGCGGCTTCTCCTGGCGCGGGTGGCCGAGGTGGAGGAGGCCGACGAAGCGCTCCTCGTCGGGGAGGCCGACGGCGGCCCGTCCCTCGGCCCCGCGGAGGATGCCGGGGGTGCGCCAGTAGCCGGCGAGGCCGCGGGCGTGGGCGGCGAGCAGGACGATGTAGGAGGAGGCGGCGGTCGCGTGCAGATCCTCTTCCTCTTCGACCGGGTCGCCGCTGAGGACGCAGGAGACGACGATCAGGGTCGGGGCGCGGTCGAGCTTTGCCGCCCCCTCCGGCCCGGCGACCTCCTTCAGGCGCCGCAGCGTCTCCGACCCGATCACCCGGAAGCGCCAGGGAACGGTGAGGTTGTGGTTGGGCGCCCAGCTGGCGAGCTCCAGCAGCTCGTCTATCTGCTCGCGCGGCAGCGGCTCCGGTCCGAAGGCCTTGTGGGTGCGGCGAGTGCGGATCGCGGTCTCGACGTCCATCCGTCGAGGGTATAGCGAGGCTCTTCTAGAAGAAGACAACCGCCGCTACGACCAGCATCGCCATGGCGATGAAGTTTCTGTTCATGCTCTCGCTCAGTCGAGTCACCGCCTGCCGCAGTTCGCGGATGTCTTCGTCCACGCGGTCAAGCCGCTTGTCGACAAGCTCGAATCGCTTGTTGATCTCGATGAAGCGCTCGTCGATTCGGTCGAAGCGTTCGTCGATTCGGTCAAAGCGTTCGTCGACCCGGTCAAAGCGTTCGTTCACCGACTTCTCGAAGTGGTCGAGGCGTTCGTCGGTCCAGTTCTGCCGGGGCATCATCACCGTCATGAGCCTACCGTAATTCTTTGTCTGTAACGAAACAAGACATGAAGGTGCCGGTTGGGCGCCAAGTCTGTGAAAAAAGTGCTCCCTAAAGCCCGTAGCGCCAGCGCATCCACCCGCGACGACCGGCAAGGCCGGCGCCGAAGAGAACGCAGCCGGCGAGGAGGCCGAGGAGGATCGCCCCGGCGGTGCTGCTGCCGGAGTCGCCCCCGGTCGTCTCCGAGGCGGGTTCGCCGGAGGCCTGGGCGCTCAAGGTATTCGGCACGCTTCCCAGGTCCCCCTCCGGGACCGATCCGCCGGTCGCCGGGATTTCCGGCAGCCCGCCGGTGGCACCGGGGGCGGCCCCCTTGCCACCACCACCACCACCGCCGCCGCCCGCGCCCGCGCCTGCATCGGCTGGGGGCGCACCGGCGGCGGAGCCTCCCTGGGAGTTTTCGAAGAACCGCTTCAGGTCCGACTCCGAGGGAGGGGATCCCGACGGGGGGACGGTCAGCGAGGGAGAGGCGCCGCCCGACCCCGAGGAGCTCTTCGCCCCCCCCTTCGGCTCCGGCGCCCGCGGGGGAGCGGCAACGGGGTAGAACTTGCCGGCGGCGGCGACCAGGACCTGGCCGGTGACCCAGACCGGCGTCTGGTTGGCGACCTCCGAGGCGGTCTGGTCGGGGTTGGCGTAGCGGTAGGAGCCGTCGGCGCGCTGGTTGTGCGCGAGGTACTCGGGGGCGCTGGCGCCGCCGCGGCGGAACGAGCCGGGGTCGCCGCCGACGGCGAGGATCCCCTGGATCGCCCAGGCCGTGGACATCGTGTTGACGGTGCCGTTGCCGCCGAGCGGGAAGCCGCCGCCCTTCCGCTGCGCCTGGTGGCGCAGGTAGAAGAGCCCGTGGCCGGCGGCCTTGGAGTCCGGCGAGAGCGCCTGCATGACGGCGCCGGTGCCGTCGGTGGTGCTGGGCGAGCCGGGGGTGTCGCCCCAGCCACCGCCCTCGTTCTGGACCTTGCGCAGCCAGTCGAGGGACTTCTGCACCCCGTCGACCCCGGCGGCCCGCAGGGCGATCACCGCGAAGGCGGTCGAGTTCGGCCAGCCATGGTAGGAGCCGTTGTCGCGCCGGCTCGCCAGCAGCTCCGAGACCAGGTTGTGGTCGGCGAAGCCGCGCGGGTCCACCCCCGCTCCCTCCAGCGCGAGGATCGTACGGGCGAGGTCGCCGGGGCTGCCGATCGAGCCGATTTCCCGGCGCAGGAAGTCGACCGGGGTCCGCCCTTTGGCCGAGGTGACGTCGAGCGGGTTGCGGCCGGCGGCCTCCAGCCCCAGCATCACCCAGCAGGTGGTCGCGGTCCCGGATTCGTCGCTGGCGGAGGGGCCGAAGCCGCCGTCCCCGTTCTGCACCGACTCAAGCCAGTCGGCCGCGTGGCTGACCGAGGAGGCATGGGCCGGTGTTGGGCTCAGGGCAACGAGCGCGACGAGGAGCAGGGCGGCGACGCCGCCGCTGCGCAGGGCGCCGCCGAGCCGGCCCGAGGGGCGGGCGGGCGGCGCCGCGCGGCCGCCGCGCTGCCATTCGAACCGCTCGCGGAAGCGGACCAGCATCCGCACCATCGCCGGCCCGGCGACCAGCGCCAGCGCCACGTTGCCGAGGACGTGGGCGATTTCGAACGGGATCGCCCGCGCCTCGAGCACGAGGAAGTGCCGCAACGAGAGGTCCCCACCGTACGTCGCCATAAGCGAGAAGTTCAGCAGAGCGCCGTACAAAATGCCAGCAAAACCGCAGGTTGCCGCGAGGGCGAGGCGGCCGGCGTTGCGGACCCCGAGCGCCAGCAGGGCACCGAGGACGCCGCAGAGCCCCCATCCCGCCATCTGCCACGGCGTCCACGGCCCCTGCCCGAACCAGAAGTTGGAGACCAGCGCAGCGAGGGCGCCGACGGCAAATCCGGGAGCGCCGCCGAGGGCGAAGCCGGCGAAGATGACGATGTCGGTCGTCGGCTTGACGTTGGGGAAGGCGGCGAAGGCGATGCGGCCGGCGATCGCCAGCGCCGCCAGCGCGGCGACGAGGGCGACGACCTGCGCCGGCGGCCGCGAGCGCTCGTACCAGGCGAAGCCGGCGAGGATCACCGCGCCGACGATGAGGAAGCTGGCGACCTCCCAGGTCACGGCGCCTCCTCCCGCAGCGCCGCCGCCCCCTGCTCGGGGGTGACGACCCCCGGCAGGTCGAGCACCCTCGCCACCTCGGTCGCGAAGTACCAGCCGCCGGAGAGGATCTCGGGCATCGGCCCGTCGGCGATGACGACGCCGTCGCCGAGCAGGACGACGCGGTCGGCGAACTCGGAGGCGAACTCGACGTCGTGAGTGGCGACGACGACCGCAGCACCGCGCTGCGCCAGCCCCTCGATCAGGCGGACGAGCTCGCCTTTGCGTGCGTGGTCCATGCCGCGGGTGGGCTCGTCGAGGGCGACGAGGCGGGGCAGTTGATCGCCCTCCAGCCGCCCGGCCAGGGCGATCGCCAGCGCCAGCCGCTGCCGCTCGCCCCCGGAGAGGTCGCGCGGATCGGCATCCGCCTTGCTCTCCAAGCCGACGACCCGCAGCGCCGCCAGGCCCTCCTCGCCCGGCAGCTCGTCCCCGACGCGCTCGCGGACCAGGTAGTCGCCGGGGTTCTGGGTGAGCAGCGCGATCGAGTCGACCGAGAGCTTTCCGGCCACCGGCTGGTGCAGACCGGCGGCGGTTCGCAGCAGCGTGCTCTTGCCGGCGCCGTTGCGGCCCATCAGGGCGACGCGTTCGCCGCGGTTGATCTTCAGGTCGATGCCTTTGAGGACGTCACGGGGGTCTTCGCCTCGGTCCAGCTCGACCCATAGACCGGTTGCGCGAAGGGCTGGGGGTTGGGAGGGCGGGACCCCCTCCTCACTCAACTTGCTCGGGTGGGGCGTTGGCGGCCGTCCGAGTTTCTGCTGCCCGAGAAGTACAAGCCGTTCGGAGGGGGTCCCGCCCTCCCTTCGACAGTCGTCGAGGGTCCGGCGGGCAGCGCGGACGCCGACGGGTAGCGGGTCGATGCCGGCGAGGGAGAAGAGACGCGCGGCGGGAGTCTCGAGAGCAGCGTCGTTGTCTTGGGCCCAGGCGAGGAACTCAGTGGGAGGGCCGTCGAAGGAGAGGCCGCCGGACTCCATCGCGAGGACGCGATCAGCGGCGGCAAGGCAGCGCTCGAGACGGTGTTCGGCGAGAAGGACGGCTACCCCCCACTCCTCGTTCAGCCGGCGCAGGAGCCAGATCAGCTCGTCGCCAGCAACTGGGTCGAGCTGAGAGGTTGGCTCGTCGAGGAGGATGAGGCGGGGACGGGTGACGAGGGCGGCGGCGAGGGCCACCCGCTGAAGCTCGCCGCCGGAGAGGGTGTCGACGCTGCGGTCGAGGAGGTGGGGGATCGCGAGGGCGAGGGCGACCTCCTCGACGGCGCGGGCGCGGTCGGCGGGCTCGTCGCCCCGCATCTCCAGCGGCAGCTCGATCTCGGCGGCGACGGTGGTCGAGACGACTTGGGTCTCGGGGTCCTGGGCGAGGTAGCCGACGGCGGCTGCCAGCTCTCCCGGCCCGGCGGCGATCGCGTCGAGGTCGGCGACCTGGACCTCCCCTTCGATCTCGCCGCCGTGGAAGTGCGGGACCAAGCCGCAGGCGGCTTTCAGCAGCGTCGACTTCCCGGAGGCGGAGCGACCGGCGAGGAGGACGAACTCCCCCGGCGCCACCTCGAGGGAGACGTCTTCGAGCGCCCTCTGCGCTGCCTGCGGGTAGGTGTAGCTCAGACCCCGCACCGCGAGCGCCGGCGCGGCCCCGCGCCTGATCGCCAGCTCAGACACCCGCCACCTCCCTGCTCCCACGCCGACGGGACGATTTCCCTCCATATAGGGGTACTTTCGTCCCGTCGGCCGCTCGATGGCGGCGCTTCGGCTTACGCCCCAGCGGCGCCAGGCCAGCGAGGGCGATGAGGATGCTCAGGGCAAGGGTGGCGGGACCGAAGCCGATCTCCACCGCGGGGTAGGTCTGAAAGTCGTCGGTGCCGAGAGCCTTGCCGGCGATCGCGGCGGCGAGGAGGAGGGCGGCGACGGCGTAGAAGCGGCGGTCGTAGCGGGAACGGGCGCGGCGGTTGCGGGGCGGCGGCGCGTCGAGGCTGTAGCCGCGCAGCTCGAGGGTGGCGGCGACGTCGACGGCGCGGTCGAGGGAGCCGGCGAGGAGGCGGCGGGCAAGCGGGGCCTTGCCGACCTCGGCGGCACCGGGGCCGCGCAGGCGGGCGGCGTCGCGCAGGCGGGCGGCGTCGGCGGCGGCGACCGGTACGAGGCGGGAGACGAGGGTCGCGGTCAGGGCCGAGCGGCCGGCGAGCGGCCGCAGGGCGCGCAGCACCCGGTCGGGATCGACGCAGGCCGAGTAGACGGCGCCGAGGACCAGCACGACCGCCGCCCGCAGCCCCATCGAGAGCCCGGCGACGATCGCCTCGAAGGTGATGTCGACGGGCCCGAGAAAGGGGAAGTCGCCCAGGCGCGCGACAACGGTCTCGCCGCGGCTGACCACGAGAGCGTTGACGACGACCACGAGCACGGCCAGGCCGAGGCCCATCTTCAGCGCGAACTCGACGGCGCGCCGGGCGCCAGCCAGCAGGCCCGCCACGACTGCGGCGACCCCGGCCGCGACCAGGACCAGCGGGTTCGAGTAGAGGAAGGCGACGACGGCGATCGTGCCCAGGTAGGCGACGGCCGCGCCGGGCGAGGCCAGCTGCAGCGGCCGCGGGCGCGGCTGGTAGGCGAAGGGGGACTTCACCGCTCCTCCAGCGGCAACGGCACCGCGTTGCCCTCCTCGATCGCCACCGCGTAATGGTCGCGCAGGTGGTCCGCGTCGAGGGCTTCGGCGGCGGCCCGAACAGCCGCCGCCGTCCCGCCGGTCACGACCCAGACCGGCAGGCCCCCGTAGCGGCTGGTGGCGGCGACGAGTCCCGTAGCGGGCCCGAGATTCCTGACCGCATCCCCCGCCTCGTCGAGGGCCGCGAGCTGATCGGAGTCGAAGTCGGCGAAGACGCCGCTTTCGGCCGGCCCGGCCTCGATCGTCTTCGCAGCGGGGTCCTCCCTCACCCGCGCCCACGGTCCGACCAGGATCCGGAGCGCCTTCTCGGGCTCGCCCGCGGCGACCTTGACGCCTTCGCGCTCGAGCGCTTCGCGCGCCTCGTCGCAGGCCGGACCCCCGCCCTCGCACTCGATCACCACCGGATGCCGCTCCCCTTCGACCCCGTCGCTGAAGGGGGCCGGCCAGGAGCCGACGACCGCCGGGACGTGGTTCGTCGCGACCCAGTCGCGGTAGTCCCACCAGATCCGCTCGCCGCCCCCGACCTCGTGCTCGGCGGCGCCGATCGGGGACTCGACGCCGTCGACGTAGAAGAACCAGTCGTAGGGGTCGCCCCCCCGCTGCCCCTCGGCAACGCCGTCGATCGAGTGGACGAAGCCGCCGCCGTAGCGGGTGGAGATCTCCGCCTCGCCTTCCAGGACCCGCATCACGGTGTCGGATTCGCTCGCCGCGACGCTCGTATCGAGCACCGGCACGGCGCCGTATTCGCGGGTCACCGTCAGCTGCACGTCGCCGACGTCGGCGCCGGGGCCGAGGCCGCAGCCGGCGGTCGCGAGCGCCGCGCAGAGCAGCGCGCTCACGACCGCCGTGCCCCGGCGAGTGCTCACTTAGGGCACTTGCCCCCGATGCAGACCGCCTCGCGGGCCGAGGGGATCTCCCCCGTCGCGCGGGCGATCAGCTTCGCCGGCTTGCTCAGCGTCACCGTGGTGCGCCCGTCGGCGCCGGTCGGCTGCGCCGCCCCGGTCACCTTCGCCCCGGCCTGCGGGCTCTTGCGGCCTTTTTCGTCGTAGGCCCAGACCCGCACCGTGAACGACTTCCCGGCCATCGCCTTGTCCGGGACGCTCAGCGCCAGCTCGTCCGGATATTCGAAGTCCGGAGCTTCGGTCTTCGACAGCGCCCACAGCACGTCGTCGCCGGCCTTGATCTTCGCCACCTCGCCGCCGACCTGCAGCGACTTGTGGTTGATCTTCAGGTACCAGGACGAGCTGCCCCTGGCGACGCTCGACCCGATCCCGCAGAGCGCGAGCCCGAAGTCGAAGTGATCGCTGATCGAGAGCGGCCGCAGCGCCGGGATCGTCTTCGCGCCGCTGGCGAGCAGGCCCATCGCCGTGTTGCCCTGCAGCTGCACGGCATCGCCGCTGCCGCCGGTTCCCTGCCCGAAGCAGGTCGCCCTGGGGCTGGTCTTGACGGAGACGTTCGCGCTCGCGACCGTCTTTTCGGCGAGCACTTTGCCGCCGCTGCCGACGACGCGGAGATCGGCCCGCAGGCCCTTCGCGGCGGCGCCCGCGGCGAAGGCGAACGTGATGGACAGAGCCAGCGCGCAGACGGCCGCCAGCCGGAACGGGGTGATTCTTGGCATTTACGCCACCCTTTCCTCGAGGGTTGATTTGGCTGGGCCGGGGACAGGTCTCCTGGCTTCCGGGATCAGGGAGGACGCGCCTTCCCGGGGACGAGGTGTCGACCCCCAGTGGCTGACGCGGATGCGCCTGCGAACTCCTCCACCCGGTCACAGTGGCGGGACCACGCCGGACTTGCACCGGACTTCCCTTGACCACCGACCGATATGTACGCGGCGAGTCTATCCCGCCGCGGCGTCAGGGTATGCCCGTGCCGCTCCCCCACCGCACTCCCGGGCGCCACATCCACTGGCGCGTCGCCCGGCACCGGCACCGCCTGCTGCGCACCGGCGGCCTCGCGGCGCTGCTGGCCGTGGTCGGGCCCGGCATCCTCGCCGGCCTCTCCGACGACGACCCGGCCGGGATCACCACCTACTCGATCCTCGGCGCCCGCTACGGCTACGAGCTGCTCTGGGTGCTGGCGCTATCGACCGCGGCGCTGATCGTCTTCCACGAGGTCGGGGCGCGGCTCGGAGTCGTCACCGGCAAAGGCCTGCTGACCCTGGTGCGGGAGCGGTTCGGATCGCGTTCCGCGACGCTGGTCGCGACGGCGCTGGTCGTCGCCAACACCGGCACCCTGTGCGCCGAGTTCGCCGGCGTGGCGGCGGCGATGGAGCTGCTGAACGGGACCAGTCGCTACCTCAGCGTGCCGCTGGCGGCGATCGGGGTCTCGATCCTCGTCCTGCGCGAGAACTTCCACCGGGTCGAGCACCTGCTGCTGGCCCTCAGCTCGGTCTTCGTCGCCTACGTCGTCGCCGGGATCCTCGCCCACCCCGACTGGGGCGAAGCGGCGCGGGGTCTGGTGGTGCCGAGCATCCCGCTCGATCGCGACGCGCTGCTGGTCGCGGTGGCGACGCTGGGGACGACCCTGGCGCCCTGGGGCCTCGCCTTCATCCAGTCCTACGCGGTCGACAAGCGCCTCACGGTCAAGGACCTGCGCTACGAGCGCGCCGACGTGATCGTCGGCGCCGTCCTGACCGGCGTGATCGGCTTCTTCGTCGTCGTCGCCTGCGCCGCGACCCTGCACGCGCAGGGGATCGACGTCGACGACGCCGGCGACGCGGCGCGGGCGCTGGAGCCGGTCGCCGGCAGCGCCGCCGCAACCCTGTTCGGCCTCGGCTTCCTCGGCGCGGCGCTGCTGGCGGCGGCGATCGTGCCCCTCTCCACCGCCTACTCGGTCTCCGAGACCCTCGGCCGCCGCGCCGACCTCGACGGCGGCTTTCGCGAAGAGCGAACCTTCTACCTCAGCTTCGGCGCCGTCACCGCGGTCGCGGCCTGCCTGGTGCTGATCCCGGGGGCGCCGCTGATCCAGATCCTCTTCCTCAGCCAGGCGCTGAACGCCGTCCTGCTGTTGGTCCTGCTGCCGTTCATCCGCTCGCTCGCCAAGAACCGCGAGCTGATGGGCGAGAACGCGCTCGGCCGCTTCGACCGGGTGACGACGGCGCTGGCACTCGCCCTGGTCGCCGTCTCGGTTCTGGCGCTCGGCGTCCTCGCGCTGCTCTGAGGATCAGGCGCGGGCCGGGATCCGCTCCGCGTACATCCGCCAGAAGAAGACCCCCGCCCCGCCCGAGCCGGCGAGGACCGAGAGCGCCGGGACGACCAGTTCGGCGGTGCCGCTGAGGAGGCCGACGGCCAGTGTAGAAGCGGCCATCACGGCCACCAGGACGAGGACCGAGAGCACCGCGACGAAGCCCTTGCGCACCCAGCCGAAGCCGCGGCGCGCCTCCTGCGCCATCCGCAGTTCCTCGCGCTGGTGCTCGAGCTCGATCTCCTGCGGAGTCCGCAGGTCGGAGGCGTTAGCCGGCAGATCCTCAAAGCTGCGACGAACTCTATTGTGCAAATTCCCCTGATCGACCACCCGCGGTGAAGGTAGTTCGCCGGCCCGAGTCTTGTCAAGGAATGGGGCGGTTCTGCCCCCCCCCTCAGACCGCCAGCAGCAGGTCGAGGACCATCATCACCCCGGCACCGATGGCGATGCCCAGCGACGGAGACAGCCGGCGCCCGCCCGCGTAGGCCTGCGGCAGCAGCTCGATCGCGATCAGGCTCAGCATCGCACCCGCCGCGAAGGCGAACGAGAAGGGCAGCAGCGCGTTGACCTCTTCGACGGCCAGGTAGGCGATCACCGCCCCCACCGGCTGCGGCGCGCTGGTCCCGACCGCCGCCCAGAACTGGCGCGCCCGCCCGTAGCCCGTCGCCTCCATCGGGATCGCGACGCTCGTCCCCTCGGGGACGTTCTGGATCGCGATCGCGAGGATCACGAACAGCCCCAGCCCCGCCCGTTCGGAGGCATACGCGGTGCCGACCGCGAGGCCCTCGGGCAGGCTGTGGACGAAGAGGACGGCGAAGACCAGGGCCGAGGTCCGCGCCCCCGGCCCGCTCCGCCCCATGAAGACGGACTCGTGGTCGAGCCGGCTGCGTGCCACCCCCAGCAGCACGCCCCCGAGCGCAAGCCCGGCGATCAGGTCGAGGGCGGAGCCTTCTTCCGCAGCCGGGATCAGCAGCCCGGCGATCGAGGCCACCCCCATCACCCCGGCCGCGAGACCGAGCAGGAACGGCGTCAGCGCCGCCGCGCGGGTGCCGAGGAACCAGACCGGGATCGCGCCGAGGCCGGTCGCCAGCGCGGTGCCGCAGGCGGCGAGGAAGAGGACGAGGAGGTCGGGCATCCGCCCGCACGCTATTCGCCGCCGAGGAGGCGACGAGAGACTTCGCTGCCCGCTGGCCGGGTTAGTGGGACTCGCGCCGGCGGCGACCGAGCAAGCGGATGGTGCGAGCCGGGCGGGGGATCCGGAACATCGTCAGCTGACTGGAAAACGGCTCGGTCGCCGCGCGGCGCCGATGCTCGCGGTCCGCGCGCTCGGTG